>JAJEBS010000123.1 GCA_022822425.1 Gemmatimonadota bacterium | reverse complement strand
GTCATCTTCAACCCGGGGCACAACCGGAGCCTGGTGAGCTGGCTGCGGGTGGTCAACGCGGGGACGAAAGGAGCCGAGGTGCGCATCGAGGGCATCGACGCCACGGGCGCGTCGTCGGAGGGGACGGTGGAGCTCTCGCTGGCGGCGGGGACCTCGCGGACGCTGAGCGCGCAGCAGCTGGAGTCCGGGGAGGGGGAAGGCCTGAGCGGGTCGCTCGGCACGGGACAGGGCAAGTGGCAACTGGTGGTGAGCGCGGATGCGCCCGTCGAGGTGATGAGCCTGCTCTCGACACGCTCGGGGCACCTGACCAACCTGTCGACCGCGCCCGCGCACACCGAGACCGTCGAAGACGGCGCCAGCGTGTTCCGCGCGCACATCTCGGGACCCGTCGTGCAGTCGAAGTGCGTGGCCTGCCATGTCCAGGGGGGACTGTCGGGGAACACGCGGCTGGTGTTCGTGCCCGAGAGCGCGGCGGACCACGAGGCAACCAACCTGCGCGCCTTCGAGAACTTCCTCGATGCGGTGGACGGAGGAGCCACGCTGATTCTGAACAAGATCCAGGGCGTGGCCCACGGCGGCGGGGTGCAGGTGGCGGCGGGCACGCCGGAGTTCGCCCACATGGAGCGCTTCCTTGGGCTGCTGGGCGAGGAAGTCGTTGCGACCCCGCTCACGCCGCAGACGCTCTTCGACAAGGTGACGATGGCCCCGTGGCGCAAGACGCTGCGCCGCGCCGCGCTCATCTTTGCCGGGCGCAACCCCAGCGAGGCGGAGTACGCCGCGGTGGCCGATGGCGACGAGGGTGCGCTGCGCGCCACCCTCCGCGGCCTCATGACCGGACCCGAGTTCCACGAGTTCCTCCTCCGTGGCGCCAACGACCGGCTGCTCACGGACAGGAACGACGGCGAAGTCATCGATGATGTTCATGGATACTTCGTCGACTTGGCCAACGAGTCCTATCGTCGCGTGGCGAGGGCGCACGCGAGCGGCGATCAACGAGATTTCACGGACTTCTACGATTGGACCAGTCGCGTTCAGCACGGATTTCGCCGAGCGCCGCTGGAGCTGATCGCGCACGTGGCGGAGAACGACCTGCCCTACACCGAGATCCTCACCGCCGACTACATCATGGCCAATCCGTGGGCCGCCAAAGCCTACGGCGCGTCGACACGCTTCGACAATCCCGACGACGTACATGAGTTCCAGCCGTCGAACATCGTGTCCTACTACCGGCGTGGTGACGGATTCGTGAGCGAGTACGACCCGATCCTGCTGGCCACTCGGGTCCTCGATCCCGGCCCCTTGAGCACGGAGTACTCGCACGCCGGGATTCTCAACACCACGGCATTCCTGCTCCGCTACCCCACCACGGCCACCAACCGCAACCGGGCACGCTCGCGCTGGACCTACTATCACTTTCTCGGGCTCGACATCGAGAAATCGGCTTCGCGCACCACCGACCCGGTGGCGCTCGCGGACACGAACAACCCGACCATGCACAATCCCGCCTGTACCGTCTGCCATACCGTGCTCGATCCGGTGGCGGGCGCGTTCCAGAACTATGGCGATGAGGGTCTGTACAGAGATCAGTGGGGAGGGCTCGATTCCCTGGATGGTCTCTACAAGGAGGCGGGAGGAAACGAGCTTCCGATCAGGGCCACTTCCTCGCGAGACCGCGAGACGCTGTCCTGGACGGTGTCGCTGGCCGCCGGCGTCGAGACCCTGCGCGTGCTGTTCACGAACGACCACTACGAACCGAGCGCCGGAATCGACCGGAACATCCACCTGGATCGGCTGAGCGTGAGGGATGCCGGGGGTCGAGTGCTCGTCCGCCACGAGTTCGAGAACACGGCGCCGCCGGTCGCGAGCTGGGGCGCGTGCGGAGAAAGGCGCCACGACCACTTCTTCCTCTGGTCCGGAGGCCCCGAATGCGCGCTCTTCGTGGATGTTCGGGTCCCCGTCAATGGTGTCTACGACGTTGATGTAGTGGCGTGGTCGGACGGACACTTCGTGGTGGAAGGAGACGACGGGTTCTCCAGGATCTCGCTCGTGGCCAACGGCTACCAGGCGGGAGACACCTGGTACCGTGACATGCGCGCGCCGGGCTTCAGCGGCGAGCAGGCTCCCAACCCGGACAACAGCGTGCAGTGGCTGGCGCAGAAGATCGTCGCAGACGAGCGCTTCGCCGAGGCGGCGGTGAAGTTCTGGTGGCCGGCGATCGTGGGTAGCGAAGTGGCGGAGCCGCCCGAAGACGAGGGGGATGCGGACTTCGAAGCTCTCCTGCTCGCCGCTGCCGCACAGGGCGCGGAGGTGGAGAGGCTGGCCCGGGGATTCCGGCGAGGCTTCCGGGGCCGTGCTGCGTACAACCTCAAGGACCTGCTGGTCGAGATCGTGTTGTCGGAGTGGTTCCGCGCGGACTCCGTTGGTGACTCGAATCCCGTTCGTCTCGTCGCGCTGCGCGATGCGGGCGCCCGGCGACTGCTCACTCCGGAGGAGCTCGCTCGCAAGACTGGCGCCCTCACCGGCTTTGAGTGGGGACGGCATATCCGCGCGAGTTGCTGGCCGGAGTGCGAGCGGCACCCCAGTGCATTGACCGATGACTATCGGCTTCTGTACGGCGGCATCGACTCGGACGGGCTCACGGAGCGTGCACGGGACATCACCTCGGTGATGGCAGGGGTGGCAAAGACGCATGCGGCACAGGTGAGCTGCCCGATCGTGATGCGCGAGCTTTACCTCCTGCCCGATAGGGAGCGGCGG
>JAJEBS010000183.1 GCA_022822425.1 Gemmatimonadota bacterium | reverse complement strand
CGCGTATGTCCGCTTACTCGAACGCAGTATCGATGCGTTTATAAGTCAGCCGGATGCGACCTACCCGGAACTGGTCTCGCACTGCGACTACTGCGCGTGGTGGGCAGCATGCGAGGCACGCCGGCGCGGCGACGACCATCTGTGCTACGTGGCCGGGATTTCCCGTACCCAGATCAAGACACTGCGCACGCTGGGCATCGAAACGCTTGCCGAGTTGGCGGCGCTGGAGTCCGCTCCGGAGCCATCTCACGGGTCCAGGGAAGCATTGGAACGTGTCCGGGAGCAGGCGCGGGTGCAACGAACCGGACGCGATACGGGTGAGCCCTATTACGAACTGAAAGCACCCTTCGACGCCGAGCACGGCCTGGCCCTCCTGCCCGCACCCACCGGCGACGACATCTTCCTCGACTTTGAAGGCGACCACTTCGCCACGGAAGGAGTACAGGAATACCTCCTCGGCTACGTGACAGCCGACTCCGACGGCAACCTCGTCTACACGCCGCTGTGGGCGGAGACCCGAGAGCAGGAGCGGGCGGCCTTCGAGCAATTCATCGACCTGGCAATAGCGACCCGGAGACGTAACCCAGGGGCACACATCTACCACTTTGCACCCTATGAGCCGGCCGCGCTCAAGCGCCTCATGGGCCGGTATGCGACCCGCGAGGTCGCGCTTGACGAACTCCTGCGCGGCCACGCCTTTGTCGACCTGCACCTGGTGGTCAAGCGCGCCGTGATCGCCAGCGTCGAGCGCTACTCCATAAAAGACCTTGAGCCGTTCTTCGGCTACGGGCGTGCGCAGGACCTCCGCGAGGCGACCGCGAGCCGGAGGATCGTGGAGAATGCCATCGCCGACGGCGGTCTTGACGCACGGCTCGCATCGCACCGGCGGATCGTCGAGGACTATAACCGAGAAGACTGCGAATCGGCTTTGCGGCTACGCAATTGGCTCGAACAGCTCCGTACCGACGCTGTTGCCGAGGGCCACGATCTCCCCCGCCCCGTAGCCGAGAGTGGCGAGGCGTCCGAGGAAATCAGCGACCTCGATCGCGAGTTGCAGCGCCTGCGTGACGGCCTGCTGGACGGGCTCCCGGAGGATCCGGCCGCGCGGTCCGCAGACCAGCAGGCCCGGTTCGTATTGGCCCACATGATGGAGTTTCATCGCCGGGAGGACAAAGCGGGCTGGTGGGAATACTTCCGACTGCTTGATCTTGAAGAGGCCGACCTCAGCGACGAGCGGCGGGCGCTGACCGGGCTGGTCTTCGAAGCGGTCGTGGATCCGAAGTCGGCCCCGCTGCAGCGGTACAGCTTTCCCCCACAAGAGCTCGACGCCCGTCCAGGGGACGATCTGTACGATCGCGAAGGCAACAGAATCGGAAAAGTTGAGGCGGTCAACTATGCCGCGCGCACGATCGACATCAAGAAGATGGTGAAGACTGCGAATGTGCATCCGACGGCTGTGGTCCTCCACAACCGAGTGCCATCCGATGTGTTGCGTCAGGCGCTCATGCGGCTCGGGGAGGCCGTCCTCACGAGTGGACTCGCTCCCGGAGACCCCTTCCGAGCGGCCATGGACCTGCTGCTCCGCCGACCGCCCCCGTTGAAGGGTGCGGGCTCCAGTTTACAAGGGCCTGAAGAGAAGACTGTTGCGGCGGCCTGCCGGATCGCGCGCTCCCTGGACGGTAACGTGCTGGCGATTCAGGGGCCACCCGGGACCGGGAAAACGTATACCGGCGCGCACATCATCTGTACGCTCGTAAACGCCGGGCTCAAGGTGGGTGTCACGGCGGTGAGCCACAAGGTGATCGTCAACCTGCTGGAGGCGACGGCAGAGCAAGCTTGCAAAACTGGACTTTCCATTAAGATCGTTCACCGTCAGACAGGGAAATACGAAGGCAAATGGGGGATCGAGCGAAAATACAAGTACGGAGAGATCCGTTCAGGACTTGAGAACGGCTCCATAAATGTACTCGGTGCCACAGCTTGGTGCTGGGCACGGCCCAACTTCGAGCAGAGCGTCGATGTCCTGATCGTGGACGAGGCCGGTCAGATGGCGTTGAGCAATGTGTTGGCCACCGCTCCAGCAGGGAAAAGCCTGGTTCTGCTCGGTGACCCGCAGCAGCTTGAGCAACCGCTGCAGAGCAGTCATCCCGAAGGTAGCGAGGTGTCGGCGCTCTATCATCTGCTGGCCGGGGAGCAAACCATGCCGGCGGACAAGGGCCTGTTCCTGGATGAGACCTATCGGCTGCACCCGAACATCGCGCGGTTTACGTCCGAGATCTACTACGAGGGCAGGGTCGAGGCTCGTCCGGAGCTCGCACAGCAGGCCATCGTTGCGAAAGATGGGGGAACGTCGTCCTTCACCGGCTCGGGGCTCATCTACGTGCCCGTGCCGCACACGGGAAACCAGGCGCGGTCGCTGGAGGAGGTCCAGGTCGTACAGAGCATCGTAGACGACCTCACCAGTTGGTGTTGCTGGCGGGACAAGGGCGGCTCGATCCATACTCTGACGGCACAGGATGTCCTCATTGTGGCTCCGTATAACGCCCAGGTCTCTGCGCTCGTCGAGGCCATGCCGTTGCTTGCCGAGCGCATCGGTACGGTTGATCGCTTCCAGGGGCAAGAGGCGCCGGTGGTCCTCTATTCCATGACGTCCTCGAACCCGGACGAGGCCCCGCGGGGGATGGAGTTCCTGTATAACCGCTTTCGGTTCAACGTCGCCACGTCGCGGG
>JAJEBS010000262.1 GCA_022822425.1 Gemmatimonadota bacterium | reverse complement strand
CCCGGCGAGGTCGCTCCTGCTGTGGGGCGGCGCGGACGCCGACGGCGCGCCGTTCCTGAACCCGGTCTTCGTCGTCGAAGCGCCGCCGGCGCTCCCGGACTCGGCCGGCGCGTACACGCTGACGGGCCGAACCGCGCGCGGGACCGAGCTCTTCTCGCTCCGCTTCGCCATGCCCCGCGCGGCCGACGGCGATGGCGGCTCCGGCTTCGCGTTCGTGCTGCCGGCGGAGCCCGGCTGGGCGAGTGAGCTTGCCGGCATCACGCTCGCCGGCCCCGGCAGAACGTTCGCTCTGAACGACGACAGCGATCTCCCGACGGCCATCCTGCGCGACCCGCGCACCGGCCGGGTGCGGGGCATCCTGCGCGAGGCGTCGTCCCCGGCCCGGCCCGCGATGGCCCCGGCGGAACGGTCCGCGGCGGGACCGGAGCTCGAGGTTCTGTTCAGCCGCGGACTACCGGACGCGGCGGCGTGGCGGCGATGACGGGGCTACGGGGGGCCGGGGCGAACGTTCGCCAACCAATCGAGATGAATTTCAAACACAGACGCGCACTATGTTTTTGTCAATCGCGCGAAGGGAGGCGGCAGGATGATTCGGAACAAGCTGGGCCCGCTGGCCCGCTTCCTCGTGGTCGCCGCCGCGGTGGCCTGCTGGCTTCCCTCCGGAGCGGCCGCCGTCGCGGCTCCGGATCAGACGGTGCCTTCGGCGCCACTGGATTTGAAGGTGACCTCCCTCAACTCCACCACCCTCGAACTCACATGGAAGCCGCCGAGCGAGAACGGCGGGAGCCAGATCGCCAGCTACCAGGTCAGGGCGTCCGCCAACGGCTCCACGGGGTGGCTCACCATCGCGACCCCCACGATCAATCTCCACACACATCGCGGTCTCGATCCAGGCTCGACATGGTACTATCGCGTCGCCGCGATCAATGAAGACGGCGAGGTGGGCAACTACTCGACGGCTCAGGGCACCACACTGGGGAGCACGGGGACGGGCACGGCGGGCGCACCCCAGCATCTGACGGCGGCCGTCGTCGGGTCCACCAGCATCCACCTCGACTGGGGCGAACCGTCCTCGATCCCCGCCGGGAAGACGATCGTCGGTTACCGGGTGGACGTGTCGGTGGACGGCCGCGTCAACTGGAAGCATGCGACTACTACGACCGCGACCGAGTACCCGCATACGGGTCGGCCGGTCGGTATCAGACACGACTATCAGGTTAGAGCCCTGTATAATGACGCCAACCTGGGGTCCGCGGCGTACGCGCACGCCACCATCGTGGCGACCGGGAGACCGAGTGTACCCCTGAACCTGAGGGCGACGGCCGCCGGGGCGTCGGTCATCGACGTCGTCTGGAACCCACCGGCTTCGCCCGGCGCGAGCGCGATCATCGGCTACCAGCTTCGAGTGTCCGCGGATGGCGGTGTAAGCTGGGGCTTGCCGCAATCCACGGGCCTGAGCTTGTCGTTCCGGGACACGGGTCTCACCGCGGGCACGACCCGCCACTACCAGGTCAGGGCGGAGAACGCGCGCGACTACGGCCCCTGGACGTCCCCGAAGTCCGCCACCACATCAACGGGAACGCCGCCGGGGCCGCCGCTCGCGCTGACGGCGACCGCTGTCAGTTCCTCGGCGATCGATCTGCGCTGGAGCGCCCCGCTGAGTCGCGGCAGCAGCGCGATCATCGGGTATCGGATCGAGCGTTCAAGCACGCGAACCGGCGGATGGAGGGATCTCGAGGACGACACGGGCAACACGCGCACCACTTAC
This sequence comes from Gemmatimonadota bacterium, assembly GCA_022822425.1. Lineage (GTDB taxonomy): Bacteria > Gemmatimonadota > Gemmatimonadetes > Longimicrobiales > Gaopeijiaceae > BD2-11. The sequence goes on along the minus strand of JAJEBS010000262.1, from coordinate 8,692 downwards.
CGGGACACGGGCCTCTCGCCGAACACGACCTACTACTACCGGGTCTCGGCGATCAACTCCTTCGGCACGGGAGACCCCTCGAACGTCGAGGGCGCCATCACCCAACAGGGCGTGCCGGATGCGCCCGGGCGATTGACGGCCCAGGCCCGGGGGGTATCGGTCATCGAGTTGCGCTGGACGCGGCCATCGTCCAGCGGAGCGTCCCCGGTGAACGGCTACCAGATCCAGTGGTCGAGCACGGGAACCAGCAGATGGAGGGACCTCGAGGACGACACGCGAGACACGCGCACCACCTACGAGGACACGGGCCTCGCGCCGAGCACGACCCGCCACTACCGGGTCAGGGCGATCAGCCGAGCGGGTCCGGGCGCCTGGTCGAACGTGGCCGACGCGACGACCGACGAGCTCACGGTTCCCGGCGCGCCGACGAGCCTCAGGGCGACGGCTCCGATCGGTGAAGACGGGAGCGAACAGATCCGCCTCACCTGGAGGGCTCCGGCCTCGAACGGCGGGAGTCCCATCACGGGCTACCGCATCCGGACGGCCCCAAGCGCCAGCGGGCCATGGGGAATCCTCGTGGCCAGCACTGGCAACGCCACCACCACCTACCTGCACACCGGTCTCGCCCCCAACACAACCCGGTACTATCGCCTGTTCGCGCTCAACGCCCAGGGGGAGAGCGCTCCATCGACCGAAGTCCCGGGCACCACCCGCGCAGCACCGCCCACGCAGCCGCAGAACCTGCGCGCGCTGGCGACCGGACCGACCAGCATCACCCTCGAGTGGGGGGCGCCGGCCAGCGACGGCGGGGCACGGATCACCGGCTACACCATTCAGGCGGCGCACGGCGCCAGCGGAACCTGGACCACGATCCCCCGCACCACGAGTGCGACGGCGACCACCTTCGAGCACACGGGCCTCGAGCCGGCCACCGTCTACCGGTACCGGGTGAGGGCGATCAACAGCGTGGACGCCGGCGAGTGGTCGTTCGAGACGAGCGAGCGCACGTACGCCCAGGCGCCCGGGGCACCGGTCGGGCTGACGGCCCGGGCGGTGGGCACCTCGCGCATCGATCTCTCGTGGACTGCGCCCCGCAACACCGGCGGCGCCGAGATCCTCGGCTACCGGATTGAGAAATCCGACGACCAGCGCAGGACCTGGCAGATCGTCCGCCGCAACACCAACTCGAAGGGGACGACGTTCTCGGACGTGAATCTTCAGCCCGCCACCACGCGGTACTACCGCGTCTCGGCGACCAACAGCGCGGGCACCGGGCCGTACTCGAACTTCACGAGCGCGACCACCGAGGCCACCGTGCCGGGCGCGCCCCGGAGTCTCGACGCGGAGGCCGCCGGCACCTCGCAGATCGAGCTTTCGTGGCGAGCGCCCACACGAGACGGGGGCTCGCGGGTCACCGGCTACCGCATCGAGGTGTCCGAAGACGGGGGCACGCGCTGGGACGACCTGGTGGCCAACTCGCATAACACGCGCACGGCCTATGTGCACACGGGGCTGGAGCCGGCCACCAGGCGCCACTACCGCGTCTCGGCGATCAACCGGATCGGGGTGAGCCCGGCGTCTCGGGTGGTGAGCGCCATTACCGACGCGACCGTGCCCGACGCGCCCACCGGGCTGGTGGCCACCGATGTTTCGCCCACGCAGATCGACCTGTTCTGGCTTGCGCCCGCCTACGACGGCGGCGCGCCCGTCACCGGCTACCGCATCGAGGTCTCCGAGGACGGCGCCGCGTGGACGGATCTGAGGACCGACACCGGGTCCAGGGCCACCACCTTCTCGCACACCGGCCTGCAGCCGGGAAGCGAGCGCCATTACCGCGTCTCGGCGATCAACCGGGTGGGTCCCGGCGCGGCGTCGTTGAGCGCATCGGCCCAGACCGACGACCCCATCGGGCGCGCGGGGCGACTCAACACGCGCGTGCTGCCGCATGTGGCGTCCGCGATGACCTCGAGCACCGTCTCGGCGATCGCCCGCCGCGTTGATGCGGTGGCCAACGGCATGGGCATGCAGCGGCGCGTGGAGACGAACGGGCTCTCGTCGATGGCCGCGAGCCTGTCCGCGCCGGACGCGGGAGGCTTCGGCCTCGCGCAAGGCGACCAGGCCGGGCTGGCCGCCCTCTTCGGCGGCACCTCCTTTACGATGCCCTTCGGGGCCTCCAACGCGCCGCAGCAGCAATCCGCCACGGGCACGCAGCTGGCGAGCTGGGGCGCGGGGGAGTACCACTACCTCGGCGAACCCGGCCAGAGCACGCTCGACTGGAAGGGCAACATGGTGAGCGCCCACGCCGGCATCGACGCGCGCGTGGGGCCCGACCTCCTGGCGGGTGTCGCGGGCTCGTACTCCTCCGGCAGCTTCGACTTCACCGACAAGACCGGCGCCAGTCCCGTGAGGGGCACCTACGGCACCACCATGGCCAGCGTGCATCCGTACATGGCGTGGTTCTCGGGCGGGGGCGCCGCCTCGATTTGGGGCTCGGCCGGACTCGGTAGCGGCGATATCGAGGTCGACGACGAGCGCGAGGGACTGCGCACCAGCCCCGCGAGCCTGTTGACGGGAGCGGGAGGCGCAAGCTACCAGCTGCTCACGCGCGGCTCGGGCGGCGTGCGCCTCAGGGCCGAGGGGTGGTACGGCGAGGTCACGGTCGACGGCAGTGCGCAGATCGAGGAAGTGACGCTCGAGATGCAGCGCGGCAAGCTCGCCCTGGAGTTGACCCAAGGCTTCCGCACCCAGGCGGGCAGCGACATGGCGTTCGTGCTCGAGGGCGGGATGCGCTACGACAACGGCGACGGCGTAAACGGCGCCAGCGCGGAAGTCGGCGGCGGGCTGCGCTACACCAACTCGAATCTCGGGCTGACCGCGGAGGGCCGCGGCCGCTTCGTCATCTCGGCGCGCGCCGGCTACGAGGAATGGGGCATTGGCGGCACGCTCATGTTCGACCCGGCGACCCGCGGCCAGGGGCTCTCGATCCGGGTGGCGCCATCGTACGGCGACCATCTGAGCGGGGTGAACCAGTTGTGGGAGCGCGGGGTGACCGACGCGGTGGGCAGCCACGCCCTGGGCATTGGCCCCAATGTGGACGGCGAGCTGGCTTATGGCATCGCCGGCTTCCACGGCACGCCGTACAGCGGCTTCTACCTGGGTCAAGCTGGCACGCGGGCCTTCTCGAGCGGCGTGCGCTACGAGCTCGGGTCAGGCGTCGGACTGCGCATCGAGGGCACCCGGCGCGACAGCACACTCGGTGCCCCGCAACACTCGCTCGGCGTCCGCGGGAGATTGCGATTCCGCTAGTCCGAGAGGTTGCGGTTCCGACAGGAGAGCGCCCCCGTCCGGTTCGCCGGGCGGGGGCGAGCATTTCCTCCGAATCTGCTTGCGGAGTGTCCGTCGATTACGATAACGTCATGCCAATAAATATGATATCGCGATATGATCGCGGCATGTCTGACGTATCATAACGAGAAGAGCGCGAATCTGATGCGAAGCGAGCGGAAGATGATCGCGTGGCCACCAGTGCATAGCCGACCGCAAGCCGCCGTGCCGGCGCTTACGCTGCTGGCCATTGCAGGCTGGTCCGTCGCGTGCGGCGACGGAGCCATGGAGCCCTCGACCCCATCTCCCGAGCCGCCCCGCGCGACGGCGTTGGCCGTGACACCGCCGGCCGCCGAACTGACCGCGCTGGGTACGACGGTACGGTTCTCGGCAGAAGTGCGGGACCAGAATGGACAGGTAATGGCGGGGGCTGCGGTAACGTGGTCGAGCGGCGACGGATCGGTCGCGATGGTGGACGCTTCCGGACTGGCGACGGCGGTCGGCAACGGCACGACGACGATCATCGCCACTGCGGGAAGCACCCGGCGGACTGCCCGGATCACCGTGGCCGCCCCACCCCACACTCCGCCTTATCGGGGAACCGCCTATCTGGACCCCGACATCATCGTTCCATCGGACCGCACCGATTTCGTGGGTCTCGAGCCGGCTGGCCGCGGCGAGCGACTCGTCTACGACCGGCGGGCCGGGGCATGGATCACGATCCAGGCATACCTGTTCGACGCCACGTTTGCCAACGGACTGTCCGCCGAGTTCCAGGTCAATCCGGAGTTCGGCACCTGGACGGAGGCCGAGGCGGCAGCGCGCGACTACGCTCCCGCGATCGGCCAGATTCCGGTCGCGCTGCGCGAGGACATGGACGCCGTCTGGATACACCGGGGCGACGAGCCGTTCGGAGGCGGCAACCGCTCCCTGCTCGTGCACACGGATCGCGGCGAACAGTCCAAGGAACGGGAGGTCCTGCCGGAGATACTCGTACACGAGGGTGTCCATACGTCTCTCGATTCGGCGCATGCGGACGCGCCCGGCTGGCTGGCGGCGCAAGCAGCCGACCCCACCTTCATTTCGACCTATGCCCTGGATCACCCCGACCGTGAGGACCTGGCGGAGAGCTTCAGTGCGTGGCTGGCCGTCCGGCATCGCAGGGACCGCATCACCGAGGGCATGGCAGACACAATCACGGCGGCGATTCCCCACCGCCTCGCCTACTTCGACAGCCTGGACCTGAACCTGTGCCCCGTTGTCACTGGAGGAGCGTGCGAGGCCCGCGCGACATGGACGCTGTCAGGCACCGTCAGTCATGGATGGGCCGACCCCGAGTCGGGGCCCTCGGTGGTGAACCAAAGCGGTCGAGTCGCTGGTGCCGTCGTTGAAGTTGTCGATGGCCCCGACGGCGGACGAAAGGCGACCACGGACGATCACGGTCGCTACCTGCTGGAGTCGCTGGCAGAGGCGCAGTTCACCATTCGCGCAACGGCGGAAGAGTTCGCGTCTGTCGAACAAACTGTGGTCTTGACGTCGGACAGCGCTCTTGCGTTCGCCATCTCCCGCAAGCTACCGCCACCGGGGCCGCCAGCCCCCTTCCCGGACACGGATCCGGAATGGCTCCGGACGCTGTCCTCCGACTATCCCAACGTGCATCACGTAGCCAACGTTCGCGTGTTCTCCGACATCAGCCCGACCTTCAGCGAAGAGCACGCGGAGCATCTGAGCCGCGTGTGGGACTTCTTCGATGACCTCTACGCCGAGAACCGTGGCGCCTATGTCGATGCCTACTACACATCGGATTCAACCGCCTTCAAGAAGGTCGTACCGCACTGTCCGACGATCTTCATCGCGGGCGCCAGAAACCTGACGAGCTGCTATCTCGACTACCCGCGCTGGTTCATCGTCCCGTACCAGATACCGGATCTGGGCACTCAGTTGCATGAGATAGGCCACGATTTTCTATACGCGACATGGCCACAGGCGTGGCGCACCTCCAATTGGTTCGTCGAAGGCACTGCGATGTATTTCGAGGCGGGTGTGTTCACCGACGAAGGCTCGCTCAGAGTCCCGGTGCCATTCTCCTGGTGCACCGACCTTTTCCAGCGATCTGACCGGGAAGACAGCCTCATGCCCCTTGAGGAGTTGTTCCGTCTCAGTCGCGATGAATATCTCGCGGACAATTGGCGCACGTACTCGCAGTCGTGCATGCTGTTTGACTACCTGGAGCGCCATGAGCCGGGGGTTCTGTACGCGCTCATCCACCGAATCAACGCTGGCCAGGTCACTTCCAACGACGAACTGATCGCCGCACTCCTTGAACTGACCGGAAGGTCCGTCAACGAACTCGAGGAGGCCTATGAATCGTATGGGCGAATCGCTGGCGGAGGATGACGAGCGACCTTCCGGAACGATCCCGCCCGAAACCGTCTCCCGACCGCAACCTGACCTCCCGTGGACGCCGACCGGCAGTCCTGCGGAGGCGGACCGAGACCGAGTCCCTCAACGTCGCCGCTCAGGCACCTCCGGAATCCCCGCGCTGAAGAGCACCTCGAGGCGCTGGGCCTCGGACGTGCCGAACGCGTCCATCGCCGCCGATTCGGGTTCGCGCAGAATTGCTCGCACCTGGCCGGTAGCCGGATCGCGCACGATGGTCATGGGCGAGTAGCTCCCCTCGTCGAGCGCCACGGACTCGCGGCCCCCCGCCAGCGAGATGCTGGTCAGGGCGTCCGTCCAGGTTACGGGCACGGCGAAGACAAAGCTCGACCGCCCGTCTTCGACGTCCGGGATATAGGGCATATCGAAGCTGAACGAGAACGCCTCGCCGCCGGAGTCCGTTCTGCCTCGGAGCTGGAACTCGCGCCCCGCGGGCGGGAGCTTGGGAATCGCGTCGACTACGAACGCCGGCTCCAGGAACACTTTGCCATCAGCGTCTCTTCCGCCCCACACGATGACCGACCGGGTCTTCACCGCGCTCGCCTGCGCGCTCCCCTCGGTCTCGGCGTCCAGGCGATGGATGAGGCTGTTCGACACGTGATAACCGCTGATCCAGCCTCCTCGACAATAACTCATCAGGTCGGTTGCATACGGCGAAAAGAGCCGGTCGCTGACCCGATCGTATCCCCACGCCCCGATCCGGCCATTGCGGTCGGGAAACAGGGGGTCCGGGCCCCCGGCGCCACCACACGGCGCATGCCGGAGATTCATGTTGTGTCCGAACTCATGGGCGATGGTACGTGATACCGGGATCGACCAGCTGGTCCATGAGCCGATGCCGTCGGCGACCCCCAACAACCCCCACTGCGGAGCGGGTGCCGACATGGCCAGCCAATAGCCGGGCCGGCCTTCCATAAGCCGAATGGCTTCTGTGTCACGCAACATCTGGAAGCCGTCATCGGTCGAACTCACCACAGGATCGTGCAGCGCGACGTCGAAATCCCCGATTGGGAGCAGAGCCCGGGTATCCTTGAACATGGGATGCCCCTCCGGGTCGCTCGCCATGCCCGCAGTGATTTCCAGTATTGAGGAATCGGGCTCCGCCTCGTACAGGAAGGGTACCAGCGTAAGCTGGAAATCCGGCATCTCGCGAACGTCCACCGCCAGACGCCCGGTCGCCGGCATCCGTTTCGGCATGCCCAGAACCAGGCCGAGAGCGCCGTCCGGATCCACCTCGATCACGATCTCCAACCCAGGCTGCAGGACATCGCCCGGAATGTCGGCGTTCGCCGAGTGCGCAAACGAACTCTCGTCGAATTCGGTTGGCAGGGCGCCGCCGCCCCCTTCGATCTCCACCGTGTGCACCTGTTCGTCATTGCGGTAGAAGGTGGCGCGTACATCAGGCATCCGCTGGCCCGCCGCGTAGGGCGAAAAGACGAACACCCTGAGCAGCGCCGATCTTCCGGCTACGAGCGGCACCGGAAACTTGAGTGACTGAACCGGCTGGGTCAGATACACCGTCGCTCCGAGTTCGCACCGGGCCACCCGATGAAACTCCATTTCATTCAACCAGGCGAGGAACTCCTCACCGTCAGGCACACAGAGGTTGGTGCTTCCCGCCCTGAGGCTGTAAAGCGCATCAAGAGCCACAAGAGAGTTGGGCAGAGGCCCGGAGAGTCGGGGATTCAGGGCCAGCCAAAGCGACCCCAGCCCGGTCAACGCCCCGAACTCGGCCGGGATTGCGCCCTCCAGGTCGTTCTTGTGCAAAGTAAGTTGCCACAGGTTGGCCAGTTTCCCGAGTTCCCCGGGGATCGCGCCGTCCAATCGATTGTTGTCGAGCTCAAGTCGGCTCAGATTGGTGAGGTCGCCCAGTTCGGGCGGTATTGCGCCGACAAGCTCGTTGTCGCTGAGGTCCAGCCTCTCCAACTCGGTCAGCTTGCCCAGTTCGGGCGGTATCGACCCGAGCAGATCGTTGTAGCTCAAGTCGAGCCGACGCAGGTTGGCAAGTCGCGTGATCTCGGTCGGTATTGGGCCGCCAAGGCCCGCGCCCCGCAGGTTCAACTCTTCAAGTTGTGTGAGTCTGGCGATCTCCGGCGGCAGGGTACCACCCAGATGGAAAGATCGGAGAGACAGGGTTGTCGGCTCCGGCAGATCGTACACCTCCTCCGGGAGAGGGCCGGTCAGCGCGTAGCTCCCGCCGAGCCCTAGGTAACGGAGGCTGGTAAGGCCGCCGATTTCGGGTGGTATCCGGCCCTGGAGGAAATTCCAGCCGAGGGACAGGCTCGTGACCTGACCGTCGGAATTCGTGCCGACCCCGTACCACTCCCCCAAGGGCGCGTCGGTCAGCCAATTATCGTTGTTCACCCATTCCGGGCCGTTGGTGGCTTCGTAGATGGCAGCGAGAATGTCATATTGCGATGTCGGTGGGCATTCCCTGCCCGATCCCTCGTGCTGCCCGATCCCGTCCAGCCATTCCCGGAACGCCGCGTCGTCGGGTACGCACAGCCTGGTGTCCGAGTAGCGCAACTCATCGAGTGCCAGCGCCGTGAGCGATTGGGGCAACCTGCCCGCCATATCGCCATTTCCGGAGACGTCCAGTCTCGTGAGGGCCGACAGCTTGCCCAGCGAATCGGGCAAAGAGCCCGAGAGGGCGTTGTCGGAGAGATTCAGACTCACCAGGACCGACAACTCCACCAGCGAATCAGGCAACTGTCCCGAGAGTCCGTTTTCGCTCAGATCCAGACCCGATATCCGGCCGACGGAGTCGATTTCGACTCCATGCCATTCGCTCAAGGCCGCATCGCTCAGCCATCCGCTCGAGTTGGTCCAGTTGCCGAGACCTCCGCCGGTCGCTTCGTACAGCACGCGCAGGACATCGGCATCCGCCTCGGAGCAATCCGGCCCCGACACCTGGGACAGCGAGTCCGCC
>JAJEBS010000169.1 GCA_022822425.1 Gemmatimonadota bacterium | reverse complement strand
CCGTCATCGCCGACAACGTGGGCGACAATGTCGGCGACGTGGCCGGCATGGGCGCCGACATCTTCGAGTCCTACGTCGGATCGATCATCGCCACCATCGCCATCGCGGCGACCTCCCAGCTCACCGCCGCCAGCGTAGCGGAGACGGTCGCGCTGCCCCTGCTGACGGTGATGGCGGGGCTGGTCGCCTCGCTGCTCGGGATCGCGGCCATGAAGGTCCTGGAGCGCAGCAGCCCGGCCGGCGCGCTGCGCAACGTCACCTTCGTCGCCGCGGGCCTCTTCCTGGTGGCGATGTACCTGATCGTCGGATCGCTCGACCTGCAGTTGGTCGACGGCGACACGGCGTACTCCCCGATGGGACCGTTCTGGGCGATCCTCGCGGGGACCCTGGTGGGGATCTTCATCGGGCTGGCCACCGAGTACTACACGGCCGGCAAGCCGGTGCACCGGATCGCCAGCGCGAGCGAGACCGGTTCCGCCACCAACATGATCACCGGGCTGGCGGTGGGCATGGAGTCCACGGTGATCCCCGTGCTCCTCATCTGCCTGGCGATTTTCATCTCGTTCATGGCGGCCGGGCTGTACGGCATCGGCATCGCCGCCGTCGGCATGCTGGCCACCGTGGGCGTGACCATGTCCGTGGACGCCTACGGGCCCGTCGCGGACAACGCCGGCGGCATCTCCGAGATGAGCGGCCTCGGAGAGGAGACCCGCAGGATCACCGACTCGCTGGACGCGATCGGCAACACCACCGCGGCGATCGGCAAGGGCTTCGCCATCGGGTCGGCGGCGCTCACCGCGCTCGCGCTTTTCTCCGCCTACACCACCAAGGTCGGCTTGCAGCAGACCGGGATCAGCATCGTCGACCCCCTGGTAGTGATCGGACTCTTCCTGGGCGCGGCGCTGCCCTTCCTGGTGGCGGCGCTCACCATGACCGCCGTGGGGCGCGCGGCGGCCGGGATGGTCGCCGAGGTGCGCCGCCAGTTCCGCGAGATCCCCGGCATCATGGAGGGCCGCAGCAAGCCGGACTCGGCCCGTTGCGTGGACATCTCCACCCGCGCTGCGCTGCGCGAGATGATCCTCCCGGGGGTCATCGCCGTGGCGTCGCCGGTCGTGGTCGGCCGCTTCCTCGGTGTGGAGGCGCTGGGCGGACTGCTCGCCGGCGCGACGGTGACCGGCGTGCTCATGGCGCTCTTCATGGCGAACGCGGGCGGCGCCTGGGACAACGCGAAGAAGTACATCGAGGGCGGGGCCATGGGCGGCAAGGGCTCCGAGCCCCACAAGGCCGCGGTGGTGGGAGACACCGTCGGGGATCCCTTCAAGGATACCTCGGGTCCCTCGCTCAACATCCTCATCAAGCTGATGAGCGTGGTCGCCCTCGTGCTGGCGCCCTGGTTCGTGCGCGTGCATGGGGAGGGCGGAGTCGGGATGTCGTGGATGCGGGACTTCCTGGAACTCTTCCTCGGATAGCCGCAGCGCCTGCCGCCGGAGCCTGAGCCCATGAACCGCGAACCGACCTTCGAAAACGCCCTGGCTTTCGCCGGCGATCTCATCCGCATTCCCTCGATGAGCGGGGAGGAGGGCGAAGTCGCCGCCCGCCTCCGGGAGGAGATGCGCGTGCTGGGCTTCGACCGGGTGGAGGTCGACGGGCTGGGCAGCGTCGCCGGAGTCGTCAGGGGAAGGGGAGATGCGCCTCCGGTGATGCTCTCCTGCCACCTCGACGTGGTGGCCGAGGGGGCCCACGAGGAGTGGGAGCACCCGCCCTTCTGCGGCGACGTGGTCGATGGCCACCTGCACGGCCGCGGGGCGATGGACATCAAGGGCCCCATGGCGCTCCAGGTCTACGCCGCCGCCGCCCTCGCGGACCGCGCGCCCGGCGACGTGATCGTGGGGCAGGTGGTGTACGAGGAGCGCGGCGGCTGGGGCATGGAGAACCTGGTGCGGTCCGGCCTGGTGAACCCCGCGGCGGTGATCATCGGCGAGTCGACGTACGGCGATATCGCCCTGGGTCACCGCGGGCGCGCGCAGCTCGAGGTCGTGATCCGCGGCCTCGCCAGCCACGCCAGCGCCCCTGACCGCGCCCGCAACGCGCTCGACCTTCTCCCGGGTGTGCTGACCGGGGTCGCCGGCCTCGCGCGCCAGCAGGAGTCCGATCCGGTCCTGGGGCCCGCGAGCCTCGCGCCCACCGACGTCCGGGTGCGCCCCGAAAGCCCGAACGTCATCCCCGACGAAGTGATCGTCGTGCTCGACTGGCGCATCCTGCCCACCGATACCGAGGCGAGCCTCATCGGGCGCGTGGAAGACGCCGTCGCCGAAGTAGTCCCGCATGTGCCGGCCGGCTACGAGATAGAGTGCCGCCTGGCCTCGGAGCGCCAGACCTCCTACACGGGGCGGTCCGCCGACCGCAACCTGCTCACGCCGGGCTTCCTCATGGAACCCGACCACGCGGTGGTGACGGCGGCCGCGAGCGCTGTGGGACGCCGCGGCGACCCCGACACGGCCGCACACTGCCGCCCCTGGACCTTCGCAACCGATGGAGGCTGGACCTGCGGCGTGTTCGGCATTCCGACCATCGGCTTCGCCCCCGGGGAGGAACGCTACGCGCACACCAACCGCGAACGGCTCGACGTCGAGGAGGCTCGCTGGGCGTTCAGCCGCTATCCGTCGCTGATCCTCGCCGTGCAGGAGGCGGCGGCGAAGAGCTGACGTTCCCCGGCTCGACTCGCTCCTCGCCGGAGGCCCCGGGTTGAAGCTCGAGTCCGGAAGGGTATATTCCCTTGCCGATCCCGCCTCGACCCCGGAGGGAATCTTCCCGCGGGCAGCCCTCCCCGGAGCGAGGCCCGTCAACACGCGGACCATGGGAGAGACCATGCGCGACTACGAACTCGTTGTGATTTTCCACCCCGCCGTGGGCGAGGATGCCATCCAGCAGAAGCTGGAGCGATTCCACGGCCTGGTATCCGGCGGGGACGCCGAAATCAGGGTCGTGGACCACTGGGGCGGCCGCCGGCTCGCCTACCCCATCCAGAAGCAGACCACCGGCTACTACGTCGTAACCCAGTTCGCCGGCGATCCCACCGACCTGCCCGAGCTGGAGCGCATCATGAAGCTCGACGAGGGCGTGCTCCGGTATCTCATCGTCGTCAACGAGGGCCAGCCATCCACGGGCATGTCCGTCGTGGCCGAGCCCCCTGCGGTCTCCGGTGCTTCCGAGGAGTCGGGCGAGGCGGACGATGCCGAAGACCGGCAGGCGGACGGGGAAGAGGAAGATGACGCACCGTCGCGTACGAGTCCGCCGGAGTTCTCCGGGGGGCGCGGTCACCGCCGGCGCATCGAAGGTCCTCCGATCACCATCCTGAACTACAAGGATGTGGCCACTCTGTCGCGCTTCGTCACCGAGCAGGGCAAGCTGCTCCCCCGGCGCACGACCCGCGTGGCCGCCGGATTCCAGCGCAAGCTCGGACGAGCGGTGAAGCGGGCGCGCTACCTGGCCCTGCTTCCGTACGTGCGCCGTCACGACGGCTAGTATCGCCCGTGGTCCGGGCGAGGACCCCGTTGCGGGGCTGGGGACGAGCGGGAGCACTCTTTTTCGCCACCCTGCTTTTCTCCGTCTTTGCCCCCGTCGTCCTGGTGTTGATCCCGTTCGCCTGTCTCGTATTCAGCACGCCCGCAAAACGGACCTTTCCCGTGATGGCCGGCGCTCTTGGGATGGTGGTTGCCCTGGCCGGCGCCACCCGATCCGGATTGTGGTACGTGGAGCGTGGATGGACGATCATCCTGGGAGGCTGCTTTGCCGCGGTGACATTGCGGTGGCCGGAACGGAAGTTCCTGCCCCGTGCCCTGCTGGCTCTCGCGATTTCCGGTGCCGGCGCATGGGCCGCGCTGGGGCTGAGCCCGCGACGGTGGGCAATCATCGACCGGATGGTGGCAACCAGGTTGCGCGACGGGGTGAACACGTCGCTGGAAGCGCTGCGCGTCCTGCGGGACGGTACTCCGCTGCCCGGGACCGTGATCGGCACGGTCTTCCAGGCGGCGGAGTGGCAGAGCAACCTGTTCCCGGCCATGCTCGGACTGTCCTCGCTCGCCGCGCTGGGCACTGCATGGTGGCTCTACGTTCGCCTGGTGCAGGGGAGCGGGGACGGACTCGGCGCGCTGCGCGACTTCCGGTTCAACGACCAGCTGGTGTGGCTGCTGGTAGCGGGCGCGGCGCTGTTCATCCTGCAACCCGACGGCGCCGCCGGCCGGACGGGACTGAACCTGCTTGCCTTCACCAGCGCGCTCTACGCGTTGCGCGGCGCCGCCGTGGCGGTCACCCTGACTCGCGGCGTGTCGGCTCTCGGATGGGTCCTGCTCGCGCTCGCGTTTCTGCTGTTGGCGCCCTTTCTGTTCGCGGCGGCGCTGCTCATCGGGCTGGGCGACACCTGGTTGGACATCCGCGCACGAGCCCGACGGACCTGACCGACGACCACCGGCCCGCGTGGCGCCTCAGGGCGCGGGCCCGCATGTTTCGACAAACCAGGAGTGGATGGTGAAACTGATCCTCAAGGAATCCGTGGACCGCCTCGGGGAACCGGGCGACGTCGTGAACGTGAAGCCCGGGTACGCCCGCAATTTCCTGCTGCCCCGCGGCCTTGCCTACGAAGCATCCGCGGCCAACGTCCGTCGCCTGGAGCGAGAGCAGCGCAGGGCGGAGGAGCGGGCTCGCAGGGACTATCTGGAGGCGCGCCGGCGTGCCTCCAGGCTGGAGGGCATGCACCTCGTTTTCCGGGCGCGCGCCGGCGAGTCCGAAAAACTGTTCGGCTCGGTCACTGCGGCGGACATCGCCGAACGCGCGGTCGGCTCGGGGCTGGACTTCGTTCTCGACAAGAGGCACGTCATGCTCTCCGAACCGATCAAGATGCTTGGCGACTTCGAAGTCCCGATCAGGCTCCACGCGGAAGTGGAAGTCAATGTGACCGTGCACGTGGAAAGGACGAGCTGAGCCCGCCGGGCGACTGTCGCATGGTCGACGCTGCCTCCTCCGGCGATTCCCGTCTCCCGTCCGTGGTCCGTCGGGCGGCCCGACTGACGCTCGAGCGCAAGGCCAGCGACGTGGTCGTGCTCGACTTGCGCGGCATCTCCTCGGCTACCGATTTCTTCCTGCTCGCGACCGGAACCTCCGATACCCAGGTGCGTGCGATCTCTGACCACGTGACCCGGGAGCTGCGCAACGAGGGTACCCGCCCGGCGCACATCGAGGGGGGCCGGGAAGCCCGCTGGGTGTTGATCGACTACATCGATTTCGTGGTCCACGTCTTTCACCCCGAGGTGCGGTCCTTCTATCAGCTGGAGGCGCTCTGGGGGGATGCGCCCCGGCATGAGCTTGAAGCAGACGGGGAGCGCGGCGCGCCATGATCCCCCCTGCCGCCCCATCCGCTCAAGCCGGACGGGATCGTTCCGCGCTGCAGCTGCAGCCCTTCGATTTTTCCCGGGACATCCCCTCCCACCTCCCGCAACTCGACCTTCCCGTCGACTCGGAGCAAGGGCGCGTCATCGCGGTCCGGGCCAGTCCCGCGGCACGGCACCGGGATTGGGCCGCCCACGCCGCGGTGGCGATCGCGCGGAGCTGGGCCTCCCGGGGAGCGCGCGTGCTGCTTGTCGATCTGTGTTTCGACGAGCCTTGTCTGCACCGGGCGTTCAACGCCGCGAATCTTGAGGGCATCACCGACGCCATCGAGTACGGCGCGTCCCTGAAGCGAATCGCTCGCCCCGCCAACGACGAGACGTTCTGGGTGGCGACGGCG
>JAJEBS010000050.1 GCA_022822425.1 Gemmatimonadota bacterium | reverse complement strand
CGCAGCATGCGGGCGCGCTCGGGATCGGCGAGGGTTGCGCGCAGGGCTTCTGCGTAGTCGGGTGCTGTACCCGGACCACCGCCCGGCGGCCCCTCGTCCGCGCCCACGGCCCACTCCGGAATCAGGCTCACGTTGCCGTCGCTTCCGCTGGTCGCGTACGGGTACTGGTCCGCGAAGATGGCCACGCCCCGGTCCCGGGCCCGGCGGATCGCCGCGATGATGGCGCCGCTGGAGCCCCAGTAGTTGGCGCCCCTGGCCTTGATGTGCGTCGCGACGACGGTTGCCCCGGTGCGCTCGCCGATCTCGATGGTCTCCTGGATGGAGTTGAGCATGGTCGGAGGGCCGGCTTCGTCCTGACTCGGCTTCCACCACATCGGCGAGGTGCCGCTGCTGCGTTCGTGCTCGATGAAGACGCCGCCGTACGGCACGATCTCCTCCACGACCGCGACGACCTCGTCGGTATTGCTCCAGCGGCCGGGCACGTATTCGAGTCCCGCCGACATCCCGAAAGCTCCCGCTTCCATGCCCGCGCGCGCCAGGTCCCGCATTCGCTGCACTTCCTCGGGCGTAGCCAGGCGCCGGAAGTCGTCGCCCATGGCCTCCGCGCGAATCGAGTTGTGGCCCACCATGAGGATCGCGTTGGGACCGATTCGCAGGTCCTGCAATAGCGCCCTCTGCGCACCGATGTCCACCGGGCTCCGGCCGTCCTGGTTGATGACGACGGTGGTCACGCCCTGGGTCACGAGGTTCGCGGCGACGCGACGGCGCTCGTCCGGCGATGCCAGACCTCCGGCACCGTGCGAATGAAGGTCGATGAAGCCGGGCGCCACCACCTTGCCCCGGGCATCGATGACCCGCTCGGCCGGGGCGTCGGCCAAGTCGCCCACCGCCGCGATCATCCCGTCCCGGATGCCCACATCCGCGTAGATCCAGGGGTTTCCGGTGCCGTCCAGGACCCGGGCCCCGGTGATGAGCACATCGAACGAAGCGGGCTCCTGAGCGTGACCGCGCGCGGCGGGCAGGAGCAGCGAGAGCAGAAAGGCGCCAATCAGCAAGCGACGCATGATTCCTCCGTTATCGTCACAGGTCCGAGCCTGACCGGGCAGTCCTCGATATCAGCCACCACGCCAGGTGTCTCACGCATTCACATCATCCACTCACGTGCCCCACAGCGCCGGCAAGCGATCCAGGAACCAGAAGGTGGAGAAGGCGCCGAGAGCGTATCCGAGGGCGGGCTCGACGCGCTGCACCGCCATTTGCCTTGCCCGCCCGGCGATCTTCGCCAGCGCGATCAGCGCCACGACGAACGCGAGCTGCCCCGCCTCGACGCCCAGATTGAAGAAGAGGAGGGCCACCGGAACGTCGCTCGACCTTAGCCCGATCTCGCCGAGGGCGCCGGCGAACCCGAGCCCGTGCAGCAACCCAAAGACGAACGCCACCAGCCACGGGTACCGGTGCACCAGACTCTTCCGGCCCTGGCGCCCGACCACGATCTCGCGGGCCAGCAGCACGATGGAAAGGGCGATCGCGGCCTCGACCGGCGCGCGGTCCACGGGCACGTAGCCGAGCACCGCCAGCCCCAGGGTGATGCTGTGCGCCAGGGTGAAGGAGGTGATGGTCTTGACCAGCGACCAGAATCCTCCGACAAGCAGGAGCAGGCCCAGCACGAAGAGCAGGTGGTCGATGCCGAAGAGGATGTGCTCCCCCCCGAGGATGAAGTACGTGCCCGCGAGCCGGCCCGTGGTGCCACCCCCCGCGCGCAGATCCGCCAGCCGGATGGGCACCGAGCGGCCGTCGCCGCGGAAGTAGGCCGACGCCTCGGTGCCGTCCGTCCAGCGCACCAGCGCGACCACGCCGG
Source organism: Gemmatimonadota bacterium (assembly GCA_022822425.1). GTDB lineage: Bacteria > Gemmatimonadota > Gemmatimonadetes > Longimicrobiales > Gaopeijiaceae > BD2-11. The sequence goes on along the minus strand of JAJEBS010000050.1, from coordinate 904 downwards.
CCAGCGACCACGGCAGCTCCAGGCTGTCGTCGAAGTTCAGTTCGGAGGCGCACTCGAACGCGAAACCCGCGCTCACCAGCACGCCCACGTCCTCCGGGCGCAGCGGCGCGCAGCGCTCCGGCAGCACCCCGCGCAGGTCGATGATGGGCGACACCTGGGTATCGACGATCGAGAACACGTACCGGGTGTCGTCGATCTGGTCGAGGTAGACGCGGGCGACGGAGGTTACGTCGACGTCGTGCGCGGGGCGAGGGGTTGGGGTGATGGCGGCGACGTGGCCGGGCGCCGGGCCCGGGGATGCGCCGAGGAGCGCGAGGGCGACTACGAGGTCAGCGGCTTGCGTCATCGTCCCTCCGGCTCCTCGATGACGATGTTGTAGCGCTCGCGCAGCCCCCTGACCGCCAGGTCCAGCCTTGCGGCCTCCTGGTCGGCGACCCAGTCGAGGCGGACCCGCTCGCGCACGCTGTCGAGAGGCAGGAGTTCGGGAGTCGTCTGCTCGATGATCCGGAACCAGTGCTGGCCGCGCACCGTCGCATGCGGCCCGATCCAGCCTTCGGTGTTCGCACTGAGGATGAGCTCGGCCGTCACGGGCCCGAACAGCCTCCTCAGGTCACCGCCGGTCACGGCACGCAACACGGACGCTCGCACGTCGGTATTGTCGGCGAACTCCTCGGCGGACGCGCCGGCCCGCAGCCGCTCCACCAGGTCTCCGGCTGCGGGCGAGCCCCCTGCGATGACGGCCTCCTCGATGGTGAGCGCCGGCTCGGGCGTATAGCTCGCCCGGTTCGCCTCGTAGAACGCCCGGAGCTCCTCCTCGGTGGGCTGAATAACGTCCCCGCTGAGGACGTGAAGCATCTTCTGCACGAGGATGTCGTCGATCCGGCGATCGGCTTCGAGCCCCATG
>JAJEBS010000042.1 GCA_022822425.1 Gemmatimonadota bacterium | reverse complement strand
AAGCGGTGGCGGTGGCGGTGCGGGCGCGAATCGGCACGGCTCCGAAGGTGCATCTGCTGCTCGGTTCGGGGCTGGGCGGGCTCGAACGGGTGGTCGACGTCGAGGAGGAAGTGAAGTTCGGGGAGATTCCCGGGCTTCCATCCACGGGGATCGCGGGGCATGCGGGCCGTTTCCTCTTCGGGCGCTGCGAGGGGGTGCCGGTCGTCGTGCAGTGCGGGCGGCTGCACTTCTACGAGGGCCATCCGCCGTGGGTGATCTCCGCGCCGGCCCGCATCGCGGCGGCGCTGGGAGTGAGGAGTTCCGTCATCACCGCCGCGGTAGGGGGGGTCGACGCGCGCCTGCGGCCGGGTGGCCTGGTGCTGGTCGACGACCATGTCAACCTGCTCGCGCGCACGCCCCTGCCGCCGCCCGCCCAGGCGGGGCAGGCAACCCCCTTCCCGGACATGAGCGCCCCGTACGACCCGGGGCTGCAACAGGCGGCGCTCGCGGAGGCTGCCCGACTGGGCGTCCGTCTTGCGCGCGGCACGTACGCCGCCCTGCTCGGTCCCAGCTTCGAGACTCCGGCCGAGGTCCGCATGGTCGAACGCATGGGCGGGGACGTGGTCGGGATGTCGGTCGTACCCGAAGTGCTCACGCTTCGCGCGCGCGGCGTGCGGGTGCTGGCCTTCGCCATGGTCACCAACATGGCGTGCGGTGTGGGGATGGCGCCGGGCGCCGAGGGAGCGGACGCCATTTCCCATGACGAGGTTCTGGCGATGGGGAACCGGGCCGGGGCGGTGCTGGAGCGGGTGATCCGGGGGATGCTGGCGGTGGGCGCGTTTTCGGTCTGACGCGCTCGGGTGAGGGGACATCGACGAGCTCTCGTGGGCTTCGGATGCGTCATCGCCTCCGCGTCCGCGGGTGTGATGCCCCCCCTGCCAGGACCCTCTGCCGGGTGTCGCAAAACTGCAGAAGCAACATTTGTTGCATCTGGGCATTGGCAACGCTCCATGGAGGTGCCGCTCAGATCAGGGACGGGCCGGCTCCAACCGGCCCCCGGTTGCCGTCGCCGTCCGTCCGCGCCCCGGCGAAGTGGTTGATGGGGCCGCCCCCCGCCCCCAGCCCCGGCGCCGACGCAATCGCGCGCGCGACGAAGTCGATGGCCGCGTCCACCGCCTCGGGGAGCGAGGTGCCGCGCGCCAGGCCGGCCGCCACCGCCGCGGACAGCGTGCAACCGGTGCCGTGCACGTGACGGGTGGCGATGCGCGGCCGGCGCCAGACCTGCTCCTCGCTTCCGTCCCAGAACACGTCCGCCGCCTCGCCGGAGCGCAGGTGGCCGCCTTTCACCAGCGCCGCTCCCGCCCCCATCCTGACCAGGTGACGGGCCGCCGCCTTCATCGCCGCGAGAGAGTCGACCTCGGTGCCGGTGAGCAGCGCTGCCTCCTGCAGGTTGGGCGTCACCAGCGCGGACAGCGGAAGGAGCCGGCGCGCGAGCGTGGCCTCGGCGTGGGGCTCGAGCAGGCGATGGCCGCTGGCGGCAACCATTACCGGGTCCATCACGCACGCGCGCAGCTCGTGGGCGGCGATGGCCTCGGCGACGGTTTCGATCAGTTCGGCGGTCGCCAGCATTCCGGTCTTGAGGGCGCGTGGATGAAGATCCGCGGCCACCGCGTCGATCTGCGCGCGCACCACCGCCGGCGGGACGGGATGGACCGCGGTCACGCCGAGGGTGTTCTGGGCGGTGATGGCGGTCACCGCCGAAGCACCGAACACACCGAAGGCGTGGAAGGTCTTGAGGTCCGCCTGGATGCCCGCGCCGCCGCCGGAATCGCTCCCGGCTATGGTGAGCGCGACCGGTAGCGGGCCGGGGCCTGTTCCTGTTGCAACGGGCATGGGACGGTGGCGTAGGTAGATTCCGGAGGGCCGTGGCGCGGCTCCGAGGCCGGCGCAGGCAAACATAATTCCCCTGGGAGGAATGAGCAGCGTGTGGAGAGGGATGAGCGATCCGGATGCCGGTGAGGGGGTGACGTGACGACCCCTCGCCGGCGGGTGCTGAGCAAGCGAAGGACGCGGATGCTGGCGCGGCTCGGGAGCGCCCGGGGCCGTGTGCGCGCGGGTCATGTGCTGGTGGAAGGCGCGCGTGCGGCCGCCGAGGCACTCGCCTCCGGGCTGGTCGTGCGCTTTGTGGTCTGCTCGCGCGCGCTGACGCGCTCACCCGCCGGCGAGGCGCTGCTCGCCGAACTGGAGGGGAGGGGGCTGACGCCCGACTGGGTGGGGGAGCGCGAGATGGCGGCCGTGTCCGCGACGGCCAGTCCGCAGGGCATCCTCCTCGTGTGCGAGGAGCCGTCTGTCGCTCCGGAGGCGCTGCACCTCGCCCCGGATGCCCGCTTCCTGGCGCTGGACGGCATCCAGGATCCGGGCAACCTGGGCACCCTGGTGCGTACGGCGTGCGCCTTTGACCTCAACGCCGTCATCGCCCTCGACGGGACCGTGGATCCCTGGAACGCCAGAGCGGTGCGCGCCTCCGCCGGCAGCGTGTTCCGGATCCCGGTGGTGCGCGCCCCGTGGACCGAGGTGGGCGCCTGGGCCGCCGACGCGCGGGTGATCGTGGCCGATGCCGCCGGACGGGACGCGGCTACCTTCTCCGTCACGCCCCCGTGGATGCTGGTCGTCGGCAATGAGGGCGCGGGTGTGCGTGCGGAGATCCGCGAGGTGGCGAACGCATGGGCGGCGGTGCCCATGGCCGGGTCGGCCGATTCGCTCAACGCAGCGGTCGCGGGCGCGATCGTCCTCTATGCGCTCACGCGCGCATGACCGATCCGGTGGTGCTCTTCCTCGCCGCGCTGGTCGGCCTGGCGCTCGGGTCGTTCCTCAACGTGTGCGTGGCGCGCTGGCCGCGCGGGGCGTCGGTGGTGCGACCGCGCTCGGCGTGCCCGACGTGCTCGGCGGCCATCCGCTGGCACGACCAGGTACCGGTGCTGAGCTCGCTGCTGCTGGGCGGGCGCTGCCGGAAGTGCGATGCGCGTATTTCCTTGTCCTACCCGCTGGTGGAGTCGGCCGGCGGCGCAATCTGCGTGCTCGTCGTCCTGACCCGCGGTG
>JAJEBS010000165.1 GCA_022822425.1 Gemmatimonadota bacterium | reverse complement strand
CGCAGCGCGTGCAGATCCCAGCCCGCCCGCTCACAGCATTCCCAGGCGCATCCCAGCAGCATGCGGATCTGGGGATCCATGTAGGTCACTTCGTGGTGGGACACCCCGAAGAGGCCGGGGTCCATTCGCTGCTCCCCGTCGTCCCGGATCAGCCCCTCGTAGGCGCTCCCGAAGCGGCCCGGGCCGGAGAAGCCGCCGATCGGCTGATAGCCCTTGCCGTAGCGGTCGGTGATGGGTTCGCGGACGATGTCGCGCTGGCTCAGCAGACGCCAGAAGTCGTCGTCGGTAACAATGCCGCCGGGCATGCGGTAAGCGTATCCGACGATCGCGACGGGCTCCTTCGACCTCCGTGTACCGGAATTCATCGGGGCTTCCTCCTCCCGCGATGTCTCGCGCGTCGCGCTGGCCACGCGCCTGGGTAGACTTCTGCGGACTCGCCCGCAGTCGATGGCGACGACATCGACACCAGATCAGGCTGAATGTCGCAAACATCCATAATAATGTCGCAACCCTCTGATGGATGAACGATAAGCGAGCGGGCTCATCGATGGCAACCGATTCCCGCTCCACTTCAGGCTCCGGTTCCGTATCTTCCAGGCATGTCCATCCAGATAACCACCCGGCTCTCCGGCCCGGTTCTCGTCACAGGCGGCAACGGCTACATCGCGTCCTGGCTGATCAAGAGACTGCTCGAACTCGGCGTCGACGTCCACGCGACGGTGCGCGACACGCGGGATCCCACCAGGACCGCCCACCTGAGGGCGGCCGCGCGGGGGCGGCCCGGAACTCTGTCCCTGTTTGACGCGGATCTCATGGATGCCGGCGGATTCGACCGTGCGATGGCGGGGTGCCACCTCGTCTTCCACACGGCCTCGCCGCTGATCGTGCGAGACGTGGCGGATCCGGTCCGCGACCTCGTGCAGCCGGCTACCCGCGGCACACGTCACGTTCTGGAAGCCGTGAACCGGACGCCCTCCGTGCGGCGCGTAGTGCTCACTTCGAGCGTCGTGGCCATCTACGGGGACGCCGCAGATCTCGAAGGGATGGAGGCGGACCGGTTCGACGAGAGCCATTGGAACTCAACCAGCAATGCGCACCACCAACCCTATGCCTACTCGAAGACGGTGGCAGAGCGGCTTGCATGGGAGATGGCGGGCGGACAGGACCGGTGGGATCTGGTGGCCATGAACCCCGGCCTCGTTCTCGGCCCGGGTCTGAGCCGCCACACGAATGCCGAGAGCGTGCTGATCATGCGCGACTTCGGGAATGGCTACTATCGCTTCGGCGCCCCCGAACTGGAATTCGCCATCGTGGATGTGCGCGATGTCGCGGAGAGTCACCTCCGCGCCGGGTTGATCCCGGAGGCCGAAGGACGCCACATCCTGGTCAGCGAGACGCTGAGCCTGATGGATATCGCCTCGATTCTTCGGGACCACTTCGGCGACGGCTACCCCTTCCCGCGTCAGACCGTGTCCAGGGTGGTCGCGCTCATGCTTGCCCCCCGGCGACGAATCCCGCAGGCCGTGGCGAGGCGCAACATCGGCTATCCTCTCAGGTTCGACAACCGATATGCAAGAGAGGCTCTCGGAATGACCTTCCGGCCGGCGGCGGAGTCCATTGTCGACCACTTCCGGCAACTACTCGACGACGACCTGGTTCCCCGCGCGAGGCGAAACTCCGGCGACGCGCGTCGCCGTTTGCAGTAGCCTAGCCGCCCTCCGCGACCCGCTTCGCGGTTTCGTCGGCCAACTCGAACATGCCGGCCAGGATCTGCGCGCGCTTCAGCCTCAGTTCTTCGACTCGTGCCCAAAGAGCCTGGCGGATCGCCGCAATCGCGGCCTCGCGCACCTCGGGGGCCAGAGTGGTGTCGTTCCGGAACTCATACTTCTCGACCGTGAAATCCGCGATGTCCAGAATGTTATCGCCCACGATGTTCAAGTCGACGGAACGCTTGATGGTGATCGTCTTCTCTTCGCTCATTGCTTGGTTCTCCCTGGAACGTGAAGTACATCCATCAGGTTGGTTCAGACGCGCTTTCAGGACCCGCCGATGGCCTCGACGGCAGCGGATCCCGACACGTGCACGTCGATCAACTGGTCGAATCCGCTGATGGCAACGACCTCCCGATTCAATTCGGTGAGCGAGCAGAGGGCGAACCTCCCGCGCGCGAATCTCCTGGCCAGGATGAGGCATGCCCGGAGGCCGGCACTACTCATGAAATCGACCCGCTCCATGTCCAGAATGAGGGCATCGTCCCCGGCCTCCAGCCCGCCTTCCACAAGTGCCTGAAAGCTACTCGCGCTCGCGTTGTCGATGCGTCCCAGCACCGAAGCGATCGCGATGCCTCCCTCGCGTCGCCACTTCACGTCAACTCTCATCCTGTCCCTCCAATTAGGATTTTGGGATTAGGGGGAAACCGTCACTGGTTATGATCTCACGTCACACGACCGTCGTACGTTGAACACGAAATGTCGCAAAGCAGGCGCAATATGGCACCCCGAGCGCACCGGGACAACCGCGAGCTGACGCGCCCGCCCCGCTGACTCCTGCTGCGGGCGTGATGCCTCAGGCCCCCCGCGTCGGAACCTCGCGGAACGGAAGCGACGGCGAACCGAAGGTGATCTCCTGCACCGCCTTCACGCTGCGGCCGCCGTACCGGAAGGGGATCACGAGACGGAACGGGGCGCCGTTCACGGGAGGGAGCGGCTCGTCGTTGAGCATCCACACGAGCATCGTCTGGGGATGACGCATGGTGGGGACTTCCTCGTCCGTGTAGTAGCCGTCGTGGGAGACGACGCGGCAGTAGTGCGCCGTGGGCGCCAGGCCGATCATGTCCAGGACGTCGTTGAAGCGGACGCCGGTCCACTTGACGATGCCGGTGGGCCGGGGCGCGCCGCACTGGAGCAGGGTCACCATGGAATGCCTGGGCAGGTCCGCCAGGTCGTCATAGCGCAGGGTGCCGTGCAGACGGGACAGCCTGCTCGCCGCGATGCGGATACTCGCGGTGCGGTAGTCGAGGTCGGTGTCGGGAGCCTCGCCCCCGGTGTAGCGGTAGATTACGCCGTCGATGGGCCCGGCGGATCCCGGGGAATGCTCGGGCGCCGAGCCGTCGGCGTTCAGCGGCAGATCGGCTCGGGTCCGGACCTCGCCCTCCACCAGCCGATCCGGGAATTCCTGCGCTTCCTGTGCAAGCACCCGGTCCGGCTTCACCACCCCCATGGACAGGCCGGCGACGGCCGTCCCCGATACCTTGATCGCGTCGCGTCGTGTGAGCTTCATTGCGTGCCTCCCGGGCGTGGTGTTATGAGCCTGTCAACGGGGGTCAAGGTAGGGTGGAGGGAGGCGGGTCCACAAGAAGAAAGACGGGTCGACCGAGCGGAATCCCTGCCCAGGTTGAATGACGCGCATGAACACCCGTCCCGGGAGGGCGTCAGGTCGTCCGGTGTGGACCCGGCCGGCCCGGCCCGCCCGGGTCGAGTTCGGCCGCCACCGCACGGGCTCGCGCGTACCGGCCCGCCAGGCCCGGGCGACTCTCCCAGTTGGCGGTGACGTACATGCCTCCCGGCAAACGGAGTCCCCGGAGCGCCGACCACGACGTGTCCCAGGCGGGCATGGCCGGACGCGCAACAGCCAGCGGCTCGGCGGCGTAGCCCGTGCACCGCTCGAAATCTTCCGCGGCCAGCGCAGCCAGCGCCTCGTTGTCGTGGGAGCCCGACGGTCGCCGGGGGACGGAGCCGGGATCGCCGCCGTCCTCCCAATCTGCCGCGCGGACGCAGGCCGGATCTCTCACATACGCCGTGTACACACCCGTGCGGTCCCGGCGGCCCCCTTTCCCACCGAACAGGCAGTGGCTGAAGGTGACGCCGCGCATGGCGCGCGGTTCGGCCAGCGATACCTGGAAGCCGATCCCTCGAAGGTTGGTGTCCGCGCGCAGGTGCACGACCGCGAGCGGATTGTAGCGGAGGCCGCCGATGCGGGCGGACGCGTCCGGTGCGATGTGGCGGAGCAGCCGGGCTGCCACAGGAGCCGGCACCGCGAGCACCACCTGCTCCGCCGGCAGGGTCTCGTCGTCCAGCACGACCGACCAGCCGCCCGCTTGTGGTTCGATTGAGCGTACCGGGGCGTTCAGATGCACCCGATCGCCGAGGGCCCGGGCCAGGGCGCGCGGCAGGCTCTCCATGCCGTCCGCGAAGGAGCAGACGGGAGGCGGACGCACGGCGCGGCGGAGGAGGCGCGAGAGCAGGAGGCTCCTGCCGATTCCCATATCGCGCAACAGACCGCCCAGGGACAGTCCCAGGATCATGTCCCCGGGATCGGTCCCGTAGAGGCCTCCGTAGAGGGGACCCACCACATGCTCGTAGAGTTCGCGCCCCAGCTTGCGGGAGAAGAAGTCGGCCACCCGCTCGCTATCGCGCGCTCCGGGGGTAAGCGGCTCGAGCATCGCACGGAGCTTCCCGCGCCAGCTTACGACATCGGATACCAGGAGGCCGTGCACCGAAAGAGGCACTCGGCGAAGGCTGCCGTCGCGGTAGATGAAGAAGTCGAGGTCTTCGGGCGCGAGGATGAGGGATTCGCGCAGCCCCAACTCGTCCACCAGGCCAGCGAAGGGCGCGGTGAGGCGGGCGCGCTGGGGACCGTTCTCGAGGAGCAACCCGTCCGCGCGTTCGCTGCTTACAACGCCGCCGGGGCGGTCGGCGGCTTCCAGCAAGACGCATTCGCATCCCCTCCGGACCAGCTCGCGGCCCAGCGCGAGGCCGCTCATCCCGCCACCGACGATCGCGATCAAGTATGTGGGCCGGGACCAGGTTCGGGACGGAGGCCGGGGTGGGGGCCCAAACCTGGCGCGGAAGGCGAGTCGGTTGCGGAGCCGGGATCGGAGCGCGGTTCGGCCCCGGAGTCCGACTTTACGTACGGGCTCGGATCGAGGTCCCTCGCGCCGTTCGTGCACCAGGTTCCCGGTACTGGCCGGCAGCGGCAGGGAGCGAGGGCGGGATCCTCTGCCGGAGACTGGCCCAGGGCCTGGCCCACGAGGTCGGCGAGCACGCCTGCGAAGCGGGGATCGTCGTGGGGCACCGGCACCCGGTACATCTCCTTGCCCATCGCCTCCACCGCTTCCCGCAACTCGCGGTCGAGTTCGTCGAGGGTCTCGGACTGCTCGTGGATGAAGCTGACGGCGTCCACCACCAGGCGCCGCTCCGGGAGCGTCCCGATGCGCTCTTCGTTGTCCGGCCAGGTCCAGGCGATGCGCCGGTTGGCATGGTTCTGGAAGCCGACGGCGAAGCGGTCGCCGACGCCCAGCGCTTCGGCGATCTCCCGGCAATGCTCCTCGACGTAGCGGTCGTAGCGGTTGCCCTCGAGGATGTACTTCACGGGGGTGCCGTGGGCGGAGAAATAGAGGATTGTGTCCGGGTCCGAGAGATTGAGCGCGCGCTCGCGAACGAAGGCGCGGATGTGTTCGGCTCGAAGCGCGAGGTAGCCCGGATGCCGGTGCCAGCCGGCGACGCCGATGAAGGGCACGTCCCAGCCCAGTTCGTCCAGTGCGGCTCGGACGGAGTCCAAAGCGGCAACGGTCGTGGAATGGCCGCACATGGGGTACACCGGCAGTCCCACCAGCACATCGGCGCGCCCCTCGCGCGCCCTGGCCACTCCATCGCGGATGAAGGGCGGCGTGAACTGGAAGACGGCCTCGATCCGGGCATCCATGCTGCGCGCATCCAACGCTTCCCCAAGCGCCTCGGCCTGCGCCCGGGCGTGCGCGTCCAGGGGCGAGCCGCCGATGGCGCGGTAGGCTTCGACCAGGTGGGGGGCCCGGGCCGCGGCGAGCTGGGCGGCACGGGCGTGTGCGGATCGGTCGCTCTCCAGATCGGCGTTCTGAAGGAAGATGCGCTCGAGGAAAGGAGTAACCTCCTCCAGCACGGGTTCGGCGGGTTCACCGAAGTTGATCAGGAGAACGGCGATTCTCAGGGCATCACCTCCGGTTGCGTGCCCCGGGCCGGCTGCCTTGATGCTCAGGCCGTCCCATCGGCTTCAGCTCGCGCCCTCCAGGGTGCGCTCGTGGACATGGTCGACCAGGCGGGCGACCTGGTCGGGGTCGGTGCGCCGGTCGATCCCGTGCCCCAGGCTGAAGATGTGCCCTGCCAGGCCCTCGGCTTCAGCAAGCACCGCGTCCGCCGCGCGCACGAGCGCATGCGACGGCCCGAAGAGCTCGGCGGGATCGAGGTTGCCCTGCAGGACGCGGCCGCCTCCGAGCAGGGCGGCGGCCCGGGAGAGCGGGAGCGTCCAGTCGATGGCGGCGACATCGACATGGAGCCCGCGCATCGAGCGCAGCAGCGGTCCGCCGCGGTTGGGAAAATAGATGATCGGACGGTCCGTCGCGGCCCGGACGGTCGCGAACGTCCGTGTCAGCACCGGATGGATGAAACGCTGGTAGCTGTCCGGACCGAGCATGCCGATCCAGGAGTCGAAGAGCATGACCGCGTTGGCGCCGGCCTCGGCCTGGGCCACCAGGTAGCGGGCCATCGAGCGACCCAGCGTGTCGAGGAGGGCCCGGGAGGCCTCCGGTTCGCGGCGCAGGAAGCTGCGGGCGGTCATGAAGTCCTTGGAGCCGCCTCCCTCGACCAGATAGCAGAAGAGCGTGAAGGGCGCTCCGGCGAAGCCGATGAGCGCGGCCTCCGGGCGGAGTTCGGCGCGGACGGCGCGGATCGCCTCCAATACGAACGGAACCCCCTCCTCCGGGACCAGTTCGCGCACCGCGCGCGCAGCTTCGGGCGTGCGCACGGGATCGGGGAGCACGGGGCCGGGCGCGAACTTCACCTCGACGCCCATCGGGTCGAGCGGCGTCATGATGTCGCTGAAGAGGATGGAGGCGTCCATCGCGAAGCGCTCCATCGGCTGCAGCGTGATGCGCGCCGCGATCTCCGGGGTGCGAGTCGCCGTGATGAAATCGACCTTGCGGCGCAGCTTCCGGTATTCCGGCAGGTAGCGCCCCGCCTGGCGCATGATCCAGATGGGCGTATGCGGCACCGGCCGACCGCGCGCGGCACGCTCGAAGACCGTGGCGTTGTCGGATCGGTTCATCCTGCTTGAGCGTCCATCCGATGGATGATTTCGCCGGCGGCTTCCAAGGCGCGGGCGATTTCGGGCTCCTCGTGAACCGCCGACCAGAACCAGGCTTCGTACGAGCTCGGGGGCAGGTAGATGCCGCGCTCGAGCATCCCGTGGAAGAGCTGGTTGAACCGGCCGCTCGATGACGCTTCGGAGGACGGCCAGTCGACGACCGGTGACTCGGAGAAGAAGAGGGACCCCATCGCGCCGACGCGGTTCCAGCGGACGGGCACCCGGGACGACCCGGCGATGTCTTCGAAGCCGCGGTCCAGCAGGCGGCCCAGGTCTTCGGTGTGCTCGTACACTTCCGGATGCGCCGCGAGGTGGCGCAGGGCCGCGAGGCCTGCCGCCATCGCGAGAGGGTTTCCGGAGAGGGTGCCCGCCTGATAGACGGGTCCGTCGGGCGCGATCTCGCGCATCAGTTCCTCGCGCCCGCCGTACGCGCCCACCGGGAGCCCGCCGCCGATCACCTTGCCCAGGGTCGTGAGGTCCGGGATCACATCGTAGCGCCCCTGGGCGCCGGTGAGACCGACACGGAAGCCGGTCATCACTTCGTCGAAAATGAGCAGCGCGCCGTGGCGGGTGCACAGCTCCCGCAGACCGGGCAGGAAGCCGTCCGCGGGGGGAATGCATCCCATGTTGCCCGCGACCGGTTCCACGATGACGGCGGCAACGCCTTCCTCCGAAGCGGAGAAGCAGTCTTCCACCGAGGCCAGGTCGTTGAATTCGGCGACCGAGGTATGCCGGGCGGTCGCCGCCGGCACGCCCGGGCTGGACGGCACCCCCAGGGTCGCCGCCCCCGACCCCGCCGCCACGAGGAAGGCGTCCGCATGCCCGTGGTAGCCGCCCCTGAACTTGACGATCCGGCTGCGGCCGGTGACCGCGCGCGCCAGCCGGACGGCGCTCATGGTGGCCTCGGTGCCGGAGTTGACGAAGCGCACCACCTCGATGCCGGGCACGAGTTCGACGATGAGTTCGGCGATCTCCACCTCGTCCGGCGAGGGCGCCCCGAAGGAAGTGCCGCGGGTGAGGGCGCGCGCAGCAGCCTCGCGCACCGCGGGGTGATCGTGTCCGAGAACGGCCACCCCCCACGACCCCATGAAGTCCAGGTAGCGGTTCCCGTCGGCGTCCTCGAGGTACGCGCCCCGGGCGGATCGGATGAAGCGCGGCACCCCCCCGACCGACGTGAACGCGCGCACGGGGCTGTTGACCCCGCCCGGCAGCACCCGGCGGGCGCGCCTGAACAGCTTCTCGCTGCGCGAGGTCACGGGCAGAGTCCCGGTGGGCCGGCGGCGGTCGCCAGCGTGTTGCGCGGGGCGGCGTGCGGTCCGGTAGCCGCATCAGAAGGTCCGGCGGTCCCGGCCGCTGCCTGCCGTGAGCCGCCGAGCGCCGCGACCGCCGCCTCGACCATGGCTTCCAGCGTGGCGGTAGCCGCCACCCGGACATCACTGATTCCCCGCCGTGCCAGCGCCGCGGCGGTGGTGGGACCGATGCACACGACTGCCAACCCCGCGAGGAGGCCGGCCACCTCCCCACCCAGCGCGCGGTCCACCGCCTCCACCGCCGACGGGCTCGCGAAGGCCACCGCGTCCACCCCGGCGGCCAGGTCGGTGCGCACGCGGTCGGCCGGGGGTGGCGTCACCACCGTGCGGTACGCCTCCACCCGGGTGACGCGGGCCCCCAGCGCGGTGAATTCGTCCTCCAGGGTGGGGGCGGCCCCCGAGGCGGCCGGAAAAAGCACGCACGCGCCCGCCAACGGGAAGGTCGCGGCAACCTGATCGGCCAGGCCGCACGCTCCCGGCCCGCGCCCCTCCACCGCGACCGTCCAGCCCGCCCGGGCGGCGGCGCGGGCGGTG
>JAJEBS010000117.1 GCA_022822425.1 Gemmatimonadota bacterium | reverse complement strand
TGCGGCTGCTGAAACTCGTGGGACTGGGGGATGGCGGTGGCTCAAGGTCACCAGGCGCGGCAGTGCCCTGAGACGGCATCAGGGGGGAGCGGCGCCGCCGTCCCGTCGGATCAGTCGCCGAACGAAATCCCCACCGCCCGGGCGGTGCGCACGACATCTCCCCGGGCGGGAACCGTCTTGAGATGCCTCACCGCATCCGCGAGGGGCACGGCCTTCACGTCGGGCGGCTCCAGCGCGACCATGCAGCCGAACTGTCCCCGCTCCGCGAGCTCGATTGCCGCGGATCCGAATCGCAGGGAGATGATGCGGTCGTAGGCGGTAGGCGCGCCGCCCCGCTGCAGGTGTCCCAGCACCAGGCTGCGCGTCTCGTGGCGGGTGCGTTCCCTCAGCTGGCGGCTCAGCAACCTGGCGGCTCCTCCCAGCCGGCGCTTCAGGCCGGGATCGTCGTCCAGGTATGAAGCTTCTCCACCCACGGGAAGCGCGCCCTCCGCCACGACCACGATCGCGTACTCGTGACCCCGGCTCCAGCGGGCTTCGATCGCCGCCACCACGCGGTCGAGCCGGTAGGGGATCTCCGGGATGAGGATCACGTCCGCCGCCGCCGCGAGGCCGGCGAAGAGCGCGATCCAGCCGGCGTGCCGCCCCATCAGCTCCACGACCATGATGCGCTCGTGCGCCTGGGCGGTGGAATGAAGCTTGTCGATGGCGTCGGTCGCGGTCTGCACGGCGGTGTGAAAGCCGAAGGTGACCACCGTGGCGTCCAGATCGTTGTCGATGGTCTTGGGCACCCCGATGACGTTGAGGCCCTGACGCGCCAGGTCGCGCGCGATCCTGAGCGAGCCGTCGCCACCGATCGCGATGAGGCAGTCGATCCCCATCTCCCGAAATCGATCGTTGACTTCGCCGGAACGATCCACGGTGCGCACCGACCCGTCCGGCTGCGTCACCCGGAACGAGAACGGATTGCCCCGGCTGGTGGTTCCGAGGATGGTGCCGCCCTCGTGGGTGATCCCGCGGACCGCGGCCTCGTCGAGCACGACCACCCCGCCGTACCCCGCCTGGAAGAGCCCCGAATAGCCCCTCCGGATCCCGAATACCTCCCATCCGCGGGCCCGGGCCGCGAGCACGGCCGCGCGGATGACGGCATTGAGACCGGGAGCGTCTCCTCCGCCCGTGGTGATCGCGATGCGCATGGTTGCCTGTCGGAGCTGCCGGGCTACCCGCTCTCCCGGTCCGCGACGGCCTCGAGCACCAGCTCCTGGATGAGCTCGTCATAGGCGTCGACGATCGGCAATCGAGCCGCCGTGTCGAGCAGTTCCCGCGCCCGCTCCTCGCCGTTCTCCTCGTCGAGGTCGGGCAGCCGGATCGCGTATTCGTAGAGCACGACCCTCGACTCCGGCGCCATTTGCAGCGCCTGCTCGAACAGGACGATGGCAGCCGGCCTGTTCCCTCCGTACATCCGTCGCGCGATGAACCCTTCGGCCGCGATATCGGCGTGCCATCCGCCGAGCGCCAGTCTGGCTTCCCAGAGATGGGGATCGAGGCGAATCGCTGCATCCAGCCGTTCGCGGATTCTCCCCGCGAGGCCCTGGCGGAGCGCCGTGAACGCACCAATGCCCTGAGCGTAGCGGCCGACGGCATGGGCCGCCTGATAGTGTGCCTCGGCGTTGGTGGAGTCGGCGCCGATGGCCTCGTCGCTCATCGCTATCGCGCGGTCGACCATCTCCTCCCACTCATCCCCGGACGTGAAGTAGTGGGCGTGTATCGCGAGCGATTCCGCCGCCAGCGCGAAGCCGTCGGAGGTCCCAAGCGTCTCGGCGAGCTCCGCCGCCTCGAGAAAGCGGCCTTCCGCGTAGGCGGATCGCGCATCAGCCAGGGATTGCGCGCCGGCGTCGGCCGCCAGGAGCGCGAGGCCTGCCAGCGCCGCGCATCGGAAAACGGTCATCCTGGTCTCCACGGGTTCGGGTCACAGGGCGGCGTCGGCGCGCTTCCCGGGTGCGCCCCAAGAATCGGACCGGCGCGATAGCGCCGCAAGGTCGAGCGTCCGTTTCCCGCCATCGATCCGGTGGGCCGGATCGCCACGGACTGACCTCGTGTGCGGCAGGTCCGCCCGCCGCGGGACCGGGACTCGGCCGCGCACCTTGAAGGAGCGGGCGGCAGGCTGCTACAATCCGTCTGGACAGGAAACTCCGAGACTTGTTTGATCGGACACACTATCCTCATGCGATAAAACAGATTAGGGCGCAGTGGCGCACGCCCTCCCGAACTGTTTCCGACCGCGCCGCCATACTCGCCGGAGGGACCAATGGCCACGTCGTCCGTTGAATGGCGGTATCACCGCCCGGGCTGAACCAGTTGCAAGCGCACGCAAGAGTTTCTTGCGCAGAACGAGATCGCGACGGAGGAACTGCAGAGCGCCACGCGCAACCCCGTGACGGGCGACCAGGTCCTGGGCCTGCTGGAGGGCGTGAGCGACCTCTACGTCGCCAGGGGAAAGAAGATCGTGCACGTCGATCTGAAGGCCGCGCGGCCCGCCGACGAGGACCTGGTCGGCCTCCTCTGCAGCCGCTTCGGAAAGCTGCGCGCGCCCACGATGCGCAGTGGGGATCGGCTGGTGGTGGGATACAACGCGGAGATGCTGGCGACGCTGCTCAGCCCGGAGGGATGAGCCCGCCGGAGGCGACCGGGCCTCTTTCCGGGTTTCTCGCTCGCGGGAGGCCCCTGATCGCGGACGGGGGTCTGGCGACGGCGCTTGAAGCCCGGGGGCACCCTCTCGATACCCGGCTCTGGTCCGCGCAACTTCTCGTCTCCAGGCCTGATGCCATCCGCGACGTGCACGCCGAATATCTCGCAGCAGGTGCGGACTGCGTCTCCACCGCCAGCTACCAGGCGAGCTTTCCCGGCTTCCGCGAGCAGGGCTACGACGATGCCGAGGCGGCCGGCTTCCTCGAGCTCTCGGTCGCGCTGGCCGTCGAGGCGCGCGACCGGTACTGGGCGGTTCAGGCCAACCGCACCGGGCGGCTGCGGCCGCTGGTGGCGGCGAGTGCCGGCCCATACGGGGCGTATCTCGCGGACGGGTCGGAGTACGATGGCCGCTACGGCGTCGGGTTCGGGGTGCTGGACGAGTTCCACCGGCGCCGCTTCCGGCTCTTCGCGCGCTCGGCCGCCGACCTGATCCTCTGCGAGACCATCCCCTCCGGTCTCGAAGTCGAGGCATTGCTCGGGATTCTGGAGGAGACGCCGGATGCCTGGGTGTGGATGAGCTTCTGCTGCGCGGATGGCGCGCGGCTCTGGGACGGCACGCCGGTGGAGGAGGTTGCGCGCCTCTGCGACCGGGCGGCGCGCGTGGCGGCGGTGGGAGTCAACTGCGTCGCGCCCGCCCATGTCGGCGAGCTCATCGGGCGAATCCGCACCGCGACCGATCTTCCGGTAATCGCCTATCCCAACTCGGGGGAGGTGTACGACGCCCACACCGGCACGTGGCACTGGCCCGCGAACGGCGCCGGAGGGGCCGGCGAGCCGGTCCTGGATGCGCGCGACTGGATCGCGCGCGGCGCGGCTGGAGTCGGCGGGTGCTGCCGCGTCGGTCCCGCGGGCATCCGGGCACTGCGACGACAGATCGCCGGTGTGCCGCTGGCGTCTTCCGGCGGATCGCCCGGTCGCGGTCCGGGCGCTGCGCGGCCGCAGCGGTGATGCGACACCACCTGCCCCGCCCGGGGTATCGCGGGTCATGATCGATCTGCGCAGCGACACCGTGACCCTCCCCACCCCGGCCATGCGGGCCGTCATGGCCGCCGCCCCCGTGGGCGACGACGTCTACGGCGACGACCCCACGGTGAACGCGCTGGAGGCCCGCACCGCGGAGCTGCTGGGCAAGGAGGCCGCGGTCTTCGTCCCCACGGGCACGATGTCCAACCAGATCGGGGTGCGCGCCCACACCGAGCCCGGCGACCTGGTCCTGATCGACGAGAGCGCCCACATCGTCCGTAGCGAGTCGGGCGCTCCGGCCGCGCTCAGCGGGGTCACCCTGAAGCCCCTGCCCGGGCGCGGGGGCGTCTTCACCGCCGCCGATGTCGACGACGCCATCGAGCCGGAGCATCCCTTCAACCCGATTCACCTGGAGTCCCCGGCACGGCTGCTGTGCGTGGAGAACACCCACAACGGCGGAGGGGGGACGGTGTGGTCGCTGGAGCAGGTGCAGGCGGTGTGCGCCGCAGCCCGCCGCCACGGCCTCGCCACCCATCTCGACGGAGCCCGCCTCTGGCACGCGACCGCCGCCACGGGGGTCCCGGAGGCCCGCTTTGCCGCCCCCTTCGACACGGTGAACGTCTGCTTCAGCAAGGGGCTGGGAGCTCCCGTGGGCTCCGCCCTCGCGGGCTCGCGGGAGCTGGTGGCGCGGGCGCGGCGCTTCAAGCAGCAGTTCGGAGGCGGCTTCCGCCAGGCGGGAATCCTCGCCGCCGCGGCCCTGCACGCGCTGGAGCATCACCGGGGCGGGTTGTCGGCCGACGTCGCCAGCGCCCGCGCCCTGGCGCGCGGTGTCGCCTGCATCGACGGCCTGGAGCTCGATCTGGACCGCGTACAGTCCAACCTGGTGCGCTTCCGGGTGACCGCGATGCAGGCGGGCGCCTTCGCGACGCGCTGTCATGCAGGCGGGGTCCATCTTCTGCCCCAGGGCGAGAGCGGGGTGCGGGCCGTGACCCACCGGGACATCTCCGCGCCCGACGTGGAGCGCGCGCTCGACATCATGCGGCGCGTGCTGCGCGCAGCCTCCCGGAGCCAGGGGAGGAGCGGGCCGTGCAACTGAACCGCATTCGCAACTTCTGCATTGTCGCGCACATCGACCACGGCAAGTCGACCCTG
>JAJEBS010000025.1 GCA_022822425.1 Gemmatimonadota bacterium | reverse complement strand
CAGGGCGATGAAGGCCGTGGCGAGCGCGCCCAGCGACGAGACCCGGCGCCCGAGCAGGCGCCCCGCCGCCAGCGCCGCCAGGATGAAGGCCGCGCGGGTGGCCGCCACCGGGGAGCCGATGGCGAGCACGTAGGCCCAGCTGCCGCCGGCGGCCGCCATGGGCGCGCGGCCGGGACCGAGCCCGAGGCGGCGCGCGAACAGGTAGAGGATGGCCGCGATCACGCCCACGTGGAAGCCGGAGATGGCGAGCAGGTGGGCGATGCCGGCGCGCGCCCACTGGTCGCGGACCTCGCGGGGCAGACGCTCGCGGCGGGCCAGGATGAGCGCCTCGCCCAGGCCGGCGCGGGCCGGGTAGAGCGCGTCGAGGCGTTCGCGCACGACGGCCCGCAAGCGCACGGCAAGCGGGACCGCCGGGGCCCCGGCTTCCACCTCGAGGGCGCGCACCACCAGGGTGCCCGCGTACTCGGGGGGCATGCCCCGGCGCAGGGGGCGCGCCAGCCACTGGCCGCGAATCACCAGCGACGCGGCGGCGGGCGGAACGGACACATCGTCGCGGACGACGGCGCGCACCCGGGCACGGCATCCCCCGGGCAATCCTGAGCGGGCGATAAAGGGCGCCGCGCCCTCCCCGGGCACGCCCTCGAAGTAGCCGCGCAACTCCAGGGTGGCGCCGTCCCGGATCGCGAGCTGGCAGCTGCGGGCGCGCGCGCCGGCCGAGGCCGTGCCGTGGAGCAGCCCGCCGCACAGGGCCAGGAGGAGACCGGTCGAGAGGGGTTGTGGACGGAAGCGGCCCATGCGAGCCAGCCGGCTGGGCGGTGCGTCCGCCCCGGGCCCGGGGCGCTCCCATGCAAGTATGAGCCAGGCAAGCAACGATCCGCCCACCACCGCCGGCGTGAGCCACGCCGGCAGGTGAACCAGGGCCGTCCCCAGCCCGAAGGCCAGGGCCAGCCAGGCTACCGGCGGAATCCAGGTGTTCGGCTGCCCTCCTCGGCCAGGTAACGCGTTTTACATAATTCAGGCAGTCCCGCCGCCCTCAGCGTCCTCTGCACCGAAGAGGTCGCGCTGGGTCAGGTCGGTAGCGCCCTCGGCGCGCGCCTCCTCGATGAGCCGCTCACGGAGGATCCTGCGCACGCGGAGATCGGTATGGAGACCGGCCAGGAGCATCACCAGCATGCCGACCAGGAGCGCCGCGAAGGCCACCATCGTGACCGGGAACCGGTAGAACTGGACGAACCCGAGGTCGAGCGTGATGCGCTGGTCTCCGTTATGCGCGGTAAACCAGATCACCAGCCCTACAAAGGCCGCCACCCCGGTCAACGCCAGCCATCTGCTCAAGTCGGCTCCGGAGGCTGGGACCCGTTGGCCAGCCGGCGGCCCGTGAATGTGGCGCCGCTGGTGCCGGTGAGCTCAACGGTCGCATACGCCCCTTCGAGGCTCGTGGGCGCGGCGAAGGCGACCACCTTGCCGCGCCGGGTGCGGCCCAGCATCTGCCCCGGATCCCGGGCCTCCTTTTCCACCAGTACCTCTTCGACCCGTCCCACCTCCGAGCGGTTGATCGCGGTCTGGATGGAGCGAGCCACCTCGATCAGCTCGCGCAGGCGGCTCGCCGCCTCGCCGTCCTCGATGAACCAGTGCGCCGGCATGCGGGTCGCGGGGGTCCCCTCGCGGGGCGAGTAGCGATAGGTGTAGACGTCGTCGAAGCGGACGGTGCGCAGCAGATCCAGTGTGTCCTCGAAGTCGCTGCGGGTTTCGCCCGGGAAGGCGCAGATGATGTCGGTGGACAGGGCGATGTCGGGGATCGCCTCGCGCACCATCTCCACCCGCTCGAGGAAGCTCTCCACCGTGTAGCGGCGCAGCATGCGCTTCAGGGTGCGGTCGTTGCCGGACTGCGCCGGCAGATGCAGCTGCTCGCACACAGCGGGCTCGGAGGCCATCACCGCCACGAGTTCGGGGGTGACGTCGTTCGGGTGCGGCGAGGTGAAGCGCACACGGCGGATGCCGGGGATGCGGGCCACGCCCGCGAGCAGACGGGCGAAGCTCCAGTCCCCCCGGGCGTAGGAGTTCACGGTCTGTCCCAGCAGGGTGACCTCGGTGACGCCGGTAGCGGCAATGCTACGGATCTCCGCCAGGATCTCTTCGGGACGGCGGTTCTTCTCGGGTCCGCGGACGTAGGGGACGATGCAGAAGGTGCAGCGGTGATCGCACCCGCGCTGGATCGGAACCCACGCCGAGATGCGCGACGTGCGGCGCTGTTCGAGGCCTTCGTAGTTCTCGGCCGGGTTCAGGGAGAGGACCGAGAGGCGCCGTCCGGGCTCGGAGAGGGCATCGAGCCGCTTGGGCAGTTCCCGGTATCCGTCGGGGCCCATCACCAGGTCGACGTAGGGGGCCTGTTCCAGAAGTGTGTCGCCCATGCGCTGGGCCATGCAGCCGGTGACGCCGATCACGAGATCGGGGTTGTCGCGCTTCAGACCGTTCAACTGCGACACCCGGCCGAGGACGCGTCGTTCCGCGTGTTCACGGATGGCGCATGTGTTCACCAGAACCACGTCGGCCTGCCCCGGGGTTTCGGCCACGGCATAGCCCCCCTGCTCGAGGACTCCGGCCATCAGCTCACCGTCGCTGATGTTCATCTGGCAGCCGTAGGTCTCGATGTAGACGCG
>JAJEBS010000306.1 GCA_022822425.1 Gemmatimonadota bacterium | reverse complement strand
ATCTTTGCCGTGGTGGTGGCCCTGCAACAGCTTCAGGTCCAGTTCGTGGGCGATGCCTTCCTGATCATCCTCGGAGCCATCAGCTTCGCGTTGGCTCTGGCCTTCGGGTTGGGCTGCAAGGACCTGGCAGGACGCTGGGTGGCCGGCTTGATCGACCGCCTCTCGCCGCCCGCGGAGTAGGCCCGGGGACGCGAGCCGGTCGCGGGCACGGACCAGGGCCGGGACGGGTCGGGTTTTAGCCTGAACCCGTTGTCAACTGCTCGCGTGCGTCCACCAGCGGGCGCGCATCGTCGGGGATGATCCCGGCTCCGACCCACTCCAAGAAGCCGCCGGTTCTGGGAATGTAGAGGCTGGCGTTCTCCCGCACGTCGAAGTGCCATCGCTGCGTCCGCAAGGCTGATACCGGAACCGGACGGGTGAGCCCGTTCCGCGCTGGAAAGGCGACCTCCGGCGGGATCGGGCCCCGCAAAGAGGTTCCGTGAAAGTGACAACTTCCTGAGACTGGACATGCCGCCGATCTCAGGCGGGTCGTCATACGGTCGCGTTTCGTTCCCGCGGTGGGGCCTCCAGGGGAGCGCGCCAAAGCGGCATTGCAACTCGCACGCGAGGGATGCCCATGCCGGGACGCGCGAGCACGTCTAAGGGGCCGACCCGGTGCGTTGAGCCGGAGCGTCCGCCACTGCAGTGAACGGGCGCGTCGGACCCTGCCAAGGTCGTGGAGGCAGCAGCGCCCTCATCACAGGAACGCTGAAGAGCCGCTGACAAGAAAGTCGGTTCGTGGGGAATCTCCTGTTGAACGTTAGGGCTGGGAGACCCCGATGCCGCAAGGTGGCCGGGGGAGGTCGTCGCCAATCGCGCGGAGCGCCCGCGCATGTCCCCGCTGGCCGCAGGCGTACGTGGTCGTGCGCAGCGCCATGAAGCGGTCGCGACCGCCTCGACCCTCATCCGGGCCATCCCGCTTCCGCAAAGGGGCCAGCGCCTTCAGTCCGCGCGCCGCGTGCGACCGGGCGGCCTGAGCGCGAGAGCAACCCCCCGCATTCCCTGGAATCCACGCAGGCCCGCGAGGGACGCCGCAGTCATCCAGCGATTAAGCGCGTCGGTCGTGCTTGCGGGCTCTTCTACGACACGATAGTGTCACATGACCAGACCATAAGATCGCGCAATCATCGCTGTTCTGCATCTAGATGTGATTTCTCGTCGCGTTTCTGAAGATGGGATTGGTCGGACTGTCGGCGGACGCGAAGAGCAACCGGGATGCTGTCGAGAAAGTCTACGACAAGACGGTCACGCGAGGCTGCGGCGCGCGCTCACTCGCAAGGGCGTGGCGACCGAGGACCCGGACGGAACGCGGACTTCATGACTTCGGCGCTGGCTCGCGCGGCCATCCTCCTCTTCGTTCTGTCCTGCGGCGACGGGGCCGTCGAACCCGCGCCTCCTCCTCCGGCTCCCGTGGCCACCACGGTGACGGTCAGCCCGGCTTCCGCCACGCTGACCGCCTTCGAAGAGACCGCCCGGTTTACGGCCGAGGTGCGTGACCAGAACGGGCAGGTGATGGTGGGAGCCGCAGTGGCATGGGCGAGCAGTAATGCGGAGGTTGCGGTGGTGGACGCGTCGGGGCTGTTGACGGCGATGGCCAACGGAAATGCGACGATCACGGCGGTGTCGGGCTCGGCGTCGGGGAGCGCGTCGGTCACGGTCGCCCAGGAGGTGGGCGCGGTCGCAGTCACACCGCCGGGCGACACGCTGATCGCGGGCGACACCGTGCGCCTGACGGCTGAGGCCGCCGACGCCAACGGGCACCCGGTGGCGGGCACAGAATTCGACTGGTCGTCAAGCGACACGCTGGTCGCCGTCGTGGATGATGGTGGCCTGGTTATCGGCGTTGGCGTCGGGGAGGCGGAGGTGACGGCCAGGGCGGCGGGGGTCACGGGCCGCGCCACACTCACGGTCGTGGCTCCGGCGCCCACCACCGTGGCGGTCACTCCCGACACGGTGGCGCTGACGGCGCTGGGACAGACCGCGCAAATGGCCGCTGAGGTGCGCGACCAACTGGAGCGCACCATGCAAGGCGTTCCAGTGTCCTGGTCGAGCGCCGACACGACCGTTGCGTACGTCGACTCGGCCGGGCTGGTAACGGCGGCGGGCAGCGGCGCAACGACGGTTTCGGCGTTGGCGGGCGAAGTGTCCGGCGAGGCGGTGGTGACGGTCATGCAGTTGGCGAGTTCGGTCGTCGTGACGCCCGCTTCGGACACGGTCACGCTTGGCGACACGTTGCGTTTGGCGGCGGAGGCCTTCGATGAGAACGGCCACGCCGTGGCCGGTACGGACTTCAACTGGTCGTCAAGCAACGTCTCGATCGCCGGGGTGGACGACTCCGGCCTTGTGACGGGCAATGGCGAAGGATTGGCCACCATCAAGGCAACCGTGGGTGATGCCCATGGCACATCCGATGTCACGGTCGAGAACCCCGACCGGGCGGCGTTGGTGGCGTTCTACGAGGCAGCGGACGGCCCGAACTGGATCAATAGTGAGAACTGGCTGACGGACGCGCCGCTGGGGGACTGGTACGGCGTGCATACCGACGGGTTAGGACGGGTCGTCGAGCTTGATCTTGCGGGCGAATGGGACCGGGACAAGCGCGAATGGGTCTCTCGCGGGCTGAGTGGCCCGATCCCGCCCGAACTCGCCAATCTCACCCAGTTACGCCGTCTGGAGCTGTACGAAAACGCATTGGAGGGCCCGATTCCACCCGAACTCGGCACTTTGGTCAACCTGGAAGATCTCTCGCTGGGCGGAAACAACCTCGTCGGTGCGATTCCGTCCGAACTCGCCAACCTCGCAGAGTTGCGGGACTTGAGCTTGAACGGCAACGCCCTGGAGGGCGCAATCCCACCGGAGCTCGGCAACTTGGTCAACCTGGCATGGCTCCGCTTGGACGGGAACAACCTCGATGGTCGGATTCCGTCCGAACTCGCCAATCTCACTCAGCTACGGACCCTGAATCTGTACGGCAACGCGCTGGAGGGCTCAATCCCGCCCGAGCTCGGCAGCCTCGTAAACTTGGAATGGCTTCCCTTGGGCCGAAACAACCTAGTCGGTCCCATTCCATCCGAACTCGCCAATCTCACCCAGCTACGGACACTGAACCTGTACGGCAACGCGCTGGAGGGCCCAATCCCCGCCGAGTTCGGCAGCCTGGTCAACCTGGAATGGCTCTCCCTGGGTGCGAACAGGCTGGAAGGGCCGATCCCCGAAAGCCTCTTGCAACTTGACAGGCTTCGGGGCTTCTACATCGGGAGCAACGAAGGTCTTTGCGTCCCCGGCACTTCCGCATTTGTCGCGTGGCTGGAGGGCATCGAACGCAAGGACGAGTCGGGCACTCTCTGCAACGAATCCGACTGGAAAGTGCTGGAGTCATTGTTCGAACGAGCGGGCGGCTCCCACTGGACGCACGCCGATGGGTGGGTCGGCGGCCCGGCGTTGGACGGGTGGCACGGGGTAAGGGCCGACTCGCTGGGTCGTGTAATGGCGCTCGATCTGGAGGGAAACGGGCTTGCGGGACGACTGCCGGCCAGTCTCGGGAGTTTGGCTCAGATGACGGAGCTGAGGATCGGTGGGAACACGGCCCTGTCCGGCCCGCTTCCGCTGTCCCTGGCGGCGCTGTCATTGCGCGCACTTCACTACGAGGGCACCAGCGTTTGCGCACCTTCCCAGGCGGGATTCCGAGAATGGTTGAAGGCGATACCGTCCCACGAGGGCACGGGAGCCTCGTGCGCGCCCCTGACGGACCGCGAGATCCTGGAGGCCGTGTACGAAACCCTTCGCGGACCCGGCTGGACTAACAGTGACAATTGGCTGACCGGCCGGCCGTTGCGGCACTGGTATGGAGTCGAGGTGGACAGGCAGGGACGTGTGATTGGCCTGTCGCTGGCCTACAACGGCATCTCGGGATGGATTCCCCCCGAGATCGGAAGCCTGAGGCATCTGGAATGGCTGGACATCGGTGGCTTTTCAGGCTTGGCGGGCGCGATTCCGGCCGAACTCGGCAACCTCACCAATCTACGGGTTTTGATACTCTTTGACACAGACCTCGCGGGGACGATCCCGGCCGAACTCGGCAATCTGGCCAATCTGGAATTGCTCATCCTTGACGGGAACAACCTGGAAGGCGCGATCCCGGCCGAACTCGGCGATCTGGCCAAACTGGCAGAGCTCATCCTTGACGGGAACAACCTGGAAGGCGCAATCCCGGCCGAACTCGGTAGCCTCACCGACCTGCAGCGGATGTCCCTCAGCAACAACGAACTGACAGGGCCGATTCCGGCCCAACTCAGCAACCTCTCCCACCTGCAGACACTTTCTCTCGACCGCAACGGGCTGGTCGGCTCGCTTCCCGCCGAGCTCAGCGGCCTTGTCGAGCTCGAAGAGTTGCATGTTGGCTACAACAGCCTGTCGGGGACGGTGCCGGTGGAGTTCCAGCGTCTGGCGAGGCTGCGGGAGTTCTCCTTGCAGGGCAACGCGGACATGTCCGGCGCCCTTCCGGCGGAGCTGGCCGCTCTCGATTCGCTGGAAACGCTGGTCGCCGATGGCACCGGGCTCTGCGCGCCTTCCGACGCGGCCTTCCTGAACTGGCTGGACGACTTGCCGAACGGGCGCATTCCTCTCTGCGGAAGCAGCCCCGCGATGGCCTATCTCGTGCAGACGGTGCAGTCGCGGGAGTTTCCGGTTCCGCTCGTGGCGGGCGAGGAAGCGCTGCTGCGGACGTTCGTCACGGCGTCGCGGGCCGACCAGGAGTCCCCCCTGCCACCCGTGCGCGCCTCGTTCCATGTAGGCGACGCGCGAGTCCATGTGGCCGAGGTTCCGGCAAGCGCCGGTCCGATTCCAACCGTAGTGGAGCAGGGATCGCTTGCAGCGTCCGTCAACGCCGTGATCCCGGCCGATGTGATCCGCCCCGGCCTGGAAATGTTCATCGAGGTCGACCCGGACGGGACGCTGGACCCGGGACTGGGCGTCACGCGGCGGATTCCGGAGACGGGGAGCCTGCCGGTCGATGTGCGCGAAATGCCGATCCTCGATCTCACGGTGATTCCCTTCCTCTGGAGCGCCGACCCCGACTCGGCGATCCTGGAACACACGGCCGGAATGGCGGCCGATCCCCATGGTCACGAGCTGCTCTCCGATACCCGAACCCTGCTGCCGGTGGGCGGTATCGAGATAACGGCGCACGAGCCCGTGCTCACGACGAGCAACAACATGTTCGACCTCCATCGCGAAACCGGAGCGATCCGAATGCTCGAAAGCGGCAGTGGCCACTGGATGGGCATGATGTCGGGACCGGTCACAGGAGCCGGGGGTGTGGGTTTCCTGCCGGGCCGAGTCACCTCCGCAGTGCCTGCATCCGCCGTGATCGCGCACGAACTGGGCCACAACATGTACCTGTCGCATGCGCCGTGCGGCGAGGCCGGCGGGCCTGACCCGGCGTTCCCATATCGTGATGGGTCGAGCGGTGTCTGGGGCTACGACTTCGGCCACGGGAGACTGGTGCGCCCCAGCAGGCCGGACCTGATGTCCTATTGCGGCCCCGAGTGGGTCAGCGACTACCATTTCACCAAGGCGCTCCACTTCCGTCTAGCCGACGAGGGGAGCGGCAGCCCCGCCATGGTTCCCGAATCGGCAGCTTCCCTCATGCTGTGGGGCGGTGTCGATGCGGATGAAGCGCCGTTTCTGGAACCCGCATTCGCGGTCGACGCACCACCGATGCTGCCCGACTCCGCCGGCGATTATCGGCTCATCGGAACCAGCTCCGGCGGTGAGACGCTCTTCTCGATCAGCTTCACAATGGCCGTGCTCGCGGACGCCGATGGGGCGTCGTCGTTCGCATTCGTCATGCCGGTCCTGACTTCATGGCAGACTGCACTCGCAGAGATCACGCTGAC
Organism: Gemmatimonadota bacterium; assembly: GCA_022822425.1. Taxonomy (GTDB): domain Bacteria; phylum Gemmatimonadota; class Gemmatimonadetes; order Longimicrobiales; family Gaopeijiaceae; genus BD2-11. The sequence continues at coordinate 30,919 of JAJEBS010000306.1, read as the reverse complement.
CGGGCCAGCCGGGACCACCGCCGTCAACAGCGAAAGCAACCGCCCGATGGCGATCCTGCGTGACCCACGCACGGGGCATGTGCGTGGCATCCTGCGCGACCCGTTGCCTCAGTACCAAGTTGCTGCGGACGGCGTGTGGGGCGTCGCCGGGCCGGGACTGGACATTCTTTTCAGCCGCGGAATCCCGGATGCCGCCGCTTGGACTCGCTAACGCCTAATCCGCAAGCTGCAACGGAGCGTGGATCACGGATGAGTCGCACGGGCATCGAGTGACTCCTCCCGGTTGGCCACGCTGTCGCTCGTCTTTGCTTCATCGCGCTCTTCGGCTTCCTCAGGTCGTGTAGGAACCAGGCATCCAGCAAGAGGCAAGAATGGCGGCTCGTTTGGTCCCCGTTGTACTTAGGAGACTACTTACTTTGATTCATTGAACCTGCGCGCCGGCGTAACGGCGGGGTTTAGCCTGAACCCGTTGTCAACTGCTCCCGCGCGTCCACCAGCGGGCGCGCATCGTCGGGGATGATCCCGGTGGGAACCACCACCACGACCGGGCGGATCTTCACGGCCTGGCGGATGCGGGCGGCGAGCCCGGCTTCGTCGACCACGGCCCCGGCGGCCGCCTCGACCTGCACGGTGAACACGTCCCGCGCGCCGTCGCCGGACACCACCCCCTGGTAGCGCGCCACGTCCGGGTCGGACCCCAGCGCCGCCGCCAGCTCGCGCGGGTGGACGAACATGCCCTTCACCTTGACGCCTTCGCCCACCCGGCCCAGGAAGCCCGCCAGGCGGGGACCGGGGCGGCGGCCGGGGGAGGGCGCGCGCTTCCATGCGGACAGGTCGCCGGTGCCGAAGCGAACCAGCGGGTACACCTTGTTGGGGCTGGTGACCACCACCTGCCCAGCCTCCCCGTCCTCGGCCGGGCGGTCGTCGCCGGGGACCAGCACCTCGACCACCACCTCGGGCGCCACGTGCCACCCGTCCTTCTCCACGCACTCGTAGCCGAGCAGACCGGTGTCCGCCGCCGCGTAGGCCTGGTAGACGTCCACCTCGAAGCCGTCCTGCAGGCGGGCGCGCAGCGATGGCGGCAGGGGCGCGCCGGTCACCAGCGCGCGCTCGAACTCGAGCGGCCCGCCGGACTCCTCCGCCCGCTCGAGCAGGGTCAGCAGGAACTGGGGCGTGCCGGTGTAGCCGGTGGCGCCCGCCGCGCGCGCTGCCTCGATCTGGGCGGTCGTGGCCGCCACGCCCCCGGGGATCACGGCGCATCCAACCGCGCGCAATCCCCCGTCGAGCATCAGGCCGCCCGGCGTGAGGTGGTACGAGAAGCTGTTCAGCACCACATCGCCGGGGCAGAAGCCGGCGGCGCGCAGGGCCGTTGCGAAGCGCCAGAAGTCGTCGCCGGTGCCCTGAGGGTCGCTGATCGGCCCCGGCGAGCGGAAGATGCGCGCGAGCGGCCCGGCCGCCACCGCGAGCATCCCGCCGAAGGGCGGATCGGCGGCCTGCAGGGTGGGCAGATCGTCTTTGGCCAACACAGGGATCGCCCGCAGGTCCGCTACGCCCGCGACGTCCCCTGCCGACATCCCGGCGCCCTTCAGCCTTCCTGCGATCTCAGGGCTGTGCCGGCTTCCATAGGCGACGGCACGCGCCGCCAGCTGGTCCTGCCGTGCGTTCCAGTCCCTCGCCGCGTCCCTCTCGCCCCTCACGACAACCACCGCTTCCGCCGCCGATAGTGCTTCACGTCCCGGTACGACCGCCGCCCGCCCTCGCCCAGTCCCAGGTAGAACTCCTTCACGTCCTCGTTGGCGCGCAACTCCTCCGCGGCGCCTTCGAGCACCACCCGCCCCCGTTCCATGATGTAGCCGTAGTCCGCCACCGACAGCGCGATGCGCGCGTTCTGCTCCACCAGCAGAATCGTGGTCCCTTCCTCGCGATTGATGCGCCGCACGATCTCGAAGATGCTCTCGACCAGCATCGGAGCCAGCCCGAGCGAAGGCTCGTCGAGCAGCATCATGCGCGGCGATGCCATCAGCGCCCGTCCCAGCGCCAGCATCTGTTGCTCGCCGCCCGAGAGATGGCCCGCGAGCTGCCCGCGCCGCTCCGCCAGCGCCGGAAGGTAATGGTAGACCCTGTCTGCCTCGGCGTTCAGACCGCGCCGCGATCCGCGCGTATACCCCCCCGCCAGCAGGTTCTCCCGCACAGTGAGATGCTCGAAGACCCGCCGTCCCTCGAGCACCTGGAAGACGCCCTTCTCCACGATGCGGTGGGCGTCCATCCCCTGGATCTCCTCGCCGTCGAAGACGATGGTTCCGTCGCTGACCTCTCCATCCTCCACGTACAGCAGCCCCGAGATGGCCTTGAGGGTGGTGGTCTTGCCCGCGCCATTGGAGCCCAGCAGGGCCGCGATCCGCCCCTCGGCCACCTCCAGCGACAACCCCCGCAGCACGAGGATCACGTCGTCGTAGAGAACTTCGATGTTGTTGAGGGTGAGAAGCGGTGCCGAATCCGTCATCCCATCGCCCTCAGGACGCCGGCGCCTGGATGAAGTCCGTGAACGGTACCCAGACCCCGTCCTCGACCCGGAAGATGCGCAACCCCCTGGAGCCGCGGTGGTCCGTGGAAGTGAGGGTCACGGGAGCGGTCACCCCGCCCATCTCGTAGTCGGACAGCGTCTCGAGCGCCGCCTTGATGTTGGCCCCCGTGAGCTCCTGGCCGGCCGTCAGCACCCGGCGCATTGCTTCGGCGAAGGCAGCGAAGGTCCACCACCCCTGCGTGTACGCGTTCGTCTTCCCCTCGACGGACTCACCTTTCGACTCCAGGTACTCCCTGATGACGCGCGTGCCGGGCACATCCACGCTCAGCGGCGCGTACGGCATCGTCCCCATCAGGCCCTCGGCCGCCCCTCCGGCCAGCTGAACGACCTGCGCGTTGGAGCACCAGTTGAGGCAGAAGAAGGTGGCTTCCAACCCCAGGCTGCGCGCGTTCTGGAGCGCCACGGCCGCCGGCCCGGAGGTGTTCTGGAAGACGACGTAGTGGGCGTCGCTCTGGCGGATGCGCGAGAGTTCGGCGGTGAAGTCCACCGCTCCGCGCGGCATCTCGTAGAGCGTCAGGTCGATGCCTTGCGCCCGGGCGAAGTCGATTCCGCCCTGATTCGCCGGCGACAGCCCGAAGGGGCTCGCGTTGTGCATCAACGCGACGATGGGGGTTCCCCCGCCGTGGTTCCGGGCGATCCAGTCGAGGGCGATGCGGAACTGGTCGCTGTAGGTCGTGGCCAGCAGGAAGTTGTACGGGGCCTCCGCCGGATCCCCGAGGCGATGCGAAAGGGACGCGGAGCTGAACGGGATCTCGTCCTCGGCAATGCGCATGCGGAGGGCCTCGGTGTCGCCCGTGCCCCATCCCATGAAGATCACCGCGCCTTCGCTCACGAACTGGCTGTAGAGCTGCTCGGCGCGGTCGACCTGGTATCCGTAGTCCTGGAAGATGAGGTCGATGGGCCGCCCCTCGATGCCCCCCTGCCGGTTGATCCAGTCGGCGAAGCCGCGCACCCCGTCGCCGTAGTCGGTGCCCACGTCGGCCGTGGGCCCGGTGAGGTCGAAGATGGCCCCCACCTTGATGCTGTTGTCGTCCGCGTCGGCGCCGTCGCCCCCGCAGGCGGCGCACAGGAGCATCGCAACGCCCGCAGCCAATCCCCTCCCGGGTCGCACCCAGTCTGTCTCGCTCATCTTCCCATTCCTTCAGTTGGCCCGGCTCTCGCCGCGCCGGTACGCGAACGGCCACACATGAAAGTAGTCTTTCACGTTCTCCCACAGTTTGGACAGTCCCCGGGGCTCGAAGATGAGGAAGAGGATGATCACGATCCCGAACACCGCCTGCTGCGCGTAGGGGAGAAGGGAAGCCGCCTGGGGAGCGGTATCCTGGATGGCCCGTCCCAGGTTGGTGATGAGCGCCGGGAGCAGCGTGATCAGCGCCGCTCCCAGAAACGACCCGCGGATCGAGCCCAGGCCCCCGACGATGATCATTGCCAGGTAGACGATGCTGGTGTTCAGCGTAAAGCGCTCCCAGGTGATGATGTTGCGGTAGAAGGCGATCATCGCCCCCGCAAGCCCGACGAAGAACGACGACGTGGCGAACGCCAGCAGCTTGGTGCGGAAGACGTCGACGCCGATGACGCTCGCCGCGACGTCCTGGTCGCGCACCGCTTCGAAGGCGCGCCCGATGCGGCTGCGGAAGAGGTTGGCGGCGAAGAGCGCGGTGCCCGCCGCCGTGAGCACCGCCAGCCAGTAGAAGTTGAAGGTGCTGTTGAGGCGGAGGCCGAACATGCGCGGAGCGGGCAGGACGATGGCCTCGGTCCCGCCCGTGACCGCCGTCCAGTGGGTGGTCACCCACTCCACGATCTCCTGCGCGGCCAGGGTGGCGATGGCCAGGTAGAGCCCCTTCAGACGCAGGGAAGGGAGCCCGAAGAAGGTGCCTGCCACGGCGGTGAGAATGCAGGCGCAGAACACGCTCGCGCCCCAGGGGACCCCGAAGTTGAGGGTGAGAAGTCCGGCGGTGTAGGCCCCGATCGCCATGAAGGCGCCCTGGCCCAGCGAGATCTGGCCGGTGTAGCCGACGAGGATGTTGAGGCCGATGGCGCCGACGGTGGCGATGGCCACCTGGTTGGCCAGATCCAGCCAGTAGGTGCTGGCCACGAACGGGAAGACAAGTACGAAGAGGGCGAGAGCCGCCAGCCGGATCCGCTGCGCGGGCCGCGGACGGAGTCCCATGTCGGACTCGTAGCGCGTGTGGAAGACCCCGCACTCCATGCTCATGGGCAACGTCTCATACGCGCTCGATGATCTCCTTCCCGAAGAGCCCGTAGGGCCGGACCATCAGCACCATGATGAGTACCAGGTAGGGGACCACCAGGTTGAGCCCGTGCCCGACGTAGAAGCCGACGTATACCTCCAGCAGGCCGATGATGGCGCCGCCGATCACGGCCCCCTTGATCGAGTCCAGCCCGCCCAGGATCACCACCGGAAAGACGCGCAGCCCGATGGCCGCCACGTTGGGGCTCACGCCCACGATGTTGCCGAGCATGATGCCCCCGATTGCGGCGGAGGCGGCCGCCAGCCCCCACGCCACTCCGAAGACGCGCGGGATGCTGATCCCCATGCTGAGCGCAGCCTGCTGGTCGTCGGCGATGGCGCGCATGGCGATGCCGTCGCGGGTGTAGCGGAAGAAGAGGCCGAGCCCCGCCAGCACGGCCAGGGCGATGGGAATGGAAAGCACCCGCGCCGCCGAGAGCACCGCGGGCCCGATGACGATGTCGCCGGCGGGCAGGAAGGAGTCGAACGCGCGCGGATTCGGGCCCCAGATCGCATTGATGGCGCCCCGCAGGACCGATGACAGCCCGATGGTCACCATGATCATCGAGATGATGGGCTCGCCCACCAGGGGGCGAAGCACCAGGCGCTCGACGGCCAGGGCCACCGCGACGGCCAGCAGCACGGTCACCAGGACGCCGAGGCTCCAGGGCAGCCCGGTCTGGGCGACCGCGAAGAAGATCAGGTAGGTCCCCAGCAGGAGCAGGTCGCCCTGGGCGAAGTTGATGACGTCGCTGGCCTTGTAGATGACCACGAAGCCGGCCGCCGCCAGGGCGTAGATCATCCCGGTGCTGAGTCCGGAGACCGTCAGTTGCAGGAAGATGTCCATGTCTTCAGTGGCCCATCGTCTCGATGCGCAGTTCGTGCTCGACCGCCGCGGTGCGGCCGTCCTGGTAGGTGATCTCCGTCGCGACCGTGACCGAATCGGCTTCGCCCTGCAAGGCCTCGATGATCTCCGCGAAGCGGTCGGCGATGTGGCCGCGCCGGACCTTGCGGGTGCGGGTCAGCTCGGCGTCGTCGGCGTGCAGTTCCTTGTGCAGCAGCAGGAAACGGTGGATGCGGGCCGCGTCGGGCAGTTCCTCGTTCACTTCGGCCACATGCGCACGGACCAGGGCGTACACCTCGCTCCGCCGCGCCAGGTCGGTGAAGGTGGTGTAGGGGATGCGGCGGCGTTCCGCCCACTGGCCCGCGTTTTCCATGTCGATGGCGATCATCGCGGTGACGAAGGGTGTCCCGGCGCCTCCGAAGACCACTGCCTCCCGGATGTGGGGGCTGAACTTGAGCTTGTTCTCGACGAACTGCGGGGAGAAGTGGGTCCCGTCGGCCAGCCGCATCACGTCGGCCAGTCGGTCGATCACCACCAGGTGGCCGTCCTCGTCGAAATAGCCGGCATCGCCCGAGTGCAGCCAGCCGCCGTCGAGCGCCTCCGCGGTGGCCGCCGGATTGCGGAAGTAGCCCTGGAACACCGCGGGCCCGCGACAGAGAATCTCGCCATCCTCCGAAATCCGGATCTCCGTGCGGGGCAGCGGCACGCCCACCGTCTGGAAGCGGATGTCGCCGTCCCGGTGCACCACCGAAATCCCGGACACCTCGGTCTGGCCGTAGAGCTGCTTCAGGTTGACGCCGATGGCGTGGTAGAATCGAAAGACATCGGGCCCGAGGGCCGCCCCTCCCGTGTACGCGCGCCGCACCCGGCTGAGCCCGAGCTGGTCGCGAAGGGGGTGAAGGACGGTCCAGTCCGCGAGCCGGTGGCCCAGGCGCCGGGCCGGACCGATCCGCCGTCCCCTGAACCGCGCTTCGGCGGTCGCCGCGCCCTGCTTCATGGCCCAGCCGTAGAACCACCGCTTGAGACGGGTGGTGTCCTCGGCCATGACCTGCACGTCGGAGACCATGTTCTCCCAGATGCGCGGAGGCGACATGAGGAAGGCGGGGCCGATCTCGCGCATGTCCTTGCGCGCGGTCGACGTCTCCTCGGGAAAATTGACCGTGAACCCCGCCAGCAGCGCGCTCGCCACGGCGATCATCTGCTCGCCGATCCAGGCCAGGGGCAGAAACGAAACGAACTCGTCGCCCGGGCTCATCGCGTCCACGGTGCGCAGCTGCGACGCCATGGCGATCAGGTTCTCGTGCGAGAGCATGGCCAGCTTGGGGATGCTGGTGGTGCCCGAGGTCGTGCACAGGAGCGCGATGTCGCCGGGCTGAAGGGCCGCGAGCCTGCGGCCGAATTCCTCCGGAGAACGGCGGTGCGCGCGCTCGCCCAGCGCCTCCACCTCCTCGAAGGACATGAGTCCGGGGGCCTCGTAGCCGTACATCCCCCGGGAGTCGTAGTAGATGATGTACTCGAGCCCGGGCACCTGGTCCCGGACCTCCAGCACCTTGTCGACCTGCTCCTGGTCCTCGGCGACGATGACGCGCGCCTCGGCGGCCTCGAGCATCCTCGCCAGCTCGCCCGCGATCGAATCCTGGTAGAGCCCGAGCGGCAGCACGCCTCCGGCCTGGGCCGCGAGCTCGGCGATCGTCCACTCGGGCCGGTTGTCGCCGACGATCGCGATCCGATCCCCCGCTTCGACGCCCAGCTCCGAGAGCCCGAGCGAGAAGGCGCGCACCCGGTCGAGGTAATCCGCCCAGGTGATCTCCTGCCAGATGCCGAACTCCTTCTCGCGCAGCGCGACCTGGCCGGGGCGGCTGGCGGCGTGGTGGGCGAGCAGGCCGGGAAGAGTGTCGGAGGCGTGTGCTGCGGGCACGGCGTGGCGCAGGGCGAGCGTCATGGCGGCACCGGCCTGCTCTCATCCCTCGCCTGCCCCAGGTAGGCTTCGATCACCGCCGCGTCATTTCTCACCGCCTCCGGGCGCCCCTGCGCGATCCGCCTGCCGAAATCGAGCACCACGACCCGGTCGGCGATGTCCATGACCACGTTGATGTCATGGTCGATCACCACGACGGTGACGCCCCGCTCCTCGTGCACGTCAAGAATGAAGCGCGCCATCGATTCCTTCTCCTCCGCGTTCATGCCGGCCGTGGGCTCGTCCAGGAGGAGGATGCGGGGATCGAGGGCCAGCGCGCGCGCCATCTCCACCAGGCGCTGGTTCCCATACGCCAGGCTTCCCACCACCGCGCTACGCAGCGGCTCCAGGTTCATGAAGTCGATGACCTCTTCCACGTAGCGGCGGTGCTCGATTTCCCTGCGGCGCTGGCGGCCCAGATGGATCCCGCCGCTGAGCACGCCTCCCTTCATGTGCACGTGACGTCCCAGCATGAGGTTGTCGAGCACCGTCATGTGCTTGAAGAGCTCGATGTTCTGGAAGGTGCGCGCGACGCCCAGCGCGGCGATGCGGTGCGGCGGCAGCCGGTCGAGGGCGTGCCGGGTCCCGTCGCGGCCGGTCAGGGTGATGCTCCCTTCCTGCGCACGATAGAGACCCGAAATGCAGTTCAGGACGCTGGTCTTCCCTGCGCCGTTGGGGCCGATGAGGGCCAGCAACTCGCCCTCTCGAACCTCCATGCCGAAGCCCGAGAGCGCGGTCACGCCCCCGAAGCGGAGGGTGAGGCTCGTCAGTTCGAAGAGTGGCGGTTGGTGCAAGGGGGGTACCCCGGACCGTGAGGGGATCGGCAGAGGACAGAAACAGGATATGCCCGCCGGGCAGGCTCCGAAACGGGCTCCCACGCCAGATTGACAACGAAGATCTTATGGCCATAAAGATGAGATATGGCCATCATGACGATCAAATCGACCTATTCCCTCGATGTCGAGACGGCGAGGGCCCTTGAGACGCTTGCCAGGCGGTGGAAGGTCTCCAAGTCGGAAGTGTTGCGACGCGCAATCAGGGCCGCCGCTGCCGAAGACGCCACCCGCGAGAGCGGACCACTGGCCGCTCTTGACCGTCTGCAGACCTCCGTGCGGGAGCGCAGGGTAGACATGGAGCGCTGGAAGAAGGAAGTGGATGCGGAGCGGCGAGCCTGGCCGGATCGCTGGTCATCAGACTCCCGATGATCCACCTGGACACAAGCTTCCTGATCAGCGCGCTCGAAGCACGGCCGGTGCAAGACCGCAAACTGCGGCGATGGATGACGGGCGGATCCCTCCCGGATTGCATGATCGCGGCAACGGCACTCGTCGATGGCGCATCGATCGCGACCGTCAACGTCACCGACTTCCGGCGCTTCGAGGAGTTCGGGCTGGAGCTGGCCTGAGCGTAACCGGGCGCCACAGGGGCTGCCGAATGAGCCAGCCGCCGCTGCGTCGCCGGACTAACTTGCCCCCAGCTGCTGCAGCAGAAACGCCAGCTCCATGGCCGCGTTGCGCACGTTGCGGCTGAAGGTGCGGCCGCCCGCGTGCCCGGTCCGCGCGTCGTAGTCGAGGATCACCGGTAGTCCGGAACCGGTGGCGGCCTGGAGCCGCGCCGCCATCTTGCGGGCCTGGAGCGGCGGCACGCGCGTGTCCAGGTCGCCCTGGGTGAGCATCACCGCCGGGTAGTCGACCCCGTCGCGCACGTTCTGGTAGGGCGAGTAGGTGCGGATCACCTCGAACTCCTCCGGAACGGCCGCGTTTCCGTACTCGAGCAGCGCCGGCATGTTGTTGGTCTCGGTGAACTGGTAGAAGCGCACCATGTCCAGATCCGGCAGCCCGCAGAAGACGGCCCGGAAGAGATCCGGCCGCTGCGTCAGGGCGCTCGCGACCAGCAGCCCGCCGTTGCTCGCACCGCGGATGGCGAGCCTGTCCGGGTTGGTGTACCCGTTGTCGACCAGCCACTCGGCGGCGGCGATGAAGTCGGCGAAGACGTTGGGCTTGTTCTCGAGCATGCCGTCCCGGTGCCATTCCTCGCCGAACTCGCCTCCCCCGCGCAGCGTCGCGATCGCGTAGACACCGCCCTGCTCCATCCAGACCGCCGCGCGCGCGTCGAAGCGGGGCAGCAGGTTGACGTTGAAACCGCCGTAGCCGTAGAGCAGGGTAGGGGTCTCGCCGTCCAACTCGAGGCCCCGGCGATGCGCGACGTACATCGGCGCCTGGGTACCGTCCGCGGAGGTGTACCACACCTGCGTCATCTCGTAGGCGCTGCCGTCGAACGGCACGGGGGAGGCCCGCCATTCCTCCGTTTCCAGCGTCTCGAGGTCGAGCGTGAGCACGGTCTGGGGCGTGAGCAGCGAAGTGAGAGACAGAAGGGCACCGCCCTCTCCATGGCCGCGCAGCGACGCCACATGATGGCCGGGGATGGGGATCTCACCCTTGAGCGCGCCGTCCGGGCCGTAGCGCACGATGCGGCTGCTCACGTTGTGCAGATAGTCGGCGAAAATGTCATCGCCGATGAACTGGTAGCCGGTCAGCAGATCCTCGCCCTCGGGAATGACCTCGCGCCACTGGTTGGGGTCCGGGGCTTCGGGCCTTACGGCCACCACCCGGTTCAGAGGCGCATCCAGGTTGGTGAGCAGGTAGATCTCGCCGTCCCTCCAGCGGGCCCGAAAGCGCGCGGGCGCGCCGATCACGAGCGGTACCGCTTCGGTCCCCGCACCCAGGTCCTGCAGGTAGACGTCGGTGCGCGCCCAGCCGTGCTGCACCGTGTAAATCAGGTAGCGCCCCTCATCCACCTCGGAGGCGTTGACGAAGGCGGTCGGCCCGATCCCCGCCCCGAACAACTCGACATCCTCCGACCGGTCGCTGCCGAGGACGTGCCGGAAGACGCGAGGGCCCGTCTGGCGGGACCGATGGGTGTAGTAGAAACCGGTGCCATCGGACGTGAAGGCGACGCTGCCATAGAGAGCTGTCGGCAGCCGGTCGGGAAGGTCCTCGCCCGAGTTCAGGTCGCGAACCCGAATCTCCACTTCGTCCCGTCCTCCATCCCGGATGGAATAGAGCATCAGGTTGCCATCCGGCGAGAAGCCCTGGATGCCGACGCTGGTGGTGCCGTCCTCGCGCAGATCCAGCGGATCGATCACCACCTCGTAGTCCGCGGTCACGTCGAACGGGCCGTCATCGGGCTCCTCCGGGGCCGGCCGCCGGTAGATCGCGCCCACCTCGCGCCCGGCCTTCCGGAAGGAGAAGTACTCGAATTCACCCCGTCGCTGCGGGTACACCGGTCCGGGAACGTCCATCAGCTCCCGCACGCGCGCTTCCAGCCCGGTGCGCAGCGCCGACTCGCCGACGATCTGCTCCGCGTACGCGTTCTGCTCGGCGATCCAGGCCCGCGTCTCCGGGCTCTCCTGGTCCTCCAGCCACCGGTACGGATCCGTGAAGACGACGCCGTGCAGGGTGTCGACGACGGGCTCCCGCGCCGTTTCCGGCGGAGGCGGATAGGGGCTTCCGCAGGCGAGCTGGAGTGCCGCCAGCACGAAGAGTTGCGGGAGAAAGGCTCCGGGAGCGACCGTTGGGCATCGCGTGGCGTACACCATGTGACAAGTCCTGTGCTTGAGGGCGAGAGCTCTGGCTGGCCCGTCCCGGGGCAAGCCGCATATCGCCTTGTCAGATTAGCAATACCCGGGCGTCATTGGCCCTGAGGCGCCTCGACCGCCTTTCTTATCCTCGCAAGCGCGCGCTGGACGCCTTCCGAGGCCTCCTCGCGGCAACTGGAGGCCTGGGCCGCGTCGCCATCGAATCGCCTGATCGGCGAGACCGACGACTTTCCCGCCACGCTGGGACCCTTCATCCGGCGCCCGCGTGTGCACGGGGGCGTGGTGCAGGACGCTCGGGTCGCCGCGATCTGCGTCGCGCACGGGGTCGAGGTCCTCCTGTCCCGAGACCGGGATTTCATGCTCTTCCCGGAACTGCGCATCCGGGATCCGTTCCGGAAGAAGGAAGCGTTGCTGGCCTGAACCGCCCGCGGGCAGTCGGGGTTTCCGTTCGAGGGCTAGTTCCTCCCCCGCCCCTTCTTCCTCTTCTTCCGCCGCCCCTTCGCTCTCCGCTGCTCCCGCGCCAACTCCTGCTTCCGAATCTTCGCCCACGAATCGCGCAGGCTGACGGTGCGGTTGTAGACCAGCCGGTCCGGACGCGAGTCGTCCTCGTCGCTGATGAAGTAGCCCACCCGCTCGAACTGGTAGCGGGTGCCGGGAGGATCGTCGGCGATGCTCGGCTCGACGCGCGCGTCCGCATGCACCACCAGCGAGTCGGGATTCAACTGCTCGAGGAAGTCGCCGCGGTCGGGGTCGCGCGTGCGGAACAGCCGATCGTAGAGGCGCACCTCGCAGCGGCGGCCGTGCTTCGCCGATACCCAGTGGATGGTGCCGCGCACCTTGCGTCCGTCCGGGGCCGAGCCGCCCCGGGTCTCGGGATCGTAGGTGCAGCGAAGCTCCACCACCTCGCCGGCCTCGTCCTTCACCACCTCCTCGCAGCGGATGAAGTAGCCGTAACGCAGGCGCACCTCCCTCCCGGGAGCCAGGCGGAAGAAGCGGCGTGGCGGGTCCTCCATGAAATCGTGGCGCTCGATGCAGAGTTCGCGCGTGAAGGGCACCGGCCGGGTTCCCTCGAGCGGCACGTCGTGCGGGTAGAGCGGTGCGTCCAGCCAGTCGGTCTCGCCTTCCGGGAAGTTGGTGATCACCACCTTGAGTGGCCGCTGCACGCACATGACGCGGGGCACCCGCATGTTCAGATCGTCCCGGATGGCGTATTCGAGCTTGGCCGCGTCCACCCGGTTGTCGGCCTTGGCGACGCCCACCAGGCCGCAGAAGTTGCGGATGGCCGCCGGCGTGACCCCCCGGCGCCGCAGCCCGGAGAGGGTGGGCATGCGCGGGTCGTCCCATCCGCTGACGTGCCCGTCCTGCACCAGGCGCAGCAGCTTGCGCTTGGAGACGATGGTGTACTCCAGGTTCAGGCGCGCGAACTCGTACTGCCGCGGCACGGGCTCCGGCGCCTCCACTTCCTCCAGCAGCCAGTCGTAGATCGCGCGGTTGTTCACGAACTCGAGCGTGCACAGCGAGTGGGTGATGCCCTCGATGGAGTCGGAGAGGCAGTGCGCGAAGTCGTACATGGGGTAGATGCACCACTCCGATCCGGTGCGGTAATGATGCGCCCGGCGGATGCGGAAGAGTACCGGATCGCGCATGATCATGTTGGGCGACGCCATGTCGATTCGGGCACGCAGCACGTGCGCTCCGTCCTCGAACTCGCCGTCGCGCATGCGCCGGAAGAGGTCCAGACTCTCCGCCGCGGGCCGGTCCCGCCAGGGGCTGGGGCGCCCCGCCTCGGTCACCGTGCCCCGGTGGGCGCGGATCTCCTCCTCGCTCAGGCTGTCGACGTACGCCGATCCTTTCTCGATCAGCCGCACGCCGTAGTCGTAGAGCTGTTCGAAGTAGTCGGAGGCGTGCCGCAGCTCGCTCCACTCGAAGCCCAGCCAGCGGATGTCGCGCTTGATGGCCTCGACGTAGCCGGCTTCTTCGGTCTCGGGGTTGGTGTCGTCGAAGCGCAGGTTGCAGGTGCCCCCGTTCTCGGCGGCGACCCCGAAATCGAGGCAGATGGCCTTGGCGTGACCGATGTGCAGCAGCCCGTTGGGTTCGGGCGGGAACCGGGTGGCGACCCGCCCTCCGTGCTTGCCGCTGGCCAGGTCCGCGGCCACGATCTCGCGCACGAAGTCGCGTCCGGGTGCGCGCCCGTCTTCGCGCCCCGGCGTCCGTCCCTTCCCGCGCCCGGGCGTGCCCCTGGCGCCGCCACCGGGTTTGCCGCCTTCCGTTTTTGCCATCGGATGTCCCCGGGTTTCCGTGTCCCGACTCACGCACTCGCCGCCGTCGGACGATTCGCCAGCACTTCCAGCACGTAGTCGATGTCGGCCTCGGTGTGGTCGGCGTTGATCTGGGCGCGGATCTCCTCGTCTCCGCGCGGCACCACCGGAAAGGCCAGACCGGTGGCCAGGATACCATGGTCGCGCAGATGGCGCACCAGTTCATGGGTGCGCGCCGTGTCGCGGATCATCAGCGGAACCACAGGATGCTCCCCCTTCAGCACTTCGATGCCGAGCCGCACCAGGCCATCCTCGAAACGCCGGGTGAGCGCGCGCAGGCGCTCGAGCAGCCGCGGTCCCTCGTCGCTGTCGAGAATCTCCAGCGCCTTCAGCGCGGCCCTCGCCTCCCCGGGCGTGATCGGGTTGGAGTAGATGTAGAACGGGGCGCTCTCGCGCAGGTAGCGCACCAGCGCGGCGTTGGTCGCCACGTAACCGCCGTTCACCCCGAGCGCCTTCCCGAGGGTGGCCACCAGGACGTCCACCGGAGGGGAGCCTGTGTACTCCTCCGTGCCCCGCCCGGTGGCGCCGATGGCGCCCACCCCGTGGGAGTCGTCGAGCACCACCACCACGTTCTCCGGGAAGTTGCGGTCGTGGCGGCCGGCGATCTCCATGATCTCGTCGACGGGCGCGTGCACGCCACGCATGCTGAAGATGCCGTCGGTGACCACGATGGCGCGGCGGGCCTTCCCGGCGGCCTGCGCGAGCGCCCGGTTCAGCGCGCGCATGTCGAGGTGGGGGTACACCACTTTCGACAGGGGACGTGCGAGCCGCACCGCGTTGATGATGGAGTTGTGGTTCAGCTCGTCGGAGATGAGCGCCGTCTCCGGGTCGATGAGCGGGACCAGGCAGCCCACCACCGCGGCGTAGGCGGAGGAGAAGAGCATGGCCTCGCCGCGCCCGTGGAAGCGGGCCAGCCGGCGCTCCAGCTCCACGTGCGCGGCGTAGGTGCCGCTGATGAAGCGCACCGCCCCCGGACCCGCTCCCGACGCCCGCGCTTCGGCCTCCTCCGCCGCGATGACATCGGGCCGCAGGCCCATCCCCAGGTAGGAGTTGGAGTTGAGGCGGATGAAGGGACGTTCGCCCTCGCCCTCGAGCCGCACCCGTGGACCGCGCTCGCCGCGCGGCATCTCCACGGCCGTGACCACGGCTTCCGCGCCCTTGGCGGTGCCCTTCCGTTCGAGTTCGCGGACGTGGCCGTCCAGTACGTCGGTCAGGCGGTCGAGGGGCATGGGTCTCCGGGGGCGTCGAGGGCGGTCAAACGGAGGTTGGGAATGCGGCGGATGCGGATTTCGGCCGCCGCAGGCTTGCGATCATGTCCGCGGTCATGGCGGCGAGATCGTACTTCTCCGTCCAGCCCCACTCCTCCCGTGCGACGGAGTCGTCGATGCGCCGGGGCCAGGAGTCGGCGATGGACTGCCGCAGAGGATCCACGCGGTAGTCCATGCGGAAGTGCGGCAGGTGGCGCGTGATCTCCTTCGCGAGCGACCGCGGCGTGAACTGCATGGCGGTGACGTTGAAGGCGTTGCGGTGCGTCAGCCGCGACGGGTCGGCCTGCATCAACTCGACCGCGGCCCGGATGGCGTCCGGCATGTACATCATGTCCAGTTGCGTGTCCGCGCGCAGCGGGCAGGTGTAGGCGCCGTGCGCCACCGCGCCCCGGATGGCTTCCACGGCGTAGTCGGTGGTGCCGCCTCCGGGCTCGGCCATGTGGGAGATCAACCCCGGAAAGCGCAGGCCGCGGGTGTCGACGCCGAAGCGCAGGTGGTAGTAGTCGCAGATCATCTCCCCCGCGGCCTTGGTGATGCCGTACATGGTGGTGGGCCGCTGGGCCGCGTCCTGCGGCACCAAATCGAGCGGGATGGACGGACCGAAGCTGGCGATCGTGCTCGCAAAGAAGATGGCCGGGCCCTCCGTACGGGCAGCCTCGAGGACGTTGACCAGCCCGCCCAGGTTCACGCGGTACGCCAGCTGCGGTCGTGCCTCGCCCGTCACCGACAACAGCGCGGCGAGGTGGAAGACGGTGTCCGGACGGAAGCGGCGCATCGCCGCCAGCACGGCTTCCCCGTCCGTGCAGTCGAGGGGCGCGCAGGGTCCGCCCAGCCCGGCCGCGGCCTGCCGGCGCAGGTCCGTCGCGAGCACGTTCTCCTGCCCGTACAGGCCGCGCAGCGCCGCTACCAGCTCTGTGCCCACCTGACCGCCGGCCCCGATCACCAGAGCCCGCTTCATGGTGAAATGTTCTCCCGATTCGCCCCGGCTCGGGCGGTCATGTTCACGATCGGTGTGACCTGGTCGATGGGTGTGGTTCGGTTGCTTGATTCGCCCGCGCGGCCCATCACGACCGCTTTCGAGCGGGGCGGCTGGGCCTCAGCTCGATCCGGCTGGGGAGAGCGCGCCCGGGGTAGGCCAGCAGGTCCGTCACCGCCCGGGCGACGTCGCTGCCGTCCAGCTTCCAGTCGTGCGTGGCGGACTGGCCGCGGAAGCCGGTGTTGACGCTTCCGGGCATGATGAGGCTTACGCGGATGTTCCGGTGGCGCAGGTCGAGCATCATGGCTTCGGTCATCCCGAGCAGGCCGAACTTGCTGGCGTTGTACGCCGCTCCTCCGGCGAAGGCGTGCCGGCCCGCGAGCGATCCGATGTTGATGATCCAGCCTCCGCCGCCGGCCGACAGATGCGGGACGGCAGCCCGGGAGCAGTAGAACACGCCGGCCAGATTGGTGTCGATCTGCAGGCGCCAGTCGTCGAGGGAGAGCTCGTCGATGGGAGCGAAGCGGCCCCAGCCGGCGTTGTTCACCAGGACGTCCAGCCGACCGAAGCGCTCCGCCGCGGAGTCGATCAACCGCCCGCACGCCTCCGGATCGCGCACGTCGCACATTATGCCGGCCGCGCGCCCGTGACCCAGCGCGTCCAGCTCGGCCGCCACGCGGCGGACATCGCCGTCCGTCCGGGCGCTGACAACGACATCGGCATCCCGGCGCGCGAGCCCCCTCGCGATCGCAAGCCCGATGCCCCGCGTGCTTCCCGTGACGACGCACACGGTGCCGGCGAGATTCCCGGTTCCACTCATCTCGTTTGCCGCCCGTCACGGGCTCCGGTAGCTTCTCCGGGCTTACTCACGGCATGCCTCGCAGGCGCGATCAGATTCGAAGGTGGCCGCACGCGGCCCGGTAGAAACGAGGGGTCCGACACCCGTGGTCCAACACCTTTCCACAAGCGACGATCCCTGCGCGTGACGGGCCGCGCGCACACCGGAAACGAGGCGCCGCCACCGGGCGGCCGGGTGGCTCTGGTCACGGGTGGGGCGGTGCGCGTGGGGCGCGCCATCACCCTGGCTCTGGCGGACGCGGGCTTCGACGTGGTCGTGGGGTATCACGGCTCGGCGGACGCGGCGCGGGAGGTGGTGGCGGAGGTCGAGGGCAGGGGACGGCGCGCGCACTCCGTGCGGGCCGACCTCGCAACGGGCGCCGGCGCCAGGGCGCTGGCCGAGGCCGCGACAACCGCCTGGGGGCGCCTCGATCTGCTCGTCAACAATGCCTCCACCTTCCTTGCCACGCCGTTCGCGGAGGTCGGCGAGGAGGAATGGGACCAGGTGATGGCGGTCAACCTGAAGGCGCCCTTCCTGCTCATCCAGGCCACCGCGGCGGCGCTCGCCGCAAACGGGGGCAGCGTGGTCAACATCGTCGACCTTTCGGCGCTGAGGCCGTGGGCGCGCTATCCCCACCACTCCGTCTCCAAGGCCGCGCTCGCCCATCTCACCCGGGTGGCCGCGCGGTCGCTGGCGCCCCGTGTGCGGGTCAACGCGATCGCGCCCGGCTCGGTGCTCCCCGAGGAAGACGCCACCCCGGAGGCCGTGCGGGCGGCCGCGGCGCGCATCCCCCTCGGCGGCTGGGGATCGCCCGAGGATGTGGCGCGCGCGGTGCTGTTCCTCGACCGGTCGCCCTTCATGACCGGCGAGGTGATCGTGGTGGACGGGGGCGTGCACGGCGCCGCCTGAGGCGCTCGACCGCACCGCTACGAGGCGCCGTTCTCCGCCGGGCCCCCGTGCGCAAGCCAGCGCTCGGCGTCCAGCGCGGCCATGCAGCCCGTCCCCGCGGCGCTCACCGCCTGGCGGTAGTTGTCGTCCATCACGTCCCCGGCGGCGAACACGCCGGGCAGGGAGGTCTCCGTCCGCCACGGGGTGGGCAGCTCGATGTAGCCGTTTGCCTTGAGTTCAACCTGGCCGTTCAGAAAACCCGTGTTGGGGATGTGGCCGATGGCCACGAACATCCCGCCCGCCTCGAGCGTGCTTTCCTCCCCCGTGACGGTGTCCCTCAGCCGCAGCCCGGTGATCACTTCGTCGCCCAGGACCTCGGTCACCACCTTGTTCCACAGGAAGTCGATCCTGTCGTTGTCGAAGGCGCGCTGCTGCATGATCGCCGAGGCGCGCAGCTGGTCGCGCCGATGAATCACGATCACCCGGCCCGCGAACTTCGCCATGTAGGTGGCGTCCTCGATGGCGCTGTCGCCCCCGCCGACCACGGCCACGACCTGGCCGCGGAAATACGGAAGCGCCCCGTCGCACACGGCGCATGCCGACACGCCGCCCCCGCTCTGGGCCAGGCGCTCTTCTCCGGGTACGCCCAGCCAGCGCGCGTTGGCCCCCGTTGCCACGATCACGGAATCGGCGAGAATCTCCTGGCCGCGTCCGGTCACGAGCCGCTTCGGCTGCTCTTCGAGCTCCACCTCGACCACATCATCGGTGATGACGCGCGTGTCGAAGCGCAGCGCCTGCGCGCGGAAGGCGTCCATCATCTCGGGGCCGGTCACGCCCTCCGGGAACCCGGGGTAGTTCTCGACGTCGGTCGTGAACATGAGCTGTCCCCCGGGGATCATGGTGCGGCTGCCGGCACCCTCCACGACGAGTGGCGAGAGCGCGGCCCGCGCCGCGTAGATGGCCGCCGTCCATGCGGCGGGCCCGGACCCGATGATCACGATCCGTTCGTGCTCTGCTGTCATCTTCATCCCTTTTTCCCGTATTCGAAAACCGAAGACCCGCAGCAGGGCGTCGGCTACTTGTCCTTGAAGATCTTGAGGTTGGTCGAGTGCCCGGGGTTCACGCGCGCGTTCGGGTCCACCCGGCGAATCGCGTTGTTCACGGCGATCGCCGCCTCGGCGAACCCGGTGGCGATCAGATCGAGTTTCCCCGGGTAGCTGACCAGGTCCCCGGCGGCGTAGACGCCCGGCCAGCTCGTCTCCATCAACTGGCCGACCACAATGCGCTTCTTGTCTGTTTCGAGCCCCCAGCTCTTGATCGGCCCCAGGTCCGGCTTGAAGCCAAGGAACGTCAGCACCGCATCCACCTCGAAGGACTCCTCCGCATCGCCCCGGTTGTCGAAGATGGTGCAGCCCTCGACTCCGCTGTTGCCGCGGATCTCCTTCACCTCCCAGAACAGTCTCAACTCCAGCTCGCCCGAGTTGGCCGCTTCCTCGAGCCGGGCCACCGATGTCTCGTGCGCCCGGAAAACGGCCCGCCGGTGCACCACGACCAGCCGCTCGGCGATGTCCTTCAGGATCAGGGCCCAATCCAGCGCGGAGTCCCCTCCTCCCACGAGCACGACCTGCTTCCCCCGGTACGCCTCCGGATCGCGCACCGAGTACTCGACCCCCCGGCCCAGAAGTTCCTCGTAGCCGGGACATTTGAGCACCATGGGTTCGAAGGCGCCCTTGCCGCCGGCGATCAGCACCGTGCGGGTGCGGTACTCCGAGGACGCGCCTTCGAGCACGAAGACGCCGTCCTCCTCGCGAATCCCGCGCACCTCCTCGTCCAGCACCACTTCGGCGCCGAACTGGAGGCCCTGATCCACCAGCTCCCGGGCCAGGTCCTTGGCGAGGACCTTCGGAAAACCGCCCACGTCGAAGATGTATTTCTCGGGATACAGCGCCGTGAGCTGTCCCCCCAGCTCGGGAAGCGAGTCGACGATGCGGCACGACATGCCGCGCATCCCGGCGTAGAAGGCCCCGAAGAGGCCGGTGGGGCCGCCTCCGATGATGGTCAGATCGACGATGTCCTTCATGGTCAGAAGATGGACAGGCGCACGTAGCGCCCCGGGTTCTCGCGGAAGTCCTCGAGCAGCAGGGTGAGCTGCATCAGCGCCGACTGGGTCTGGACGGCCACCGTGGAGTCGGCCAGGAGTTGGGCCAGCGTCCCCTCCCCGGTCTCCAGTTCGCGTCCGATGCGTTCGAAGCGGACCAGGGTGGAATCGGCGAACTGCAGCGTGGTCGCGAGTCCGGTTGTGGTCTCGCGCAGATCGGTGGCCAACTGGCGGAACTCGGCGGCGGTGACGCGTGTGTCGCCCACGATGGAGTCCACGACGCCGCCCGAGAGCAGCCGTTCCACCTCGGCGAGCGTCCGGGTCGCCAGCGCCGCCGCCTCCTGGACCTCGCCGGTAGAGGTGCGCACGTTCTCGACCAGCTCCTCCACTGCCCCGATCTGGGCGTCGGCAAGCTGCGCCACCTGTTCGCTGACCCTCCCCACGTTCTCGATCACCAGCCTCAGGTTCTCGGCGGTCTCCTGGGTAAAGGCGACCTCGACCCGGTCGGTGATGGTGGCCAGGTTCTCGGCGATCTGGTCGGCCGTGGCGGTGAGCCGGGAAAGGTCGGGGATGCTGAAGCCGGGCAGGACCCCGGGATCCGAGGGTTCGAAGAAGTCCAGCTGCGGGTTGGCGGAGCGCGACACGATCTCCGCGCCCCAGTCCCCGAACATCGACTCGGGCGCGATGAGCACGGCCGCGTCGGCGGGCAGCCGGACGTCGGTGTTGATGGCGAGGCCAACCCGCACCGCGGTTCCGTCCGGTTCGACGGCGATGCCGTTCACGCGTCCGATCGTCACCCCGCGCAGCTTCACCGAGGCGCCGTCCGGGAGCTGGCCCACGCCGCTGAAGAGCGCCTCGACCGTGGTCGTGCCCCGTGTGAGGCGATATCCACGAAGCCAGAAGCTCCCCACCACCGCGACCACGACGCTCAGGAGAATGACGACCCCGACCCACACTTCATTGCGTCTCATGCCATCGTCTCCATCAGTTCCGGAGCCCCTTCGATGAACGACCTGACCACGGGGTCCCCGGAGATCCGGATTTCATCCGGCGCGCCATGGGCCCGCACCCGCCCGTCGTGCAGGAACGCCATGGAGTCGGCCACCTCGTAGGCGGTCCCGAGATCGTGGGTGACCACCAGCCCGGTGGCTCCCATCTCCTCCCGCAACCTGCGGATGAGTCGGCCGATCACCGTTGTCGTCACCGGATCGAGTCCCGTGGTGGGCTCGTCGTAGAGGAGATACCGGGGACGGGTTGCGATCGCACGCGCGATCCCGGCCCTCTTGCGCTGTCCCCCGGAGATCTCCGCCGGATAACGGTCTCCCAATCCTCCCAGGTCCACAAGTTCCAGGCACTCGGCGGCCCTCGTGCGGATGTCCCGGCGGCTCAGGCCGGGAATCCGGCGCAGCCCCATCTCGACGTTGTGGGCGAGCGTCATGGAGTCGAACAGCGCCGCGAACTGGAAGACGTAGCCGACCCTGCGCCGCAGTGCGTACAAGGCCTCCTGATCCAGCTCGGCGACCTCCCGGCCGTCGACGGCCACGCTACCCTGGTCGGCGGCGAGCAGTCCCACGATATGCTTCAGCACGACCGATTTGCCGGCCCCGGAGGCACCGATCAGCGCTACCGTGGCCCCCCTGGGCACGTCCAGGTCGAAGCCGTTCAGCACGACCTTCTCGCCGAAGGCCTTGTGCACGCCGCGCAGACGGATCACAGCAGTACCGCGGCCCAGAAGGCGTCGAACACTAGGATCACCATGCTGCTTGCGACCACGGCCGAGGTGGCGGCGCGGCCGACTCCGGCGGCCCCTCCCCGGGCGCGGAAGCCGAAGAAACATCCCAGCGACGTCACCGTCAGACCGAACGAGAACGACTTGATCACCGAAAAGACCACGTCGAAGGGCACGAAGAACGCCTCGAGCCCGCGCACGAACTCGGGCGTGGACATCTCCAGAAGCTGGATGGCGGTCAGCCATCCGGCCACGATCCCCAGCGCCGACGCCAGCAGAGTCACCGCGGGGAACATCACCGCGCCCGCGAGCACCCGGGGGAGCACGAGGTACGCCGCCGGATCGTAGGCCATGGTTTCCAGCGCATCGATCTGCTCGGTTACCCGCATGGTGCCCAACTCGGCGGCGATGCTGGCGCCCACCCGGCCCGCCAGCGCCAGCCCCGTCAGCACCGGTCCGAGCTCGATGATCATGGTCTTGCCCACCAGGCTGCCCACCAGGTACACGGGTACCGCCCCGGTGAAGGTGTAGGAAGCCTGCAGCGCCAGCACGATGCCGGTGAAGGCGGCGATGAAGAGCGCGATGGGCACCGAGGCGACACCGATGCGCATCATCTGTTCGAAGACCAGCTTTCCCCAGATCCGGACCGCGGGCAGGCCGCGGATGGTGTCCTGCATCAGGACGCCCCATTCGCCAACCGTCGCGGCGAAACGTAAGGCTGCGCGCCCGGTGGCGCCGACGAAGTCCAGCGTCTTGCCCGCCATATGCGTGAAGATAGGGGAAATCGGGGTGCAGGTGTCACCCGTGGATACTCCCGTCGCCCTCGAAAATGTCCCGGTTGGCGTGCCCTCTACGGGGGCGGAGGGAGACCGTTTTCCAGCGTGAAGACGACCTCGTCGTTCCCCGTTGCCGGATGCCCGGAAGGCAGGGGGCAGACGACCTGGACACGGGTCACTGCGGTCTGGGCGGCGCTTACCGATACCTCAACGTCGATGCCCTGCTCGGGCGAGATGATGCGCGTGCGCACCCGTTTCCCCGGAGAGGCCTGGCGAACGCGTGCGGGATTGCGGAAGAGGGTCTTGGTGGACTGCCTTCCCGACGCGAGCGAACGGGTCACGGTGATGCGCCTGAGCGAGTCGGGCTGGTAGCTGATCAGGTAGCGGAAGCCCCGCTGATCACGTCCCCGACCTTTCCGGTTGTGCCTCGGCAAGCCACCTCCGATCCCTTGACCCCCTGAAACGACCCGCTTAACATCCCGGCGACCCACCAGGGATGCAAGCCCCGCCACAAGCGTCCCGCCGCATCCCGCTCCGCTCCCGCCCACACCCCGCTCCACGCCATCCCGCCAGCGCCGCCGTGTGCACGGCCCGCGCCCTCCGCCTTTCCCATCGGAGTTCCCCTTGGACATCGCCGAACTCAAGAGCAAGAAGGTCAGCGAGCTCCACGAACTGGCCAGCGAACTGCGCATCCCGAACTACTCCGGGCTGCGCAAGCAGGATCTCATCTTCCGCATCGAGCACAAGCTTCTCGACAGCGATGTCGTGCTTCGCGGAGAAGGCGTGCTCGAAATCCTCCCCGAAGGCTACGGATTCCTGCGTTCGCAGAGCTGGAACTACCTCTACGGCCCCGATGACATCTACGTGAGTCCTTCGCAGATCAAGCGATTCGATCTGCGCACCGGCGACACCATCCTGGGTCAGGTGCGTCCCCCCAAGGAGGGTGAGCGCTACCTGGCGCTGCTCAAGGTGGAGAACGTCAACTTCGAGCCGCCCGACAAGGCCCGGCATCGGATGACGTTCGACAACCTGCGCCCGCGCTATCCCGACGAGCGCCTGCGGCTGGAGTGCTCCAGGCGCGACATCTCCACGCGCGTGGTGGACCTCGTCGCCCCCATCGGCAAGGGACAGCGCGGGCTGATCACATCCCCGCCCAAGGCGGGGAAGACCATGCTGCTGCAGAAGGTGGCCAACTCGATCAGCGAGAATCACCCGGAGGTGCACCTCATCGTGCTGCTCATCGATGAGCGGCCCGAAGAAGTCACCGACATGGAGGAGAACGTCGACGCCGAGGTGATCGCCTCAACCTTCGACGAGTCGGCGGACCGGCACACGCAAGTTGCGGAAATGGTGCTGGAGAAGGCCAAGCGGCTGGTCGAGCAGGGCAAGGATGTCGTGATCCTGCTGGACTCGATCACGCGCCTCGCGCGCGCCTACAACATCACCGTGCCGCACTCGGGGAAGATCCTGTCGGGAGGCGTGGACTCCAACGCGCTGCACAAACCGAAGAGATTCTTCGGAGCCGCGCGCAATATCGAGGGCGGAGGGTCGTTCACGATCATCGCCACCGCCCTGATCGAGACCGGAAGCCGCATGGACGAGGTGATCTTCGAGGAGTTCAAGGGCACCGGCAACATGGAGCTGGTGCTCGACCGCAACATCGCCGACAAGCGCGTCTTCCCGGCCATCGACATCAACCGTTCCGGCACCCGCAAGGAAGAGCTGCTGCTGACCGAAACCGAGCGCAACCGGGTGTACCTGCTGCGCAACTTCCTCTCCGACATGCCGGTTTCCGAGGCCATCCAGTTCCTGATCGAACGGATGAACCGCACGGAGACCAACCAGGAGTTCCTGGATTCCATGCACGCGGCGTAGCCGGCTCGGAAGGTGGGCCGACCCTACGGTTGCGAGCAGGAGGGGAAGACGACCGAACGGCCGAAGCTGGTCCACTCGCCGCACGGCCTGCCCGACCGCCAGGCGCCCCGCTCGGCCAGCGCGCCGCGCGTCCAGTACGACTCGTAGGCTCCGTCGAGTTCGCCGTCGGCGTAGTTCTCGCGCACGGAGAGCAGTCCGGACTTGAAGTACATCTCCGCGGGGCCGTGCAGGACGCCGTCCCGCCAGGTCTCCCGGCCGGAGAGGCGGCCGCTCTGATGGAACCACTCGCGCACGCCGGTCCAGCGGCCGTCGACGAGGGTGCCGCGTTCGCGAACGATGTCCGGCGTCCACATGCGCACCACCGGGCCGCTGAAGGGCTCGAGGGTGCCCGGTTCGAGGTAGACGCCCGCGCGCTCGATGAGGCGGGCGAGGCTCATCGCTTCCTGCGGCGCAGCCGGGGTTGCGGCGGAGGCCGCGCCCGCCGCCGCGACGGCCAGGAAGCCGAGCAGCTTCATCGCATCCCGGCGGGGTCGGTCACGGTCACGGTCACGTAGCCGTTGCTCCAGCAGCACTGGTCGCCCCCCGAGCTGTCGTTGGCGCCGAAGTTGTCGACGCGCGCGCGCAGCAGGTATTCGCCGGGCGCAGTGAAGGTCGCCAGGGTGGTGGCATCTCCGGTGCCGGGAACCGTGATCTGCCGGGGCTCGAAGATCACTTCGTCGGCCGGCCCCTGGTGCTTGAACCAGGTGACCCGCACCTCCACATCCGTGTTGACGAGGTCGTCCGGGGCCCGTTCCGACACCTCCGACGTCCACAGCGTAATCGAGAGCGGCTCGCCCACGGCCGCGGTGCGCGGTTCCGAATGCGCGCCCTGGACATGCTGGCCCACCTCTCCGTCGTCTCCGAACCGCACCAGCGGCGGCACCGACCCCATCGCGCGCGGCCCGTAGTCGAGCTGGAGCGCATCGATCCCCACCCGGGCGGGCGTCGAGTAGGTCACGCCGTTGCTCGTGATGGTCCACACCACCCGCCGGCTGGTGTCCGCGTAGCTCTCCGGCACGGTCACCGAGAAGACCCCGCGGTCGCGCCGCGGCCGCACCGGGAAGTGGGTGGGCTGGTCACCGTCGAACTCGGCCGGCTCTATGAAGTTCTCGGGGCCGAGCGGAATATCGAGGATCTCTTCCGTGTTCAGATTGAAGAAGCCGTAGGAGAAGGTGAAGGTGCCGTCGTCATTCCGGTACCAGCCCTCGAAGAAGGGGGCCACCGGCTCGCCTCTCGGCGGGATGGGCGCGAGCGGCAGCCGCTGCACCTGCTGGGCGCCGAGGGGAACCGCTGCGGCGACGGCGAGCGCCACGGCTGCGCCGTATCTGAGTTGAAGTCTCTTCATGTCTCTCTCTGAGAATCGACTGGACACGGTCGGGTACGATGCGGATTAAGCCACAATGGGAAGGAGCCCCCCACATGCGCGGTGAGCTCCTTCGCTTCATCTGTCGGCCGTGCCCGGCGACCCCATTGGACGAGGGCGCGGAGTCGGCCGGGGTTCGTCAACGCGATCCGCTGCTGCCGTCGCTCACCACCCGCGCCTTGGCTTCCCGCTCCTCGACGAGGCGCTCGTAGCCCTCGTCCGTCAGATGGGTAACGGCGAGCCACGCGTGCGACATCTCGTCGGTCGTGCGGCTGCCGCGCGCGTACCAGATCTCCGGATCCGGGTTGAGCGGGTTGTTCTCGGTGTTATCGTACCAGCCCGTCATGACCAGCACGGTGCCCTCGGGGAGGAGGGGAGCCGAATCGTCGCCGTAGATGTAGCTGTGGTGCCAGCGGGCGTTGAAGTCGGTCACCATGCTGATCAGTTCTTCCCGGCCGTCCGGATAGATCGCCCGGATCGACATGGCGTGCAGGTGCACGTGCCCGTGGGGCTGGAAACTGTCGAGGCGAACCGGATGGTCCCACCGCTGGAAGCCCTGGGTCATCGCGGTGCCGCCCGGCGCCAGGGCGATGTCGCCGCGCAGGGGATAGAGGCGCAGGTCCTGCTCGAATTCGGGCGTGTACCCCTCCTCGTGGAACCAGATGCCCAGCTCGACTTCATCGTCCGGCACCTCGTAGCCCATCGGGTAGTAGTGGGCGTCCCACTCGATCAGGTCGTTCGCCTTGAGCAGGCGCCCGGCGTCGACGGGGACGATCTCGCCAACCTTGCCCATGGCGTACTCGGAGAGGCTGGCGATGCGCTGGAACTCCCCTTCGTCGTCGAGCCTCAGGAGCCGCGGGATGGCGTGGTGCACCACCTGCCGGCCGGCGGGGAAGGAGGGACGGGTCTCGAACGCGCGCACCCAGCGGTCCTCGCCCAGCCCGGTCGGGACCCGCGGGCGCCACCAGGTGTCGCCGCCCTCGGCCGGAACCGAAAAGGGCTTCGACTTGATGACGTGGTCGGGCGGGCCGAGGATGTGCTCCAGCTGCCACATCTGCCTGTCGGGCCACTCCACCGCGGGCGGCATGTCCGCCGGGTCGCCCTCGGGCGAGCCCGCGTCCACCCAGGCGACGATGGTCTCGATGTCCTCCTGCTCCAGGCGCCAGTCGTCCTTGATGTCCTGGATGCCCACGCCCACGTCGAGGTGGTAGGGCGGCATGAGGCGGCGCGATACCTGCTCGCGGATGCGGCGGGCGTAGCGGCGCACATCCCGGTAGGTCACGAACGACATCGGTGCCACCGACGACTCCCGATGGCAGATCTGGCAGTTCTCCTGCACGATCGGGGCGATGTCGCGCGTGAAGGTGATTTCCGGTTCGTCCCCGTTGGCCGACTGCGCCGCAAGCGCGCCGGGAACCAGCAGGGCGGCGCACAGCAGGGCAGGCAGCAGCGTGCGGCCGGAGTACCGGGAGATGGTCATGTCTTCCTCCTGTCGGGCATCGTCGAGCGGTGGCGCTCCGGGGGAGCGGGCGGCATGCAATTCTATTCGTCCAGTACGCTCTCGTACCTCGGATTCACGACGAACTGCTGATCCTGAAAGATCTTCCTGTCCCACGGGAATATTACGGTGGAACCGGTCTCCAGCGCAAAATAATCGGGCTTGTAGCCCCGTGGCCGCGCGAAGCAGGTCGCGGTACGGACTTCGGCGGGCCCGACGTCGCGCACGGCCGCGAGCCCCAGTCGCAGGGTTTCCCCGGAAGTGGTGATCTCGTCCACGAGCAGCACCCGGCGGCCGGCGGCAACGCGGGGCGCCGCGTCGAGCACCTCGGGGCGCTCGCGGATCGAGTTGTCGGCCCCCCGGCGCGAGATCTTCATCGAGTGGAAATCGAGACGCAGCATGGAAGCGACGATGGCGCCCGGAATGACCCCCGCGCGCGCGATGCCGACGACCAGGTCGGGCTTGTGTTCGCGCGCTACCTTGAGTGCGAGCGCCCGGCACAGCTCCCCGAACATCTCCCAGGACACCTCCAGGTAATCTCCGGTCGGATCCGAGAAGCGGGGCTGGTTGTATCTGGATGGCATGTCGGCCCCATGTGATTGGATTCGAGGATGAGGTGCGTCCGGGACGCGCCGGACGTGCACCCCGGCGCGGTTCAGGGCAGAAGAAGTTAGGAATAGTCGACGGGCCACGCCACCGAGCGACCCGCTTGTCGCGTACCGGGCTGGCAACCGGCATCCTGCGACCGGCGGGGTCGCGCGACATCCAGCCGGAGCCGAGGGCAGATGACCAGCAGCAACCAGACCGAAGACCCGCAGGCCCTGGCCGACCAGCGCCTGGAAGCCACGCTCGCGAAGACGGGGGCGCGCGACCCGCGGGCCGTGTGCAGGGAGCGCCTGCGGGAACTCAAGAGCGTCGATGCGGCGGCCTTCGAGCGGGCGGTCGGCCACTATCGCGACCGGCTGATCCCGTCGGTCGCCGCGGGCGAAGAGCCCCTCACCGCCTGGGTCGAGTACAGCCGCACGATCGCGGGGCTTACGTGCCCGGGACGAACCGTCGCCATCGACCGGACCGGTCTGGCGCGCGAATACGCGACTCCGGCCGATCCGGAGGCGCTGGTGCTGCACCTGCCCAGGGGAGGGAGGGGGCGCGCCCTGCTGGTGGCTCAACCGCGCGATCCGTCGCCGGCGCAGCAGGCGACCCGCGACCTGCTGGTTGACGGACGTTCCACCATGAGGGAAGGTTAGGCTGCCACCGCATCCAGCGGAGTCGGAAATGGACGAGCAACGAATCTACACGCCGCGAAACGTCGCCTGGAGCCCCCGCCCGGGGTGGGCCACCGTCCGCCTGGTGGGCACCTGCGCGGACCGCTCGCTCAGGCGGGGGCGGGTGGTGATGCATGCGCCGAGCGACGACTACCACTCGATCCCCGGGCACGACGAGGGCCTCGAGGCCGAACGCATCGTGATCGTGCTCGCGGAAGCCACCCACCTGATCGAGGACGATCTGCACCTGGTGCCCGAAGGCGCCGTGGTGGCGGTGGGCGAACCCCTGCCCTAGACAACGGGGAGCTTCCTCTACGGGGCCCGCGCCCGCAGGCCTCTCGCGGTTCTTCCTACGCGGCCCCCGGCAACCCCTCGCGAAAAGCACCCGACAGCCGCTTCGCCACCGGCCCCACCCTTCCATCGCCGACCGGCTGACCGTCGATCTCCACGATGGGATGAACCTCCGTGGTGGTGCCCGTCAGGAACGCCTCGCTCGCGGATGCAAGTTCCTCCACCGCGAGGGGGCGCAACTCGACCGGGATTCCCAGTCCGGCCGCCAGCTCGAGCACGTACTCGCGGGTGATGCCGTGCAGGATCTGGTGGGTGGCCGGGTGGGTCACCAGCGCACCGCCGCTCACCGCGAAGAAGTTGCTGTGGGCGCCTTCGATGGCGACCCCGTCGCGCACCAGGATGACGTCGTCCACCCCGGCGTCCACCGCCGACTGCATGGCCAGGACGTTGGGCAGCAGGGCGATGCTCTTGATGTCGACCCGGGCCCAGCGCCGGTCCGGTGCGGTGATGGCCCGGTAGCCTCGCTCCCAGGTCTCGCTGGAAGGCCGCTGGTGCGGGCGTGCATACGCGTACACGGTGGGCCGCACGGCGTGCGGCGGGAAGTAGTGGGTGCGGGGAGCCGTGCCCCGCGTCACCTGCATGTAGACGTAGGCGAAGTCGGCGTCGGCAAGGCCGTTCAGCTCCAGCAGCCGCTGCTTGACTGCGGGCAGCCGGCCTGTGTCGTAGTCGATGCGCAGGGCCGCCAGGCCACGCGTCATGCGCGCCAGGTGTCGATCCCCGCGAAAGAAGCGTCCCCCGTATGCGGGGGTGACCTCGTAGATGCCGTCGGACAGGAGAAAGCCACGGTCGTCCGCGGCGACGCGGGCTTCGCCCCTCGGCAGGTACTCGCCGTTCAGATAGACGGTGTCCACGTCACGACCCGTCGTTTCGGCCGAGACGCTCGAACTCCTCGAGCAACTGAGCCTCCTGTATGGGCGCGACCGAAGACGAAGACCCGGCGTCGGAATCCTCGGCTTCCGCGTCTTCCTCGGAAGGGGCGTCGCTGGACCCTTCACCGGCGGTGAGCTGCCGGGGAGCCTCGGGCGCTCCGCCCGGGAGCAGCCCCATCTGCGCCTTGAGGGCCAGCAGGCGATCGTCCAGCGGGGCACCCTCGCCGCCCGACTCCAGCCTCAGGAATTCATCCTCGAGCGAATCTCCGCTCAGTGCCTCGCTGACCTCCGCCTGAGCGAGGCTGCGGCGCTCCTCGTCCTCGATCTTGGCCGCCATGCGGTTGAACGCGTCGAATGCCGACTGGTCGGAGAGCCCGGACATGGTGGCGTGGATGCGCTTCTGCGCCTGAGCCCGCTTCTGCTTCGCGATCAGGAGGTTCCGCTTGCGCTTCGCCTCCTCGATCTTGTCGTTCAGGGTCCGAAGAGATGCCTTGAGCTTCTCCGTCTCCTCTTTCTGCGCACGCCAGGTCTGCTCCAGCGCCCCCGCGCGCTGGGTGTGTTCCTGCTGTCGGCTCAGAGCCTGCATGGCGAGGTCGTCACGGCCCTCCCTCACGGCCAGCTCCGCCCGCTTCTGCCACGCCCGGGCCTGCTTGACCTCGGCATCGAGCTGAGCTCCGAGCTTGCGCTCGTCCGCGATCGCTCCCGCGACATCGCGCTTCGCCTTGGCGAGCTGGTCCCGCATGTCGAGGATGATCTGGTTGAGCATCTTCTCCGGGTTTTCCGCCTTCGCGATCAGGTCGTTGATGTTCGACTTGATGAGCGTCGACAGCTTCTGGAAGATTCCCATGAGTTCAGCCCTCCATCGCCTGCGGTGCGCTGCTCGCCTGCGCAAGCTCGCGGATCCTGCCCATGTGACTCGACGCCGCGAGCTGAAGGCTCTCGATCGAGGCCTGCAGTTCGGTGAAGTCCAGGTTCTCCAGTTCGAGGGTGTCGGTGAGGATCAGCTCCTCCTCCTCGATTCCGTAGGCGCCGTGCACGATGTCGGTCACGTTGAGTTCCAGCAGCGTGCGGTACAGCCCGGCGAGCTCGTCGTCCGGTTCTGCCGGAAGATCCATCATCTTGAGGCGCAGCACCAGCACGGGATCGGAGTGGTGGACCACCACGCCCGCGCCTCCATTGTCGCCGTGTGCGAGGAACATGCCCTCGTCCACCTCTTCATAGTCCAGATCCATGCGGATCAGGAAGCCCTCGACATCCTCTCGACTTACCATGACTTCACTCCGCTGCCGGGGTGGGGGACAGGTGGCTCTGCCCGCTCCTGGTGTCAGCCTGCTCGCCGGATGGGCGCCGCCGGCCGCGTTGGACCGGGATGTCGCGTCATCCGATGGCATAACCTAACAGCTCATGGCCATCCGGGGCTGGCCACCCCGCCGGACTGAAACTATAGGTCAGAGGAGGGCGGGGGCAGAGGTCGTCTTTCCTTATGGTGCCAGAAAGCCCGATGCCTAACATGACCCGGGGCGCTTCGGGGAAC
>JAJEBS010000026.1 GCA_022822425.1 Gemmatimonadota bacterium | reverse complement strand
CTCCAATCCTCTTCCGCACGTACTCATGCTCACCGCGATCGTGGTGGGCGTGGCCACCATGGCGATGGCGCTCGCGCTCGTGGTGCGCATCAAGGAGACCTACGGCACCGTCGAGGACGACGAAATCCAGGCACTGGTGCTCGCCGACGAGCTGCGGGAGGGCGCCAGGCCATGATCGCGGCGCACCTTCCCGCCATCCAGATCCTGGCGCCGCTTCTGGCCGCCGCCCTTTGCGTGCTGGTTCCCTGGAAGCGCGTCTCGTGGGGCATCGCCATGGCCGGAGCGGTGACGGCCTTCGGCGCGGCCGTCGGGCTGCTGGCCCGCGTGCTCGGCGGCGAGGACATCCGCTACGCGCTGGGCGGCTGGGCCGCGCCCTGGGGGATCGAGTACCGGGTGGACGCCGTCAACGGCCTGGTGCTCCTCATCGTCGCCGGCATCGGCGTGGTCGTCACCCTTTTCGCCCTCGCCAGCGTCGAGCGCGAGGTGGACGAGCGCCGCATCCCCCTCTTCTACGGCGCGTGGATGCTCTGCCTGTGCGGCCTCCTCGGCATCGCCATCACGGGGGACGCCTTCAACATCTTCGTGTTCCTGGAGATCTCGTCGCTCGGCACCTACGCCCTGATCGCCATGGGCTCCGACCGGCGCGCGCTGGTCTCGGCGTTCCGCTACCTGATCATGGGGAGCATCGGGGCGTCGTTCATCGTGATCGGCATCGGGCTGCTCTACGTCGAGACCGGAACGCTCAACCTTGCCGACCTGGCCGAGCTCCTTCCCGCCCTGCACGGCGAACGGACCATCCTGGTGGCATTCGCCTTCCTGACCGTCGGCACGAGCCTCAAGCTGGCCCTCTTCCCGCTGCACGTGTGGCTGCCCGACGCGTATGCCTTCGCACCCTCGGCGGTGACGGGGCTCATCGCCGCGACGTCCACAAAGGTTGCGGTCTACGTCCTGCTGCGCTTCTTCTTCACCGTCTTCGGGGTCACCTACTCCTTCGGCGAGCTCAGCCTCGGCGTGTGGCTGCTGCCGCTCGCGCTGGTGGCGATCTTCACCATGTCGCTGGTGGCGATCTTCCAGCGCAACATAAAGCGCATGCTGGCCTACTCGAGCGTCGCCCAGATCGGCTACATCATCCTGGGGATCAGCTTCGCCTCGGTCACCGGACTGACCGCGGCCACGCTCCACCTCTTCAACCACGCGCTCATGAAGGGGGCGCTGTTCCTCGCCCTCGGCTGCGTCATGTACCGGGTGGGCTCAGTGCACATCGACGCCCTGCGCGGCCTGGGCCGCCGCATGCCCTGGACGATGGCCGCCTTCACGGCGGGAGGCCTCAGCCTCATCGGCGTCCCGCTCACGGTGGGCTTCGTGAGCAAGTGGTATCTGGTGCTGGGCGCGCTCGAGCAGGGGATGTGGCCGGTCGCAGCGCTGGTGCTCGTGACCTCCACGCTGGCCGTGGTCTACATCTGGCGGGTGGTGGAAGCCGTCTACTTCGGTGAGCCGTCGGCCCGGGCCGGTTCGGTGTCCGAAGCCCCGCTGCGGCTGCTGGTCCCCACCTGGGCGCTCATCGTCGCGAACCTCTACTTCGGCATCGATGCCTCACTGACCACGAACGTCGCCGGTCAGGCGGCGCGCGCCCTGCTGGGAGGCGCGCCATGAACCCGGGCGAACTGGCGCTCCTGGCGCTGGTCATCCCCGCGGCCGGGGCGGTACTGGTGGGCCTCCTGCGCTCCAGCCCCAACCTGCGCGAGGCCGCGTCGCTGATTACCGGCGGCGTCCTCCTGGGCGTGGTGATGCAGATCCATCGTGCGGTCGCTGCGGGCGAGGTCCCTCGCTTCGTGCTGGCGGAGCCCCTCCCGGGCATCCCGCTGGAGCTGGTGGTGGAGCCGCTGGGGATGATTTTCGCCCTGGTGGCAGGCAGCCTCTGGATCGTGACCACGCTCTACGCCATCGGCTACATGCGCGGGCATCACGAGAAGAACCAGACCCGCTTCTACATCTTCTTCGCCCTGGCCATCTCATGCACAATGGGGGTCGCCTTCGCGGGCAACCTCTTCACCCTCTTCATCTTCTACGAGGCGCTGACGCTCTCCACCTTCCCGCTGGTCACCCACGCGGGCACCGACGCGGCCAAAAGGGCGGGGCGCGTGTACCTGGGCATCCTGCTCGGCACTTCGATCGGCTTTCAGCTGCTCGCCATCATCTGGACCTACCTGTTGACCGGCACCATCGACTTCGAGATGGGCGGGATCCTGGAAGGCAGGGCGGGGGAGGGCGTGGTGGCGGTGCTGCTGGCGCTCTACGTCTTCGGCATCGGCAAGGCGGCGGTGATGCCCTTCCACCGCTGGCTGCCCGCGGCGATGGTGGCTCCCACGCCGGTCAGCGCACTGCTGCACGCCGTGGCGGTGGTGAAGGCGGGGGTGTTCAGCATCCTCAAGATCACCATCTACGTCTTCGGCATCGACTTTCTCACGCAGCTGGGCGCCAGCGTCTGGCTCATGTGGGCGGCGGCCGCGACCATCATCCTGGCGTCGCTGGTCGCCTTCCGAAAGGACAATCTGAAGGCGCGGCTGGCCTACTCGACCATCAGCCAGCTCTCCTACGTGGTCCTGGGCGCGATGCTGGCCAACACCATGGGGATCATCGGCGGCGGCATGCACATCGTCATGCACGCCTTCGGCAAGATCACCCTGTTCTTCTGCGCGGGCGCGGTAATGGTGGCCGCGCACAAGACCGAGATCAGCGACATGAAGGGGCTCGGACGCACCATGCCCGTCACCTTCGCCGCGTTCTTCGTGGGAACGCTCTCGATCATCGGGCTCCCACCCGCGGGAGGCACCTGGAGCAAGTGGTTCCTGGGGCTTGGCGCCCTGGACGCGGGCCAGGTCGGACTGGTGGCGGTGCTGATGGTAAGCTCACTGCTGTCCATCGGGTATCTGATGATCGTGCCGGTGCGCGCGTTCTTCAGCCCGGCGGCGCCCAATCCACACGGGCACGGGCACGGGCACGCGAACGGAGGAATCCACGAGGCGCCGCTCCCTTCGCTGATCGCGATCGTGATCACCAGCCTGTGCTGTTTCGCGCTCTTCGTGTACCCGGATCCCTTCTTCCGGCTGATCTCGATGGTGGCGGGGCCATGAGCGTGGAGGACGGCGTGATGAAGCGGGGGCGATGCCATGAATAGGCGAGACTCGGGACATCGGGGCGCCCACGGTTCCCACGGCGGCGGTCACGGGGGGCACGACGGCGGCCATCCGCCTTCGAGCGTCGGGCCGAAGGCGACCCGCATCATTCTGGGCGCGTTCTTCGCGATTTCCGCCGGGCTGGTGATCGCCGACTTCTTCGTGGACCGGTACATCGAACACCCCTGGGAGAACCTCAAGGGGTTCTACCCGTTGTGGGGGCTCCTGGGAGTGGCGGGCCTGATCCTGGCCGCCAAGGGGCTGAGGCGCATCGTCATGCGGTCGGAGGACTACTACGATGCCGACTAGCCTCCCTCCGTTCGCGATCTTCTTCGCCGGCGCCCTGCTGGTGCCGTTCGTGCGCGGATGGCCGCGCTACGTGCTTCTGTTGGCGGTCCCCGTCCTCGGAGCGCTCAACGTGGCCGGCATCCAGGAAGGCTTCGGGCTCTCAGCGGGCATTCTCGGTTACGAGCTGTCGCTCGTGCGAGCCGACCGGCTGAGCTTGCTCTTCGGCTATCTGTTCCACCTTGGGGCGTTCATCGCCATCCTCTACTCGCTGCACCTGAAAAAGGAGGATTCGGCCACCCTGCAACACACCGCCGCGCTGGTGTACGCGGGGAGCGGGCTGGGCGCGGTGTTCGCGGGAGACCTCGTCACGCTCTTCCTCTTCTGGGAAGTGCTGGCCGTCAGCTCGGTGTTCCTCATCTTCGCGCGCGGCACCGAGCGGGCGCGCAGGGCGGGGATGCGCTACCTGGTGATCCAGGTCGTCTCGGGCGTGGCACTGCTCGCCGGGGCGATGGCGCGGGCCGCGCAGACGGGGGACATCGCCTTCGACCACATCGGGCTGGAGGGCCTCTCGGGGTGGCTCATCTTCCTTGCCATCGCGGTCAAGGGCGCCTTCCCGCTGGTCCACAACTGGCTGACCGACGCCTATCCGGAGAGCACGCCCACGGGCACCGTGTTCCTGAGCGCATTCACTACGAAGGTCGCGGTGTACGCTCTCGCGCGCGGATTCCCGGAGACCGAACTGCTCATCTACGTCGGCGCGGTGATGGCCTGCTACCCCATCTTCTTCGCCGTCATCGAGAACGACCTGAGGCGCGTCCTCTCCTACAGCATGATCAACCAGATCGGCTTCATGGTGTGCGGCGTGGGGGTGGGAACCGCGAAGGCCCTCAACGGGGCCGTCGCGCACGCCTTCAACGACGTGCTCTTCAAGGGCCTGCTCTTCATGTCGATGGGCGCGGTGCTCTATCGCACGGGAACCACCAAGGCGTCCGAGCTGGGCGGGCTGTGGAGAACGATGAAGTGGACGACGGTGCTCTGCATCGTGGGGGCGGCCTCCATTTCGGCGGTCCCGCTCTTCAACGGCTTCGTCAGCAAGGCGCTGATCATGAGCGCCCTGCTCGAGGAGCACCACTACTGGATCTGGCTTGCGATGCTCTTCGCCTCCGCGGGCGTGGTCGAGCATGCCGGCATCAAGATCCCCTTCTTCGCCTTCTTCGCACACGACTCGGGCATCCGCACGCGCGAGCCGCCCTGGAACATGCTCGCCGCCATGACCGTGGGCGCCGTCGCCTGCATCGCGGTCGGTTCGATGCCGTGGCTGCTCTACGATCTCCTGCCCTTCGACATGGACTACAGTCCCTACGACGTCACGCATGTGGTGACGCAGCTCCAGCTGCTGGCCTTCGCGATCGGCGCGGTGGTGCTGTTCCGTCTGATGCGCATCTATCCCGACGAGATCCGCGCCGTCAACCTGGACGTCGAGTGGACGTACAGGAAGCTGGCCCCGGCGATCGTGCGGCGGGTGGGCTCAGCGATTCGGGCGGCGGATTCCACCGTTCGCGGCGTCGCGCTGGGCGGAGTCAACTGGGCGCTGGGCAACGCGTTCCGCCACACCGGGCCGCACGGCGCGCTGGCCCGCTCCTGGCCGACAGGCAGCATGGTGCTCTGGGTCGCCGTCCTGCTGGCAGCGTTCCTCATCCTGCGGGCGTTCTGACCCCGGTCTTCGAGTGTCGGAAGGTCTCTCGCAGGTCAGACCGGAGCCGTCCCACCTGCGTCTGGGGACCCGGGGATCCACGCTTGCCCTGATCCAGAGCCGGCAGGTGGCTGCAGCCCTGGAGGCGGACGGTCGGGCGCGGGTGTCGATGCACACCATCCGCACCCGGGGCGATCGGTTGGCGGATGCATCCCTCGCGAGCATCGGCGGGGAAGGGGTGTTCACGAGCGCGCTGGACGAGGCCCTGCTCGACGGCAGGGTCGATCTGGCCGTGCATTCCCTGAAGGACATTCCGACCCGGATGCCGCCCGGGCTGTGTGTGGCCGCGACCCCTGCCCGCGAGGATCCCCGCGACGCTCTGGTGCTGCCGGTCGGTACGGCCGGTACTCTCGCCGCCCTGCCACCGGGGTCCAGCATCGGCACGGGCTCCCAGCGCCGCGCCGCGCTCGCTCGCGCCTTCCGCCCGGACTGCATGGTGGTGCCCACGCGCGGCAACGTGGACACCCGGCTGGCCAGGCTCGACCGCGGCGAATGCGACGCCCTCGTGCTGGCCGCCGCCGGGCTGGGGCGCCTGGGCCTCCCCGACCGCGCGAGCGAGCTTCTGGAGCGCACGGCCTGGCTGCCGGCCGCGGGACAGGGCGCGCTGGCCGTGGTGGTGCGCCACGGCGACCGGCGGGCCCGCGCATTGGCGGCTACCCTGGACGACCGCCCCACCCGGCAGGCGGTGCGGGCCGAACGCGAACTGTTGCGTCTGCTGGGCGCCGGTTGCCATCTGCCCGTCGGTGTGCTGGGGTTGCCCTATCCGGGCGGCCTCAGGCTCTGGGCGATGGTGCTCAGCCCCGATGGCCGCCGGGTCATCCGTGCCGACCGCACCGGCCGCCAGGCCGAACCGGAACGCCTCGCCGCCGACCTGGCGAGGATCCTGCTGGGCCGGGGCGCGGACGAGATCCTGGCGGAACTCCGTCGCGCTCCCGCCGAACCGCCGTCCCCGTGACGACCCCGCCCGGCGCCCTCGGCCGCAAGCTGCCCGCGGGAGTCCCACGAGCACCAGCCTCGCCGTCGGCGTGATGGCCGTCCCCCGCCCCCGGCAACGCAAGCTGCTCGCCATCGACGAGCTTCTCGCCCGCCACGGCCGACCCCGCAGCGACCGCCTCGTGTTCACGAACGGGTGCTTCGACATCCTGCACCGGGGCCACGTGGAGTACCTGGCCGCCGCCCGCACCCTGGGCGACACCCTCGTGGTGGGGCTCAACACCGACGCCTCGGTCTCGCGCATCAAGGGGCCGCACCGCCCCTACGTTGCTCTGGAGGACCGCGCGGCCGTGCTCGCCGCGCTCGCAAGCGTCGACGTGGTCACCCCCTTCGACTCGGACACCCCGCGCGCGCTCATCGCGGCGCTGCTCCCGGACGTGCTGGTGAAGGGCGGCGACTACGCCCTGGAGGAGATGGTCGGTCGCGAGGCGGTCGAGGCCGCGGGCGGTAAAGTCGTGTTGGTCCCCTATCTTCCGGGGCGGTCCACCACCGGGCTGGTGCGCCGCATCCGCCGGGCGGACCCCGCGCCATCCGACTGAGCCGAGCCGGATTCCGGGCAGTCACTTGCGTCGGCCCCCGTTCCCGTAGAGAGTTTCTGTCGCAAAACGCCATCGCCGCTTTCGCTGCCCGGCTGGAGCGGCCTCGCGATTCACACCGACCAGGGACACCCAACAGACAGGAGCGCGCGAATGAGCCCGTCGCACGCACTCACGCTGGTTGCCGCCACGCGGAGCCCGCACAAACTGGACGAGATCCGACGGATCCTGGGAGAGGACCCCGGACTGCGGATTCTGAGCCTCGACGAAGCCGGCATCCCTTTCTCCCCGGAGGAAGACAAGGTCGAGGCCTTTGACACCTTCGAAGAAAACGCAAAGGCCAAGGCCGCGTACTTCAACAGCCTCTGCGGGGCAGCGACCATCGCCGACGATTCCGGTCTGGAGGTGGATGTGCTCGATGGTGCTCCCGGGGTGCGCTCGAAGCGTTTCGCGCCCGTGCCGGAGGACGTCACCGGCGAGGATCGCGACCGCGCCAACAACGAGCACCTCGTCAAGCTGCTCGCGAGCCACAAGCCCCATCGCCGCACCGGACGCTTCGTGTGCGTCGCGGTGCTGCACTTCGGCATGGGCGAGCCGCTTGTGTTCCGGGGCGAGGCACCTGGCACCATCGCCCTGGAGCCTCGGGGGGAAGGCGGTTTCGGCTATGATCCACACTTCCTGGATCCCGATGCGGGCAGGACGTTCGCCGAGCTTGATGCCGAGGAGAAGGATGCGCGCAGCCACCGGGGTCAGGCCTTCCGGGCACTCGGCTCACACCTGCGCGAGACCCTCCACTACTAGAATCAAAGAGAAGACGGGGCGTGGCGCAGCCCGGTAGCGCGCCTGCTTTGGGAGCAGGAGGTCGCCGGTTCGAATCCGGCCGCCCCGATTGGACTTACGTGATTTGGGGGTGGGGAGTCGGACGCCGGTCAGCTCCTCGGATACGACCCACAACCGGCGCGCGGTGTCGGGATCGGGGGAGGTGGGGCTCGCTGAGGGCGCCGCGAGACCCCGCCTAAGCAACGTCGTGCTGCTTGATCCAGTCGCGCAGGGCGTGGTCAATACGTGTCTGCC
>JAJEBS010000013.1 GCA_022822425.1 Gemmatimonadota bacterium | reverse complement strand
CTTCCCGCTCTCTTTGCACGACGAGATTCTCGAAGCCGTCGGCCTCTCCTACGCGTGGTTGGTGCCGGGATTACCGTCCGTGCGCGAGCCCGGCAAGAAGCAGCGAATGGTGGTCTACCGCAGACCACGACGCCTGATCTTCCGCAAGGAAGTGCTGGAGGCGTACGACGAGCGCTGTGCGATCTGCGACTTCGATCTCCGGATCAACGATGAACTGCTGGGACTCGAGGCCGCGCACATCCAGTGGCACTCCCACAAGGGGCCGGACGATGTGTTCAACGGCTTGGCCCTCTGCCTGCTTCATCACCGGGCGCTCGATCGGGGCGCGGTTGGACTGGAGACCAGGGGCACGGGCTATCGCGTGCTGGTTTCCCGCCAGGTCCGGGGGAGCAACCCGAGCGAGAGCCTCCTCTCCGATTTCTCCGGGCAGCTCATTCGGCCTCCGCGAAGCCGGCTGCACGTGCCTCGTCGTACATACGTCGACTGGCATCGGGCGCAGGTCTTCCGGAACTGAAAACGGAGATCGTGGGAACCCACGCCGAATACCAGGGCGGCTGCTGACGCGCACCAGCCCCATCCAGCCATTCGCTCGCCCGCCACCTTCCGCCATCGTTCCGGGCAACGACTCGAAACACCGATGGCCGGTCCCGACTCGCGCGACCCGCCGTCCCCTCCCCCTCAACGGCGGACGATGCCCGGAAAACGCAACCGGCCTCCAAGACCGAAGCACGACGCGTCCTACAAGAGCTTCTTCGCCATCAAGCGCACGGTGGCGGACACGCTGCGCGGTGCCCTCGGGGACCTCGCCCCGGACCTCGACTTCTCCACGCTCCAGCGCCTGCCGGCGAGCTTCGTCACCGAGCACCTGGGGCAGCGCCACGCGGACATGCTGTGGCGAATTCAGGTTGCCGAGCACGGTTGGCTCTACCTGCTGGTCCTGCTGGAATTCCAGTCCACCATCGACCGGCGCATGGCGTTGCGCATGATGGACTACACGGTCCGCGTGCTGCAGGGGCTCGACAAGGACGATCTCGGTCCCGCCCGAGAGCTCCCGCTCATTCTGCCGATGGTCGTCTACAACGGCGAACGGCGCTGGAGTGCGGCCACGGACATCCGCGACCTGTTCGCGCCGGCTCCGCGGAGACTGGTTGGATATGTTCCGCGCCATCGGTATCTTCTCATTGAGTTGCAGACGCTCGATGCTTCGGTGCTGCCGCCTGACAACGCCCTGTCGATGATCGCGCGGCTCGAACAGGCGCGGTCGACGGAGCAGCTGGAGGAACTCCTGGCTTCGCTGGCGGACTGGCTTGGCGAGCCGGCGCTCATGAAGCCCTTTGGTATCTGGATCAAGCAGGTCATCGCGGGGCGATTCCCGGCCTTGCGCCACCAGCTCGAAGTTGAAGATCAGAAAAGAGGAGGAATGCAGGTGGCCACACTATTCGAGCGGGTACAGAAATGGGGTGAAGAGGAACGGCGGCAGTGGCTGAAACAGGGGCTGGAGCAGGGCCTCGAACAGGGGCTCGAAAAGGGCCGGATCGAGGGGGAACGGAAGTTGATGTACCGACTCATCTCGCGGAGGTTTGGTTCGGGTGCTTTGGACCGGGTTGTCCCGGTTCTTGACCGTCTCTCCGACCCCGAGCACATTGCCGCCGTCGCTGACGCGGTCATCGAATGCGAGACCGTTGAGGAACTCATTGCGCGGGCAAGAGAGGTGGCTGGGGCAGCGTGACACCCCTCACGTATCTCAGGGTGGGAATCCAACCGACAGAACTGGAGGAACCCGACATGACGATCACGCCGATCAAAAGCGAAGCCGACTACGACAAGGCGCTCGGTGAGATCGACCGCCTCATGGGAGTCGCCCCAGGGACGCCGGAGTCCGACAAGCTGGAAGCCCTGGTGACCCTCGTCGAACGGTACGAAGCGGAGCACTGGGCCATCGAGGCGCCGGATCCGATTTCAGCTTGAGGGCTGCCCTCCACCGACCGGGCCCTCCGGGTGGTCGCAGGGCCTGATGACTGGGCCGGCGCCGACCGAGGCGACTTCTTGCGGCGGGTCAGGGGACCCCCACCCCACCCGTGTCCACTGGCACACGAAGCAGGTGGTCCGCAACTGAGACTTCGACTCGCGGCCCACTCGGTCCGCGGCGTCATTCCTTCGAGTGACGGCGAACTCCAGCACGCAGTGTCTCTAAGTACGTTGCGTCGGCGACGACCGCGGGCAGTGAATCCGCACCCTCAAGCAGGAGGCCGCGAAGTCGCTGCCGATTTCGACCGTCGCGAATCAATTCCCATTTAGCCATTCGTTCGCCCCGGATTCTCTTCCATTGTTCTCCAGCGCCCAGCCAGGAGCCCGATGGCTGGTCTACACCGGACCTACCCCGGCCCTTCCCATTCACGCGAGGAACGCCGGACGATGCCCCGAAGCCCGAGGCAGCCTGGAAGGCCGAAGCACGACGCTTCCTACAAGAGCCTCTTCGCAGGTCCGCGCACCGTGGCGGACACCCTGCGCCACGTCCTTCGGGAACTGGCTACCCGCCTCGACTTCTCCACGCTCGAACGCCTTCCCGCCAGCTTCGTCACCGAGCACCTGGGACAACGGCATGCCGACATGCTGTGGAGAATCCGGATCGTCTACAATGGGGACCGGCGTTGGAACGCGGCAACAGATGTCCGCCACCTGTTCCCTCGAGCGCCCGAGCGATTGGTTGGATACGTTCCCCGGCATCGGTATCTTCTCATTGAGTTGCAGACGCTCGATGCTTCGGTGCTGCCGTCCGGAAACACCCTGTCGATGATCGCCAGCTTTGAACAGGCTCGGTCTCGAGAGCGGCTGGACGAACTCGTGGTCTCGTTGACGAACTGGCTCACGCGGGTCGATGAACCGCGGCTGCTGGAGAGCTTTAACGCGTGGGTCACCTTGGTGCTGAAAGGAAAGATCGACGAGGCCGAGGGCACCGTCGAACCGATCGGCAGGCAGGAGGAGCAAGCAGAGATGACATTGATCGATCGGGTGCGGAAGTGGCGTGAGGAGGACGTAGAGCGAGGCCGGATCGAAGGAGAAAGAGAGTTGGTACGCCGACTCGTCTCTAGGAGGTTTGGTCCGGCTACTGCGGACCGGCTTGTCCCGGTTCTTGACCCTCTCTCCGACCCCGAACGCATCGCCGCCGTCGCCGACGCAGTCCTCGAATGCGAGGCGGCCGAGGAGTTTATCGTGCGGGCAAGAGAAGTGGCCGGGACGCCGTAACAGCCCCCACGTAACGGCGGATCGCCGAGGGCCTGAATCACGGCAGGGAATCGTCTAAAGTCTTACAGGGCTGCACGATCTGCGTTTCCTGCCGTTGGACTGGACCCTGTTGGAACGCGCCGCGAAAGCGGGAAACACGCACTTGAATGGCGGGACTTTCGCCCCGCGCCACTGCCACCTCGCCGGACAGTGCCGTGTAGTCCTCGCCAGCCACGGCCGTGCCCGAGACCGAGTACCGCACCGTCACCGCGCCCTCGGCGGTGCTGCCCGTGACGGAAACCTCGAAGTGGCCGGTCTCGCCTTCGTCCACCGTGCCGCCGGCGGGCGCGGCGAGCGTCACCTTGAGCGTGTCGGAGATCGATGGAGCGGCGGTCTCCGCGGACACCCGGTCGGGGGCGGCGGCGACCGTCAGGATCAACCACGTCATCAGGAGCGAGAGGGTCCGTGTGCCGGACCGCGTGGAGCAGGAAGTGAACCGAGGAAGAATGGGACCGACGGGTCGAAGCGGCGACATTGCGCAGGGGTGTCCTCACAAAAGAGAGAGCGGGGGGGAGTCGTGGCCCGAAATGGCCGGAATTGGAAGCCATGAAGGCTACCAGAAACGCGCCTGAGCGCAAGGGCCGCACTCGCGGGGGCGCGGCTATGCCCTACTTGAAACCACGTTGGCTGGTCCTTCGGCTAGCCAATGGCTTGGGGGCGAAGAGTTCCGCGCTCAGGGCCGGATGATCCGCACCACCTTGCCGTCCCTGTCCAGAACCACCACGGGGCCTTCGACGATCTCGTCGGTCACCACGCCCGCACCTTCTTCCTCCGCATCCGACGCCTCCCCACCAACGTCACCCTGCGTCTGCCTCGGCAGCGTATACGGGTCCGCCTTGCTCACGTCGACCTCGTGGCCGAGATCCGCCAGCGCCTGCACCGTGATCGCCGTCACCAGGGTGTTCTGGACGCTGGACGCCATGACGTCGCCTGGGATCACGCGCGCCCGCCAGTGGCCCAGTCGTGCCCGACCCTCGTCTTCGAGAGGCACCTTGCCCCCTGTATAGTCCTGGCCACCGGCCGCGTCGAACGCCGCCACCGCCAGCGAACCAGCAAAGTGTGGGTCCCCTTCCCCCGCGCGGTACAGATCTCCCCAGTCGCCCATCCCAAGCACGTGGCCGATCTCGTGCAGCGCCGTCCGGTAAAACGTGTAGCTGTATTGGCCTGACAAGTATACGTCTGAGAACTTATTCCTCCCGAAGATCGGAAGCTCCGATCCCTCCCGCACAGCGCATCTGGTTGCAGATCCGACCGAGTTCCTCACGCCGAAGACCATGTACATGCCGATCACAAGGTCGTCCACCACCCCGACCAAGCGCGGGCCGCGGATTCCGTTCGCGCAGAACCCGGGCAGCGGACCATCGACCGGCACGTCAGGCAAGTCGCCGACCACTACCTCCATCCACCGGTCCGCCGCCCGCCG
The DNA here is from genome assembly GCA_022822425.1 of Gemmatimonadota bacterium. Classification (GTDB taxonomy): domain Bacteria; phylum Gemmatimonadota; class Gemmatimonadetes; order Longimicrobiales; family Gaopeijiaceae; genus BD2-11. The sequence continues at coordinate 1,374 of JAJEBS010000013.1, read as the reverse complement.
GATCTCCCTCTTCGCCTCCTCCGTGAAGCCGGGACCGAAGACCAGTTCGATGTTGAACGCGTCGGGATCCGGGGCCGGAACCACCCACGTCCGGAACTTCTGCACGGCCCTCAGGCCGTCCGGGTCGGTCGCGGTCACCTCCACCTCGGCGGTGTCCTCCGATTCCGGCCCAAGCCACAGGGTCGCGCCTTCGATCCTGCCACGGGCAACGCTTGGATCACTGAAGTCCACCTCGTAGGCCAGCGAGTCGCCATCCGCGTCATGGAAGTATTCCGCCAGCGCGATGTCCGCTGCTGGGCCGTTCACCTGTAGCCGGTGCGCCTGGATCGTGGATCGCGTGACCGGTGTCTTGTTCCTGGCCACCGCGAATAGCGCCATCGGATCGCCCGATACCACTTCGAGAGCCTCGAATCCCTCCACTACACCCGGCGGCGTCCCGAGGCTCACGTGCGCCGCGCCAGCCTCCGTCCCACCACCGCTCACCACCATCGCATCGCTCACCGTGTCGCCCGCCTCGACCGCTAGGAACCCGCCGGATCCCTTTCCCCGCTGGACCGACACCGGGATGCGGAACGGATAGGGCGCTCCGCCCGGCACCCGCAGCACCACCCGCGCCGGACCCGGCGCCAGCAGGTCGAGGGTGTCGGCCCTTCCCAATTCGGCATGCACGGGGAACGGCGCGCCCGGGTTGTAGCGCAGGCGCACGTACTCCAGTTGCGAGAGGCCCGCGAACACGCCGCGCGGCAGCGAATGGAGGCTGTTGCTCTCCAACCTCAGCTCCCTCAGGCTCGGCGACCCCGAGAAAACGCCCGGTGGCAACTCCCTGATCCCGTTCGTACTCAGATCGAGCCTCGTGAGCTCCGGCAGCCCGTCGAATAGTCCCATAGGCACTTCCCTCATCCCGTTGCCAGCGAAGTACAACCATCGCAGCCGGGGAGTCGAGTCGAAGATACCCAGCGGCAGGGACGTCAGCCGGCTTCTGTCAAGGCTGAGCACCTCCAATCGCGAGAGGCCCATGAAGGCATCCGGTGGCAGCGAGTCCAAAGGGTTGTCACTCAGACCTAGCCAGCCAAGACTCGACAAATGCCGGAACACCCCGCTCGGCAGTTCCGTCAGCCGGTTTTCCAAGAGCGCCAGCGATGTCAGGCTGCCGAGACCCGCGAAGACATCCGGCGGGAGCGTCGCAAGGCCGTTGAAGCCCATCCATAGCAGATCCAGCGCCGGCAGATCTTGGAACACGTCTGGCGGCAACTCGGTCAGTTGGTTGGCCGTGAGGAATAGAGCTTCCAAGCGCCGCAAACCCGCGAAGACATCGGGCGGCAGCGTCGTAAGGCGGTTCCCGGACAAGACCAGCCGTTGCAGTGTCGCCAGCCC
>JAJEBS010000224.1 GCA_022822425.1 Gemmatimonadota bacterium | reverse complement strand
AAGCGGAGGACGTTCTGATCCTCGATCGCGTGGGTGATGGTATAGCTGTGGAGATCGTTTTGGAAGAGGTCCTTGGTGGTTCGAAAGGTGGCGACTTCTCCCTTGATCTGCCTGACGGTCGCGTTGTCCTCAAAGATCGGGGTGCCGGTGAAGCCGAAGAGCTGGGAGTTTGGGAAGAACTCCTTGATGGCCTTGTGGTTCTCACCGAACTGCGAGCGGTGGCACTCGTCGAAGATGAAGATCATCCGCTTGTCTCGGAGCGGTTCGAGCCGCTGCCTAAACGTCGACCGCCTTTGAGCGGTATTCTGCTTGTTGTAAGTCCTGTTCTCGTCGAGGGCGAGCCCGAGCTTCTGGATGGTCGTGACGATGACCTTGTCCGCGTAGTCGTCGGACTCGAGGCGGCGGACGAGCGCCGCGGTGTTGGTGTTTTCCTCCACGCAGTTCTCTTGGAAGCGGTTGAACTCCTCGCGGGTTTGGCGGTCGAGGTCCTTGCGGTCGACGACGAAGAGACACTTGTGGATGCTCTCGTTGGTCTTTAGGAGCGTCGAAGCCTTGAAGGAAGTGAGCGTCTTGCCCGAGCCGGTCGTGTGCCAGACGTAGCCGTTGCCGCAGTTCTGGTCGATGCAGTCGACGATGGCCTTGACCGCGTAGATCTGGTACGGGCGCATCATCAGGAGCTTCTGCTCGCTGGCGATGAGGACCATGTACTTGCTGATCATCTGGCCAAGCGTGCACTTGGCGAGGAACTGATCGGCGAAGTCGTCGAGGTGGGTGATCTTGGTGTTGTTCTGGTCTGCGAACTGGTAGATTGGAAGGAACCGCTCGTTCGCGTCGAAGGCGAAGTGCCGCGCGTTGTTGTTGGCGAAGTACCGCGTGTCCGTGCGGTTGCTGACGATGAACAGTTGGACGAAGCAGAGAAGTGTATTGGTGTATCCGTTACCGGGGTCGTTCTTGTAGTCGACGATCTGCTCCATCGCCCGCCGTGGGCTGATCCCAAGCGTCTTCAGTTCGATCTGAACGACGGGGACGCCGTTGATCAAGAGCATGACGTCGTAGCGGTGATGGCTGTTGTCCGTATTAATGCGGAGCTGATTGACGACTTCGAAGTGGTTCTTGCACCAGTCCTTGATGTTGACGAGGGTGTAGTTGAGCGGCGTACCATCGGCGCGGATGAACGCTTCCCGGTTCCGGAGGGAGCGTGCGGCCTCGTACACGTTGGGTGTGACGACCTCATCGAGGAGTCGCTGGAACTCGCCGTCGGTGAGTGTGACACGATTCAAGGCTTCGAACTTCTTCCTAAAGTTCGCTTCAAGCGTGGCTCGATCATGGATGTCGGGGCGATACTTGTACTTGAGGTCCCGTAGCTTCGTGACAAGAAATTTTTCAAGATCGCGTTCGGGTGTGGTCATCGCCATCGCGGGGCCTCATTCCTTTAGTGTCTGCTGAAAGCGTACGACTGTGTATTAAGTGCGAACGTGAGCCGAGCGAGAGCTCGGCAACACGGCATCCAGACTCCTTTCGACCTTGCGGGGATCGAGTCACGAAATCTCCCGGATGACAATGCTCGCGGTTCCATCTGCGGGCCGCCAGTTGCCATCGCGGAGCATGGAGCAGTTTGACTGGGTGTGCCGCGAAATGCCGGAGTCGGTCGGGACCGGAAGCGAGAAAGACCGGACGTACAGCTTTCTGGATTGTCAGCTCCAGCCAGTTGGCTGCGTCTCCCCCGTTCGACACGATAGTCTCACCCCAGAGACTCGCAAGCGCGGTCATGGCCTGCTTCACACTCCGTGCGTGAAGGCCGAATCGGGTCTGGAGCGGGCGCACGTAGACGCCCGACACATCCGCAGGAGCCGGTGTTGGTTCTCAGCCGCAAGCGTGGCCTCGGTGATCGCTTTTTCCATGTCTTCCAGCTCCTCGGGCGAACTTCACTCAATGGGGTTCTCCCATCGAGACGCGTCTCGCCGCGCTTCCTAGAGGCGGTCCCACCGGAAGGTATTGGAATCCGGACTGGTTTCATAGGTGGAGCCAGGCGTGGTCCTAAACGCGCTGGTAGCGACGCCGCTCCCGGTCGGTCCTCTCTTGCGTTCGAGGCGTCGGGAGAGTCGATTCTCGAAAAGCAGTTCGCCGCAGATGTGGGTGGGGGTAACCCCGGAGGGCGGCAGGGCGCGCGACGGTGGGGCCTCCGGTGCGGCGTCATCCGGTCAAGGCAGCTGTCGCAGCCCTGTCCAGAGGGTTGATCTTTCGCCCCGGCGAAGCGAGCTTAAGGGCCTTGGTCGCGGTTCGCCGGTTTCCACTACCCCACGGCACTGGTAGCAGTCGCCGGCAGCACAGAAACTCGTGTCTCGAAATCTTTACTTCGCTCAGCTTTCGGGCTTGTGAACGCGCCTATGAACATCCCCATCCACCTTCCCGACGGGCGAACTCTAGGGGGCGATCACCCGCTTGTAGTCATCGGGCCCAATGGATCGGGAAAGACACGATTTGGTGCCGCATTAATCGAGCGGAACTCAGCGGAAATGATCGGTGCTGTCCGCAATCTAGAGATACGAGACTCTCTACCCGTACAGACTGTTCAGGATGCGCGCACCAACCTCACTAACCTGAAGCAAAACCGCCGTACGCAGCCTTGGACGATGGCAAACGAAATCCATCACCTCTTCTCCAAGCTCATCACGGAGGATGCAAGCGCTGCCCAGAAGTTCCGCGATGAGTGGAAGCCGGAAAACACCGTCGAACCCGCACGGACGTCATTAATGCGGCTTCGCGACCTATGGTCTGAGGTGATGCCGGGTCGCACACTTCACTTCGATTCTTACTCACCCAGAGTCAAGTCCGATCTAGCGGGTGGCCAACATTATCCGGCTCGACAGATGAGCGATGGTGAGCGTGTAGCTCTTTATTTGGCCGGCCGCGTATTGGATGCCGACAAGAGAATCGTGGTAGTCGACGAGCCAGAAGTTCACTTCCATGCCCGATTGGCTGTTCGTTTTTGGGACGCCTTGGAGCGGGAACGACCCGGTATTCGCTTTGTATATATTTCGCACGACCTAGCGTTTGCGCGGTCGCGTCGATCAGCCCAGTACATACTGGTGAAACCTAGCAGGCAGGAAGTGCTAGATGTTGCGGAGCACGTGCCTCCAGACGTGGCTCAAGCACTGCTCTCGGCGGCGTCGTTTTCTATCCATGCTCAACGCATTGTCTTTTGTGAGGGTACAGAGGGCGGCACCGATTCCCAGTTCTACGAGAGTTGGTTTCACGATGTTGATACGGCAGTCATCCCAGTTGGCACTTGTAGGGATGTCGGCGATTCGACCCGGTCCTTTGGCAACAGCCGATTGGTAGAAGGAGTCGAGGCGATCGGTATTGTTGATCGGGACTACTGGCCGGAACGCCAGATCGCCGCTTTGAGTCGTGATGTGATAGTGCTCCCCGTACATGAGGTAGAGAGTCTGTATTGCTTAGAACCAGTATTTCGGGCCGTAGCGGGCCATCTGGCAATTCCGTCAGACGCACTCGACAACAGGTACAGCGAGTTCTTGGGAGCTGTCAGAGCACATTTCACGGGACCAGCTTTCGCGAAGCAAGTGTCGGAGAGATTCAAGCGCCGCATGGAGCAAATGTTCTTCGATACACTGAACAACCTTCGGATGGCCGACGATGTTGCACAGGTACGCACCAGTCATGTTCGGGGTGTCAAGACGGCGGCTTTGGCCGAAAGCCCAGGAGATGTATTTGATGAGGAACAGAAGAGGATCCAAGACGCTCTGAGCGATGCGCGGTCGATGCTTGAGATTCTACCCGGAAAGGTCCTCATCAACATTGCGGCGCGGGTGCTCGGCGTCAGCGAGCGACGCTATATGGCACTCGTGCATGAAGCCATGATACCGGCGAAGACTTCGGAATCCGAGGCGAACAACAAGGGAGAGGCTACTCTATCGCAGGCGGTCATCAGTGCGCTCTCTGGTTACCTTCCGGCTCGTGCACACGCCTCGGAAGCAGTTTAGGCGTCCTCACTGATGCTAGCTGGCCGCCATCGCCCTGCGCGTCATCGGCCGGGCTGTACAAGAACGGTATTCACCTGACGCCCGGCTTCACCTAGGTCAGGGTCCTACGCCGCTTTCTTCACCTCCTTCCTGACCGAGGGTTTGCGGGTGCGCGTGCGGGCGATCCCGGCCTTGAAGACCGTGTGGAGCGTGCGTCCCTCCATGCTGCGGCCACGGTGCGGTCGCCGCTGGTTGTAGGTCTTAAGGTAGCGTCCAGGTCCTTCTGCATTTCCTCGACGGTCTCTCACAGCCTGTCCATCTGTACTCCATCCGCGCCCTACCGGGCTATCAGTGCCGGTGTTCTGGACAATGGCTTACCGATTCATCACGTTGCCCTGTCACCAAGTGTCTCGCGAAGCAAGGGCTAGGATCAGGTCCCCGTTGTTCGCCCAATGTTGAGGACAGGAAGCTCAGAAGGATAGGTTGCGAGCCGATCGGCAAGAACACCGAACCATGGGAGTGCGACGTGAGAAACATCTGGGTTGTACGGGCAGGTAAGGGAGGTGCCTTTGCCGATGAGTTCGAGAAGACAGGCATCGCCGCAATCGGTTTCTCTAGCAGGAAGGACGTATCAAGCCTGAGATCACGGGATGCCTTCCTGTCAGAGTTGACCCGTGAGCATCCCAACATGAAGAAGGGTCGCTTGGTCGTTTGGGCAAGCCAGCTCTACCGCTTCGTGCACGAAGTTCAGGAGGGCGACCTGATCCTTACGCCGGTCACGGACACCCGCGAGATCATGATCGGGACTTGCGCCGGGCCTTGCCAGTATGATCCGAATCGACAAGGGGTCCTTCCGCACACGCGCTCGGTTACCTGGACCGATCGGATTCCGCGAGACAAGCTGTCGGGACGTGCCAAGAATAGTGCAGGGAGCGCGCTCACCCTTTTCTCGATGGATGAACACCGGGCGGAAATCGAAGCGATTGCTGCTGGCCAAGAACTCGGAGAAGTTGCCTCCGCTGGGTCCGATGAGGGGCCGGGGCTCCAGTTGTACGAAGATGTCCGGGGACAGGCTGATGAACTGATATCAGACAAGATCGCACACATGGATCCATTCGATTTTGAGGAGCTCGTGGCCGCGCTCTTGCGCTCCATGGGCTATTTTGCTCGGCGGACTGAAGAGGGGCCTGACCGGGGTGTGGACGTGATCGCTCAATCCGATGCTCTTGGATTGGAGTCACCCCGAATCAAGGTCCAAGTGAAACAGCGAAGTCAACGAGCGAGCGCCGGTGACCTCCGGAACTTCATCGCAACGCTTCGACAGCCGGACCGAGGGCTGTTCGTGTCAACCGGCGGGTTTACTCGAGAGGCGCTGTACGAGGCCGAACGAACTCCATCGGGCAGATCCGTCACCACGTTAAATCGTGACGAATTCATCGAACTGCTCACGCAGCATTACCAACGGTTGGAGCCCGAAGCTCAAGCGATGATCCCGCTGAAGAAGATCTTTATTCCGGTTGACTGATTTCTGGATCGTCAACGCTCTTCCGGGCGCTTGCGCCCCATCCCCCCTCCGTTCCAGTCTCTCCGTATCGGGCCTGTGTGAGCGCCGGTGGCTGGGAACTGCCCGGTAGCGTTTCTGGCCCTCGCCGCCCACCCCGCCCAGAACCGCCCACATCGTCCGCCGAGGTACCCGCCATGACGACCCGACGAACCCGCCGACTCGTCCCCCCCACCCCCCTCCTCACCCTCGCCGCCGCGACCGCCTTTGGCGCAGCCACTACCGCGGCCGTGGCCTTCCCCACCCCCCTCACCGCCCAGGACGTTCCCTCCATCGAGGAGATGACCGAGGGCACCACCCCCATGGAGGGCTTCTTCAACCTCTACTGGGATGACGACGACGGCGCCCTCTACTGGGAGATCGCCGAGCTGGACACCGAGTTCCTCTACCAGATCTCGATGGGGTCGGGGCTCGGAAGCAATCCGGTGGGGATCGACCGGGGCCAGTTGCGCGGGACGCACATCCTCGAGGCGCGGCGCATCGGGCCGCGGGTGCTGCTCGTCGAGCCCAACTACGAGTTCCGGGCCATCACCGACAACACCGCCGAGGCGCGGGCCGTGCGCGACGCCTTCGCGCCGTCGGTGCACTGGGGCTTCGACATCGTGGCCCGCACCGGCGACCGCGTGCTGGTGGACGCCACCGAGTTCTTCATGCGCGACGCGCGCGGGGTCATCACCCAGATCGAGCAGCGGGGGCAGGGGTCGTTCCAGCTCGACGCGTCCCGGAGCGCCATCTATCTGCCCAACACCAAGTCGTTTCCGGAGAACACCGAGGTCGAGGCGATGCTCACCTTCACGAGCGACCGCCCCGGCAACCTGGTGAGCGGCGTTGCGGCCACGGGCAGTTCGTTCACCGTGCGCCAGCACCATTCCTTCATCCAGTTGCCCGGCCCCGGTTACCAACCGCGCGTCGCCGATCCGCGCATCGGGGTGAACGGGCCGACCGTGCGCGACTACGCGAGTCCCATCGACGAGGACATGCGCATCCGCTGGGTGGCCCGCCATCGCCTGCAGAAGCGGGACCCGGACGCGGAGCGCTCCGAGGCGGTCGAGCCCATCGTCTACTACGTGGATCCGGGCACGCCCGAGCCGGTGCGGAGCGCGCTCATCGAGGGGGCCGAGTGGTGGGCCGAGGCCTTCGAGGAGGCGGGCTTCATCGACGCCTATCGGGTCGAGGTGCTGCCCGAGGGGGTCGACGCGCAGGACATCCGCTACAACATGATCCACTGGACCCACCGGCGGACGCGCGGCTACTCGTACGGCAACTCGGTGATCGATCCGCGCACCGGCGAGATCGTGCGCGGGGTGGTGAACCTGGGGAGCCTGCGGCTGCGCCAGGACTACCTGCACGGGCAGGGGATGGTGCCGCCGTTCACGGGCGGGATCACCTCCGACGACGGGGGCGGCTACTTCGACGTGCCCATGAGCGACGAGGAGCGCGCCTACTGGGAGGCGTGCATGCTCGCGGGGGCGCCGGACTTCGAGTACCTGGCCCAGGTCGCCGGCAACTCCGACGCGGTGGAGATGGCGCTCGCGCGCGTCCGGCAGCTGTCCGCGCACGAGGTGGGGCACACGCTCGGCTTCCCGCACAACTATCTCTCAAGCACCTACGGCCGCGAGAGCGTCATGGACTATCCCGCGCCCCTGGCCACCATCGACGACAACGGCGACATCGATCTCTCCGACGCCTACGTGCCCCGCATCGGCACCTACGACAAGCTCTCCGTCAACTGGCTCTACCGGGAGTTCCCGGAGGGGACCGACGAGCGGGCCGCGCTGAACGAGATCGTCATGCAGGGGATCGACGACGGGCTCGTCTTCATGATGCACACCAACAACAACTTCATCGGGGCCGCGCACCCGGGGGCGAGCGTATGGGACAACGGGGCCAACCTGGTCGACCATCTGAAGCTCGAAATCGACGTGCGCGAGATCGGGCTCGAGAAGTTCGGCACCGACGTGCTCCGTGTCGGCGAGCCGCTCTCGGACCTCGAATACGTCCTGCTGCCGCTCTACATGCACCACCGCTTCCAGCTGCGCTCCGCCGCGCAGACCCTCGGCGGCGCCGACTATCGCTACGCGCTCAAGGGAGATGGGCAGAGGCCGTTCGCCATCATCCCGGCCGAGGAGCAGCGCGATGCGCTGGAGACGATTCTCTCGACGCTGACGGTCGACTTCCTGACGCTGCCCGAGGACGTCGTGTCGATGATCCCGCCCCCGGCCTACCGCCACGACGAGGGCGAGGCCTTCCCCGGCTACACCGGGCTGATCTTCGATCCGGTGGGCGCGGCGGAAGCGGCGGCCGACTTCGCCGTGGGGGAGATCCTGCATCCCAACCGCATGGCCCGCCTGCTGGTGTTCGGCAGCATGGGCGACTACCCGGGCCTGGAGGAGGTCGCGGACCGGCTGATCGAGCACACCTGGGGCGCCAACGCGGCCCCGGACGACTACCGGCAGCGGGTGCTGCACGCCGTCCAGCGCTCCGTCGCCGACCGCATGATGCAGCAGGCCAGCCGGGACGGAAACGCCGCCGAGGTGCGCGCCGTGCTCGCCGACCGGCTGGAGCGCCTGGCCGCCGACCTGGAGGCGATGCCCGACCCGTCGCCGCACCAGCGCCTTGTGGCCGCGGACATCCGCCGCTGGCAGCAGCGCATCGAGAACACAGTGCCCGGCGGCGCGCTGGTGATGCCGCAGGGTGACCCGATCGGGGGCAGCAGCCGGGGAGGTGGGCCGCCGCGGTGAGCGCGGAGCCCAGCGCCCCGAACCGCGATCTCTCCCTCCGCGGAATCCTCTCCGAGTGGGTGCGGGAGGTGGTCGGCATCGTAGGCCGCCTCCCGCGCACCTTCGGCAAGCTGGTATCCTTGACCGGACATCCTGCCTGCATGACCGTGTATTGCAACTCACAAGGGGTGCCCGACATGCCAAACCACCGCGTCCAGGCCCGCAGCGAGAAGGCCGTGAAGGAGGAGGCGGCTGCGGTTCCCAACGCCGCGACAACCGAAGCGATGAAGGAGTCCCGCCGGGGCAACCTCCCGCAGTTCGACAGCGTCGAGGATCTCTTCGACGATCTACATGCGGACGATTGAGGAGACCGGCCGGTCAGGTCGCGAGAAACCGGTTCTGGCCAAGACCTCCGCGATCCTCAATGCCGCATCCGCGATGCGCTTCCGTACTGGCCCGCCTCCGTATGAATCCCAGTCAGGGACAAGGGTAAGGTAGCTCCGCATCTCATCCGTGACATCGACAAGCCAATGATCTTCGTCTGAGCGCGCAGGAGGTATGGAGGTCCGCGGAGCGGTCAGGAACGGGACAGGTGCGGACTGCTCGGAGAGTTGGATGCGTCTGGCGCGTGGCCTTCTGGAATCCGTCAAACCCCTCCAGGAGTCGACCTGAGATTCTGCAACATGCTCAAGGATCGTCACTGCTCTCGCTCCCAGTGTCGGTGCATTGCCTCAGAAGTCACATCCACAAACACTCGTACGATCCATTCGCGACCGAGATCCAACCGCGATTCAATCGAGTCCTCGCTACCGCGTCCCAGTCCCCCTCGCGCCGTAAGCGTGAGCACGATGCCTGGCTTGCCGGACGAGTCGAATCCAGGGTCGGCAACGACGTGAAGGCGGGACACGGCTCCGTGCTTGTCCGGTATCGCATATCGAACCCGCAACGCGATATCCTCCGGCTCGGGCAGGTACTCACCCTGCATACTCCCGACGAGTAGTGGAACGACGGAGCCAAGCTCCCCGTGCCGATGCCATCCGTCCCCAGCCGGAATGTGGTTGACGTAGGTGAGTTCCCACTGGTTCAGGCTTGGTTCGCCTAGCTGTTCGTCCAGTCCGGTCAAACCGCGGATCTCGCCGAACTGCGCTGCGATCGCGACTTCGGCTACCGGTGGCCTCCTGAACGAGGGTAGGGGGGCCACGTCCTCCTTCCTCGCGGGACCCAACGGCCTCAAGCTACGCCTGCCAAAGCCGATTCGGCCCTAGCCTATGGATTCCGCAGCGGCGCTCAGGGCGCGGTCGAATGTCTGTATGCGGGTGACGCCGCGGCGCTGACAGCTGGCGAGGTGGCACAGGTCGCGGGCGCCGAGCCCCGGGTGCCTGCCTGCGAGCTCGATGCCGAGGATCACGTCGTCGCGCTCCAGGGGCCACACCTCGATCCGTGTGCGGTCGATGAGCGCCAGCGCAGCGGCCAGGGCCTGCGTGCGCTCGACGGGCAGGTACGCGTGGGCCAGCTCCTGAAGGACTTCCGACGATGTTGCGAGCGGTTGCTGGTCCGTCGTCGCGGCGGCGAAGAAGCGACGGGCCCGCGGGCGGAGCGGGTGGTCTCTTCCCACCGCGTACATGAGGACACTGGTGTCGACGAAGATCATGGCCCGGAGCGTCAGGTCCCGGCGGCGCCCCGACTCCGGGACCCGCGTATGACATCGAGGTGCTTCTCCCAGTCGGGCTCGGGGCCGCACTCCATCTCGGCGTCGCGGTCCGCGAAGAACCTCCACACGTCATCCTCCGTGCGAAACGGTTCAGCGCCCGCACGATCGTCCAGACGGTCGGCGGCTGCGGCGCGAAGCCACGCGCTCAGCGAGAGGCCTTCACGGCGGGCGGCGGCGGCGTAGCGAGTGCGGTCAGGCTCCGAAACGACCAGGTGGATTCGCGGCATAAACTGCCTCGTGGTGAGCATTTATTATGTGTAGTCACACGCAACATGCACACGATTGGGTGCGTCGTGCAATCGCAGGGTAGGTGCTACGCCCCTTCTCCCCCCTCACGCCGCCAGCTTGAAGCGCGTGGGGAGGCATCGTAAGATGCGACAATACCGGTCGGGTGTCCGACAAAACATGAACGGAGGAGGGAGAACATGTCGGCCATGATTCGCTGGCGTGACATCGACCCGCAGAGCCACCGCAGGCGCGCGCGTCGTCTTCGGATCGTCGGGCGCTTCGCGGCGCTTGCGACCGTTGTCCTGACCGGGGCGGGCTGCACCGAGACGCTGCTTGGGCCCAGGACCGACCAGGCGGTGGCGGTGATTCACCCCACCATGGGCAACTCCGTCTCCGGTACGGTCACCTTCACGAAGGAGAGCGGCCGGGTTCGCATCGTGGCCGATGTGATCGGCCTGTCCCCAGGCGACCACGGGTTCCACATCCACGAGTTCGGAGACTGTTCCGGTGGCGACGGCAAGACGGCGGGCGGCCACTTCAACCCCACGGGCAGCGACCACGGGGGCCCGGACGCGGCGGTGCGGCACGTCGGCGATCTCGGGAACATCACGGCGGACGCACGCGGCCACGCCACGATGAACCGGCTGGACGCCGTCATCAAGCTGCAGGGGGACCACAGCATCCTGGGGCGCGGCGTCATCGTCCATGCGGGCGCGGATGATTTCACGACCCAGCCGACCGGTGCCGCGGGCGCCCGGGTCGGGTGCGGCGTGATCGGCGTCCACAATCCCGGGTAATCGGTCCGGGGGGTATCCGGATGGGAGTCCCTGCGGAGGTCTCAGGTGCCTCTCGCCCGCCTCCAGAACGGCGCGATGAAGTGCCCCTTGCGACCGGCCCGGACCAGGAACCAGACCCCGGTCCCCACCCCCAGCGCCACCGCAAAGATCGACGCCTCCACGCCGAATTCCCCGCCTGACAGCAACGTCGGACCGCTCAGCTCCGACTCGAGCAGCCCATCCATCGTGAGCCCGGAGACGCGCCCGCCGAAGATGCCGCCCTGGGTGAAGTTCCAGGCGAAGTGGATGCCGACCGCGAGCCAGAGCCGCCGGGTGAGGACGTAGGCGGCGCCGAGCAGCACACCTGCCTCCATGGCGATGGCGAACGAGCTGAACAACGTCGCGTTGGGGTTCATCATGTGCGCGAAGCCGAACATGAGCGCGGTCAGCGCCAGGGCGATCCAGGTGCCGAGGCTCTCCTCGATGATGCGGAAGAGCACGCCGCGGAACAGCACCTCCTCTGCGTATCCGGCGGCCACGGCCATGGCGAACGTCGGTACCACTGCGCTCACGGGGTTGGATCCGGTCACCTGGTAGAATCCCAGCGCCGCGATGGCGCCGATGGTCGCGACGAGCAGACCCGCACCGACCGCGATCCCCGCGCCCGTCTCCGCGACCGCGCCTTTTCCGGCCAACTCCTCGGCCCGGCGCCGTTCCACGAGGCGGACGTAGCCGATGTACGCGAAGTGGACCGCGACCACCATCGGGATGACGTACTGGAGCGTGTCCTGGCCCAGCGGCCCAAAGCCCAGGATCTCGTGCAGACCACCGACCACGAGTTGGACCACGAGGATGGCCGCAACGATGGCCAGCGTGGCCAGAACGATGCGGGTCGGCCCGAACCGGAGGATGCGGCTGCCCAGGGACTGCGCCTCAGAGGTCACGCCACGCTTCCTCGTCCTCCGGCGTCATCCTCCTCCTACGGCAGACTCATCGCCATCAGCATGTTCGGCGCCTGGATCACCACCCGCTGCTTGCCCTCGTGCATGTACGTCATCATGCCGTAGCGCGGGTTGCCGGGGAGTTCGACCTCACCCAGCCGCTCGCCCGTCGCCTTGTCGACGGCGTAAAGCATGGGGGTGTTGTCGCTTGCGTTGCCCGTGTACAGGAGCATGTCCGGGGTCACGATCTGTGCGGCCTGCCTGCCAGTCCCCGTGTTGGGGATATCGATCCCTTCCAGCGCGGGATGATTGAGCACGTTGTTCGGGGTGTCTCCCACCGGGATCCACCAGAGGTGCTCGCCGGTGTTCATGTCGATCGCGGTGATCCTGCTGTAGGGGGGCTTGTACATTGGCAGGCCCTGCACGCGCCCGATGCGCGCGCCGCCCAACACCGCGAAGTCGTTGATGGTCGTGCCGGTGGGTGCCTCCACCCTCTCGTCGACCTCGCGGCCGGGCACCACCAGCCGCGACGAGCATCCCTTCTGTGAGGTCACGAAGATGACTCCGCTTTCGGGATCCACCGCGGGCGTGCCGTCGATGTTGGTGCCGCCCACGTCGCCGGGGCACCAGATCGAGCCCAGCTTGCCCTCGTCGTTGTCGCGGTGCAGCGGGGGCTGGAAGAACGGACCCCAGTCGTAGGGCTCGAGCAGGTCGAGCGCGGCCTGGCGCAGCTCGGGCGTGAAGTCGACCAGGTCGTCCACGCTCAGACCCTGCATGTCGTACGGAAGGGGCCAGGTCGGATGCGGCTGCGTCTCCGCCAGCTTCTCGCCCGGCACCTTCGACGCCGGCACCGGCTTGTCCTCGATGGGCCAGATGGGCTCGCCGGTCGCGCGGTTGAAGGCGTAGGCGAAGGACTGCTTGGTGATCTGCACGATGGCGGGGATGTCCTCCCCGTCGACGGTCACATCCACCAGGATGGGCGCGGTGGAGGTGTCGTAGTTCCAGATGTCGTGACGGACCAGCTGGTAGTGCCACACCCGCTCGCCGGTCTGCACGTCCAGCGCGATCAGGCTGGTGCTGAACAGGTTGTCGCCGGGGCGGAAGCCGCCGTAGAAGTCCTGGGTCGCGCCGTTGGTGGGGATGTAGACGAGCCCCAGCTCGGGATCCGCCGAGAGCGGTGCCCACGACGAGATGTCTCCGGTCCACTCCCAGGCGTCGTTCTCCCAGGTCTCGTGCCCGAACTCGCCGGGCCCGGGGATCACGTCGAACTTCCACAGGAACTCGCCGGTGCGCGCGTCATAGGCGAGGATGTCGCCCGGAATGTTCTCCTGGCGCGACTGGTTGTAGCCCTGCTCGGCCGAGTTGCCGACGATGATCACGCCGTTGACCACGATGGCCGGGGACGAGCTGGTGATGTAGCCCTTCTCGAGCGGGACGCCCATGTACGGATCGTACTCGTGCCCCAGGTCCGCGAGCAGGTCCACGGTCCCGGTCTTCGGGAAGCCCTCGATGGGCACAGAACCCCCGAAGCCCTCGATGGGCTCTCCGGTCTCGGCGTCGAGCGCGTGCAGGAAGAAGGCGGGCGTGACCACGTAGACGATGTCGCGGCCGTCGACGTTCGCGTACGCGACGCCCTTGCCGTGGTTCTTCCGCATCGAATACTCCCAGCGGAACGTCTCGGGCTCGACCCAGTCCCAGAGCACCTTGCCCGATGCCGGGTCGGTGGCGATCACGTGGCGCTTCTCGCCCGCGACGCTGATCAGCTTGCCGTTGACGTAGATTGGGGTCGCGCGCGCGTTAACACTTGGATACGCGGAGCCGTCCCAGATCCAGTCGACTTCGAGCTGGTCGAAGTTGGCGGGGTTGATCTGCGTGAGCTCCGTGTAGCGCTGGCTGCCGGCGTTGCCGCCTATGAAGGCCCAGTCGCCCTCGGTGACCACGCTTCCAGCGGGGCCCGCATCCGAGGTCTGGGCGCACGCGCCCACCCCGAGCGAAATGAGGGCCAGCAGGCACCAGGCCCGCGTGGTCGAATTCCGTGATTGACGGTCCTGTCCTGTCATCTTCCGCGTCCTCCTTCCAAACAGATGTTCATCGCCTCGCACAACGGAGCGAGCTTCGCAAGATGAAGATGGGCCGGAGTATGGGCAAGCTGTAGGGGCGTCGACACCGTTGGCGTCCAGGCACCGTCAACGGAGCGCCCCCCCACTTTCTTCACCGGCTTCGCTCATCGATGAGTTCAGGCTGAAGTTCGGCTGGATACTGCCTCCGGATGAAATCGCCCAGGAGCGGGACCGCGAAGGAATACTTCCCGTATCGGTTCTTGAAGACGATCCCCGAGTTGATGAGCGCTGAAAGGATCTGGCTCGCGTGGCTGGGGCTGAACCTTTTCACCGGCAATTCCCTGGAAAGCTCAACGATCTCCTGAACGCTGAACTCCGATTCGGGATCGTCCAGCCTCGACACGACATACAGGAGGTCGCGCTGTCGGTCGGTCACCCTCGACCACCGGCCCGCAAAAAAGTCGCTGTCCAGCTTTGCGGTGATCTCCTCGATCGGAACGCTTGGGTTGTCGGATCCGGTGGTGACCTGCGACACGAAGACATCGAATGCTTCATGGCAGATGAACTGGACGAAGTACGGGTATCCGCCCGAGTGCTCCTCGATCTGGCGGATGGACTCCTCGGTGAAGGTGATCGGGCATCCGTCCTCCTGAATCGGCTTCACGATCGCCTCTCGTACGTCGGGGGGGTCCAGGCGATTAAGAAAAACTACCCGGAACATCCGTTCCGAGTAGGTTCTTGCCTCGACCAGTTTGGGGAAGAGCGTGGGAAGTCCGGTCAGAGCCAGGAGAAAAGGGGCCCCCTGCCTTTGAATGGACTGGAACACGTCAAGCATCACCGACAGCGGGTACTCGTCCTTCTTGGCATGGTCCGCCATGTTCTGCGCTTCATCGTATGCGAAGACGATTCCCCGAGGCGGGTTTGGCGAAGCGCGTAGGGCTTGCCAGACGAATGTCAGCGCGGCCTTCAATTGATCGGCGACCAAGCCACCCGCTTGTTCGTACACCGCGTGCAGCGTCGGATAGTTGAGGGTGGCGTTGAAGAGATCCACTTGGTGGCCGAAGCCGGGACGACGCATCTCCCGTCTGTCGTAGACAAAGTTGGAGGTTGCCAGGGCAACGTCAGTGAGGATTCTTGTGGCCAGACGCTCTTCGTCGACCGTCGTGCTCTCGGAAAGGTCGGCGCCCACCCAGAGCCAGCCTTTCTGCACGGCCAAGGGCTTGAAGGTGTCGAGAAGAACCGTCTTGCCGACACCGCGCAGCCCGGTGAGGATGAGGTTGGAGAGAATCACGTCCTGGTTCAGGAGCTTGAGAAACTCCCTTCGCTCTTCCTTTCTGCCGGCGAGATACGGGGGCGTGTGGCCGGCGCCGGGCCGGAATGGGTTCCGAAAAACACTTGAAGACTCCATCGGGCCACCTGATCGTTTTAGGTGTTGTTAGGATGATTCCTAAATTTAGCTTATCGACTAATTTTAGGCCAACACCTAATCCGCTCTAAATCTTCATCGGCCGTGACGCCGCCGCCCAAGTCTGGCGGCCAGGGCAACCGGTGCCTACCCTTCCGGTTGGCAGGGAGGGTCGCCTATCATTCCGGTCCGGGCAGCGCTGCGACTGACGTTCTGCGACTGACGTTCCTGCGACTGACGCCGCTGCCCATCTCGCTCCCACGCAACGACAAACGGAGAATTGACGAGTGGCCATGGAACTGAGCGGGTTCGCGCGGTCGCTGACGGCGGAGGCCGCCTTTACCGTGCTGGCGGTCGCCAAGCGGCTGCAGTCCGAGGGGAAGGACGTCGTCGAGCTCGAGATCGGCGACAGCCCGTTTGCGACCACGAGCGCGGCGGCCGAGGCGGGAAGGGAAGCCATCGCCGCGGGCCAGACGCGCTACTGCGCCTCGCTGGGGCTCCCGGAGCTGCGCGACGCGGCCGCGCGCTACATGCAGCGCGAGTTCGGCGTGCCCGCGAGCCGCGACAACGTGGTCATCGCCACCGGCACCAAGGTCTTCGAGCAGTATTTCTGCGAGGCGTTCGTGGATCCGGGGGACGGGGTGCTGGTCTTCAGCCCCTACTTCCCGACCTACGTGCCCAACATCCTCAGGCGCGGGGGGCGTCCGGTGTTCACGCCGCTTCGCCAGGAGGACGCCTTCCGCCCGAGCCTGGCCGCGGTCGAGCGATTCCTCGCCGAGGATCCCCGGCCCAGGGCCATCTTCCTGAACTCGCCCCACAATCCCACCGGGGGCGTGGCCACCGAGGAGGACTTTCGCGGCATTGCGGAGCTGGTTCGGGGAACGCGCGTCGCCGTCTTCAGCGACGAGCCCTACTGCCACATGGTGTGGAAGGGGAAGCACGTGTCGCCGCTGGCGCAGCCCGGGATGATGGAGCGCTCGGTGGCCGCGTACACCTTCAGCAAGTCGTACAGCATGGGCGGCTGGCGGCTGGGGTTTGCGGTGTCGGCGCCCGAGACCGTCGAGGCCATCGGCAAGATGATCAACACGAGCGTCTCGTGCGCGCCTCCGTTCATCCAGTTGGCGGGGGTGGCGGCGCTGGAGCGGGACGGCGCCGAACGCGAGGCCGCCATGCGCAGGTTCCGCCGCAAGGTGGAGCTGCTGACGGAGGGGCTCAACGGGATCGAAGGGTTCTCGTCGCTGGATCCGCACGCGACGTTCTACGTCTTCCCGAAGGTGGCGCCGGTGTGCAACCGGCTCGGCATCACCAGCCACGGCCTGGCGATGTACCTGCTCGAGGGGGCGGACGACGACTTCGGGGTCGCCTGCCTGGGCGGCGAGTGCTTCGGCGACGCCGGCGCCGGGTTCCTGCGCTTCAGTTGCGCGGCCTCCGACGAGCGTCTGCAGGAGGCGCTGGACTTCATCGCCGAAGCGGTGACCCGGGAGGGCCGGGTGGCCGCTTTCCTCGACGCGCGGCCGGAGTACCGGCTGGAGTCGCCCTATCCGGGCCCGGTGGACCGTGAGCCGGCGGGGGCGGCGGTCTAGCCGCACGACGAAGATGGCGGTGCCTGGCGATGTGGTGGCGGGTGGGAACGGCGATGGCGCCGCGTTGGCCGGGGGCGCCGCGACCGCCGTCCGGTTCCGCGTTCGGGACATGGACTGCTCGCACTGCGTGACCCGAATCGAGGACGGACTGCGCAAGGTCGACGGGGTGATGGGGGTGGGGGCCAACCTGGTGGGCCGCACCGTGACCGTGGAGGTCGACCCGGGCCGGCTGGCGGCCGAGGAGGTGCGGCGGGCGATCGGGCGCCTCGGGCACCTGGCCGAGCCGGATACCGGTGCCCGGCGGGAGCGCGCGGCCGCGACCTGGGCGACGCGGGACGCCCGCATCACGTACGCGTCGGCGGCGCTGTTCGCGGTCGGGCTCGCGCTCCAGCTGGCCGGGGTGGGTCCGCTCCTGTTCACGCTGCCGCTGAACGAGGTGCGGGTTCCGTCGCTGTTGTTCGTCGCCTCGGCCCTGGTAGGCGGATGGAGGTTCATGCCGGACGGGGTGCGTGCCGCGCGTGGGCTCTCGCTGGACATGAACTTCCTCATGACGGTGGCGATCCTGGGAGCGGTCGCGATCGGGGAGTACCTGGAGGCCGCCGCCATCGCCTTCCTGTTCTCGACCGCCGAGCTGCTTGAGAGCTACGCGGTGGACCGCGCGCGGGCGTCGATGGAGTCGCTGATGGACCTCGCGCCCAAGACGGCCGTGGTGCTGCGGGGCGGGGTGGAGGAGACGGTGCGGGCGTCGGAGGTCGCGGTCGGGGACGTCGTGGTGGTGCGCCCCGGCGAGCGGATTCCGGTCGACGGCAGCGTGGTGGAGGGGGGCTCGGCGGTGGACGAGTCGCCGCTCACCGGGGAGTCGCTCCCGGTGGAGAAGGACTCCGGCGACCCGGTCTTCGCCGGCACCATCACCCGCGACGGCTTCATGCACATCCGCACGGAGAAGCCCGCCGACTCGAGCTCGCTCGCGCGCATCGTGGAGCTGGTGGAGCGGGCGGGGGCCGAGAAGGCGAGGACGGAGCGGGTGGTGACCCGCTTCGCGCGCTGGTACACGCCGGCGATCACCGTCGCGGCCGTGCTGGTGGTGGCGGTGCCGACGCTCGCGGGCGCGGACTTCATCACCTGGCTGGTGCGGGGGCTCACCCTGCTCGTGATCGCGTGTCCGTGCGCGCTGGTGATCTCCACTCCGGTCGCGGTGGTGAGCGGCATCACGGCCGCCGCGCGCCGCGGGGTGCTGATCAAGGGCGGGGTGTACCTGGAGGCCATGAGCGGTGTGCGGGCCATGGCGATGGACAAGACCGGCACGCTCACGGTCGGGCACCTGGAGGTGCGCGACGTGCGCTCGACCCGGGGGGCGCCACCCGCCACGGTGCTGGCGCGCGCGTCCGCGGTGGAGGCACGATCGGAGCACCCGATCGCGCGCGCGATCCACGAGGAGGCGGTCAGGCGCGAGATCTACTCGCACTACGCCGTTCGCGACTTCTCGACCCGCCGGGGCGAGGGCGTCACGGCCCGCCTGGACGGCGTGCGCCACTTCGTCGGCAAGCCGGCGACCCTGGGGGTCGGCGAAGCACCCGAGGGCATGGCCGGCGACGGCCGCACGGTGGTGGTCGTGGCGGACGAAGACGGGCCGCTGGGGTGGATCTCCCTGGAGGACCGGGCCCGCAAGCAGGCGCGGGTGGCGGTGGGGGGGCTGCACGGCATGGGAATCCGGCCGGTCGTGATGCTGACCGGCGACGACGCCGCGACCGGCCGCCGAGTCGCAGGGGAGACCGGGGTGGACGAGGTGAAGGCGCGACTGCTCCCGCACGAGAAGGTGGAGGCGCTCAAGGCGCTCGAGCGGGAGCACGGCCGGGTGGCGATGGTGGGCGACGGCGTGAACGACGCGCCCTCGCTCGCGGCCGCCTCGGTGGGCATCGCCATGGGAGCGGCCGGAAGCGACGCCGCCATCGACAGCGCGGACGTGGCGCTCATGGGCGACGACCTCACGCGGCTGCCCTACCTGTTCCGGCTGTCGCGCAAGTCGCGCGCGGTCATCCGCCAGAACATCGCCACCGCCCTGCTGGTGAAGCTCGTCCTGGTGGTGGGCGTGCCGCTCGGGATGGTCTCGCTGATCACGGCCGTCCTCGTAGGCGACGTGGGCGTCTCGCTGCTGGTGACGGCCAACGCGCTCCGGCTCGCGCGCGTGGATGCCTGACGTGCGGGAGGGAAGGAGGGTGGCGCGGATGGCAGCGGCCGCGAGGGCTTTCGCATGCGCTTTTGCCGCTGCGGCGGCAAGCGCTCTCGCGCCCGCCCCGGCCCTCGGTCAGCAGGGCCTGGACGACTTCCCGTTCCCGCAAAGCCTGGTCGAGGAGGTGTTGCCGGGCGCCATCTCCTTCGAGGTGCGCGACGGCGACCCGCGGGTGATCGTCGGCTACGCGGCCGACGCCCCGGCCGAGGAAGCCGTGGTCGGATACGCCTTCCTGACATCCGACGTGCCCCCGGAGGAACTCGGCTACAACGGTCCCATCGAAGTGCTGGTGGGGATGGACCGGGAAGGGACCCTCACCGGGGTCCGGGTCACCCACTACGTCGAATCCTACATCCGCACCCGCGGCGACTTCCTGCGCACGCCCGGTTACGAGGCCCAGTTCACGGGCAAGTCCATCTCCGACCCCTTCCGCGCCAAGCGCGATGTCCGCGTGGTGTCGCGGGCGACGATCTCGGTCTCGGCCATGTCGCGCGGCATCCGCGCCTCCGCGCGCCGGGTGTACGCCAACTACCTGGCCACCCGGCCGTCCGCCGAATCCGGCGGCTCGCTCCTGACCATCGGCATGGAGGAGCTGGAGGAGCTGTCCTGGTCCGACATGGTGGCGGGCGAACTGGTGCCGCAGATCCATGTGCTCGAGAACGACGTCACCCGCATCGTTCTCTCCTTCGCGCACATCCGCAGCGATTCCGTCGGGGAGATGCTGGTCGGGCGGACCGGGTTCGGCGAGGTGGCGGAGCAGCTCGGGGAGCGGGTGCAGGAAGACCCTCTGATGCTCGTGGGCGTCGATGGCGCGCTGGCCCTCCTCTTCTATCCGCGCACGCTCTCGCTGGTGCAGGGCGCCGACACCATTGACATGGACAACCCCGATGTCGTCATGCTGGGCGAGCCGCGCAGCGGGATGGTCCAGGGGCAGTTCCGCAACGTCGGGGTGATGGCCGTGCCGGGTGCGCTCGACGTCGAGCAGGCCTTCGACATCCATTTCGATCTCCGCCCCGGGATGGGGCTCTACACGACCGCGTATCCGCCTCCGCGGGTCGCGGAGAGGATCGTGGCGGAAGATGCGCCCCCCGCGGAGGATGCGCCGCCCGCGGAGGATCCCGAACCCGAGGCCGAGGCGGTCGATCCCGCAGGGGTTGCGGAAGCTGGCGTTCAGGTGTCAGGGATCGCCGCGGATGAGCCGGAGACTGCCGCGGGCGAGCCGTCTCCGACCCCCGCCGAGCTGCCGGAAGATCCGGGAATTGCGGCCGATGCCGCCGGTGCCGAAGCAGCTGCCATGGGCGAACCCGCATCCCCCGATGACCCCGCGGCTGCGCCCGTGCCCGTCGACCCGACGGAGGCACCCGACGATCCCGAGGCCGACCCCGCGCCACCCGCGAACCCGTCCGAAGCCGTAGCCGGGGAGAATCCGTCCGCGACGGTCCCGCCGGCGACCCCGCCGGATCTCGACTTCTCTCTTTCCCAGGAACAGACCGTCCTTGAGCGCACGCTGGCGCGCACCTCGCCCGCCGAGGTCGCCTGGATGCTGGGACTGCTGGCGCTGGTCACGGTGGCGTTCTTCCTCAAGCGCGAGCGGCTGCGCTGGGTGGCCCTGGTTGCGACCTTCCTCTACCTGGGGTGGTTCGACGGCGGGTTCCTCTCGGTGTCGCACATCACCGCGGTCATCTCCGTGGGGCCGGCGGTGTTCCTGGAGGACATCCCGCTGCTCCTGTTCGTGGTCTTCACGGTGGTGACCACGCTGCTGGTGGGGCGCGTCTTCTGCGGGTTCCTGTGCCCGTTCGGGGTCCTGCAGGACCTCCTGGAGAAGGTGGTTCCGAGGAAGTTCAAGCGGGAACTGCCGCGCGCCCTGCACAAGCGCCTGTACCTTGTCAAGTACGCGTGCCTGGCGGCCATCCTGCTTCCGGCGCTGGCGGGGAGCCGGGCCAGCATCTTTTCCTTCTTCGAACCCTTCGGGACCGTCTTCTTCCTGAGTTCGTCCATCGTGCTGTGGGCGATCGCCGGGGGGATCCTGATTGCCTCCGCGGTCGTGCCCCGCTTCTACTGCCGCTACGCCTGCCCGCTCGGCGCGGCGCTCGCGGTGGCCTCCACGGTGTCGCCCTTCCGCATCCGCAGGGTGGAGCACTGCGATCACTGCAAGGTGTGCGAGCAGGCCTGTCCCACGGGGGCCATCGAGGGGCCGCGCATCGACTTTCGCGAGTGCGTGCGCTGCAACATCTGCGAAGCGAAGCTGATCGAGCAGGCCGGCGTCTGCCGCCACGACATCGACGACGTGCGCCGGCGGCTGGTTCAGCTGAAGGTGGCGCCCGGCGCCGGGACCGAGGCCGGTGTCTGAGTCCGGACCGGTGCCTGAGGGCGTATCACGGCGCAGGGCGCTCCGGATCGGCGGGGCGGCGGGCCTGCTGGTGGCGATGGGCGGCGGACTCACTGCGGCGGTTCTGCGCCGGGCCGGGCTGCACAGCGCGAGCGATACCCGCACCCGCCTGGGCACGCTGGTCCACGTCACCGTGGTGCACCCGGACCCCGCACGTGCGCGTGAGCTGGCCGGCGCCGCGTTCGACGAGATCGATCGGCTGGAGGCGGTCTTCAGCGGGTACCGGCCCGACACGCCGGTGTCCCGCCTGAACCGGGACGGGGTGCTGGACGACCCGCCGGCCGAGCTGGCTGCGGTGGTGCGCCGCGCCCTCCACTTCGCCGAGCTGACCGGGGGCGCCTTCGACCCCACCGTGCCTCCGCTCATCGAACTCTATCGGAACAGCTTCGCGGAGACGGGCGGGCCGCCCGCGGAGCATGTCCTGGAGGAGGCCATGTCGCGGGTGGGGCACCGGCACGTTGCCGCGGATGCGGGGCGGATCGCGTTCGCGCGCCCGGGCATGGCCGTCTCGCTCGACGGCATCGCCAAGGGGTACATCCTCGACCGGGTGGTCGAACGGGCAACCGCGGCGGGCGCGGTGGGCGTGCTGGCCGACGGGGGCGGGGACCTCTCGGCCGGCGAGGGGGAGGTGGCAGGTGCGGGATGGCCGGTGGGGGTGGAGCACCCGCGCGAGCCCGGGACGCTGCTGGGGACGATCGAGGTGCGCCACCAGGGGGTCGCCACCTCGGGCGACTACATGAGGGCGTACACCGCCGACCGGCGCCATCACCACATCGTCGACCCGCGCACGGGCTCCTCGCCCGGCCATGCCAGCGCCGCCACCGTGGTGGCCCGGTCCGCCATGGACGCCGACGCCCTGGCCACCGCAGCCATGGTGCTGGGCCCCATCCACGGTATCGAGCTGCTGGAGCGGCTCGACGGGACCGAAGGCTTCATCGTCACCAGGGACGTCGATCTGGTGCGCAGTTCCGGGTTCGGGGCCTGAAGCGCTCGACATCCATGCGCGCCTCCCTCTTCGTCACCTGCCTGGGCGACCACTTCTACGCCGATGCCGCCGCCTCGGCCGTGCGGCTGCTGCGGAAGCTGGGGGTGGAGGTCGACTTTCCGGAGGCGCAGACCTGCTGCGGGCAGCCGGCCTTCAACGCGGGCCGGGACGCCGAGGCGCGCCGCATGGCCGCGCACACCCTGGAGGTCTTCCGCGAAAGCGAGTACGTGGTGCTTCCCTCGGGGAGCTGCGCCTGCATGCTCCGGCGCTTCTACGCCCATCTCTTCCACGATGACGACCTGTCCGGACAGGCACGCCACCTCGCCGGGCGTACCTTCGAGTTGGCGGAGTTCCTGGTGAGGGTGCTCGGGGTGACGGACCTCGGGCGCGGCCTGGAGGGACGCCGGATCGCGTACCATCACGGGTGCCACGCCTTGCGGGAGCTGGGGATCCGCGAGGAGCCGCTTGCGCTGATGGCCAACGCCGGGGCCGAAGTGGTCCCGTGGGAAGCGGCGGAGGAATGCTGCGGGTTTGGAGGCCTGTTCTCGGTGAGCTTCCCCCAGGTTTCCGCGGGGATGGCCGACCGCAAGCTGGACACGCTCGCCGGTGCGGGTGAAGTCGACTTCCTGACTTCCGCCGACTGCGGTTGCCTGCTTCAGCTCTCGAGCCGCATGCGAACGCGCGGGCAGGATCTCGCCGTGCGCCATCTTGCCGACGTTCTCTGGGAGGCGGCCGGTGGAGATTCATAGCCGGGAATATCCCGAGCGGGCGCGCCGGAGCGGGGATGTGCGCGCGTCGGTGACCGGGGCGACGCTGTCGTTCGACGCGCGCCGCCGGGCCGCGTACGCGGGGGTGGCCGCGGAGGAGTGGCGGGTCTGGGCCGAAGGGGTGAAGACGCACCTGCTGACCCACCTGGACCGGTATCTGGAGGAAGCCGAGGCCCGCCTGGAGGCGAACGGCGCCCGGGTTCACTGGGCCGGATCGCAGGAGGACGTGCACCGGATCCTCTCCGGCATCATCGAGCGCCGGGGGGCGCGGCGCGCGGTCAAGGGCAAGAGCATGCTCTCCGAGGAGCTCGAGGTGAACGAGCTGCTGGAGAAGCGGGGCGTCGACGTGCTCGAGACCGATCTCGGGGAGTACATCCTGCAACTGCTCGAGCAGCCGCCCAGCCACATCGTGGGCCCGGCCATCCACCTGAGCCTGGACGAGATCCGCCGGCTGTACCACGAAACCCACGGGACGGAGCCGGATGCGACGCCCGACGAGCTGGCCGGCGTCTCGCGACTGATCCTGCGCGAGGCCTTTCTCGCGGCCGACGTGGGCATCACCGGGGGGAACTTCCTGGTCGCGGAGACGGGCACCGTGGCGCTCATCGAGAACGAGGGCAACATCCGGCTCACCACCTCGGCGCCGCCGGTGCACGTCGCGCTGGTGGGCATCGAGAAGCTGCTCCCGCGCTGGAGCGACCTGGCGGTATTCCTGCAGCTCACGGCGCGGGCGGCGACCGGACAGCCGGTGGGGAACTACGTCTCCATGATCCACGGTCCGAGGACCGCGGAGGACGCCGACGGGCCGGAAGAGGTGCACGTGGTGCTGGTCGACAACGGCCGCTCCGACGTGCTCGCCGATCCGGAGGCGTGGGAGGCGCTCCGCTGCGTGCGGTGCGGCGCGTGCCTGAACGCCTGCCCCGTCTACCGCCAGACGGGCGGGCACGCCTACGGAGCCGTCTACTCGGGCCCCATAGGGTCGGTGCTGAACCCCGGGCTGGCGGGGCTGCACGCGTCCATGCCGCTCCCCTTCGCGTCCAGCCTGTGCGGCGCCTGCGAGGAGGCCTGCCCGGTGCGCATCCCCATCCCCGAGCTGCTCCTGAGCTGGCGCCGGCGGGCGGCGGAGGCGGGGATGGATTCCCGCGCCAAGGCGGGCCTGCTGAAGGCGTGGACCGCGGTCGCCACCCGGCCCGCCGTGTACCGGGCCGCCGGGGCCATGCTGCACGCGCTCCCCGGACCGGTGCGCCGCGTTCCCCTGCCGGTCGTGGGCGGCTGGCGCGAGGTGCGCGCGGATCCGGAGCCGTCGCGGACCTCGTTCCGCGAGCTCTGGCGGGAGGGCATCGAATGAGGGAACGGATTCTCGACCGGGTGCGGCAGGCGCTCCGGGACCGGCCCCGGGAGCCTCACCGGGGCGAGCTGAGTACGGCGGTGCCCGATGCCCCCCCGCCGGTGGAGCACTTCGCGGAGTGCTTCCGGGCGGCGGGGGGCGAGGTGCACCGCTTCGCCGACGCGGACGGGGCGCGCCGGTGGCTGCACGCGTTCGCCGCCCGGTTCGAGAGCGTGAGCCACGGGACCGGCGTTCCCGCGATCCTGGCGGTGCCGGCTCCCGCGGCGCCGCCCCGGGAGGCCGCGCTGGGGGTGTCGGTTGCGCGCGCGGCGGCCGCCCAGTCGGGGTCGCTGGTGCTGAGCAGCCGGGACGGGCGCCGCACCCAGCTGCTCCCGCCGGTGCACGTGGTGCTGGTGGACGCCGGTACGGTCGCCGCCACCCTCGGCGAGGCGCTGGCCGCCTGCCGCGATGACGGAGGCGCCGCGCTGGCGCTGCACTCCGGTCCCAGCAAGTCGGCCGACATCGGCCAGGTCATGGTGACCGGCGTCCACGGGCCCGGCCGCGTGGTCGCGGTCCTGCTCGACGAATGGCCGGGGCCCTGACCATGACGAATCAGAACGGCCCGGACGCGCAGGTTGATTTTCCGATTCGCGTCGCGTGCGTCGACACGGGATCGAACGGAATCCGGTTCATGGCCGTGGAGTTCACCTCCGCGGCCAGGTACACGGCGCTTCATTCGGAGCGGGTGCCGATTCGGCTGGGGCATCAGGTCTTCCTCACCGGGCGACTGGCCCCGGAGACCATGGATGCCACGGTCGAGGCCTTCCAGCGCTTCCGGGGATACCTGAAGCAATTCGACATCGAGCACTACCGGGCGGTCGCGACCAGCGCCGTGCGCGAAGCGCGCAACGGGCCTCTGCTCGTCGAGAGGATCGCACGCGAGACCGGGATCCGGCTGAAGGCCATTACCGGATCCGAGGAGGCGAGGCTGGTGCACCTGGCGGTGGCGGCGCGCATCGGCCTGGAAGGCGGCCGCTGGCTGCTCGTGGATCTGGGCGGCGGCAGCGTCGAGCTGTCGCTGGTGGACGACTCGGGCATGCTGTGGAGCGAAACCCACTCGATGGGCTCGGTCCGTCTGCTGGAACGGCTGGCCGAACCCGGAAACGAGCCCGGGGCGTTTCAGCGATTGCTCTCCGAGTATGTGGCGGTCATGAACATCCCGGCGCCCGCGCAGTACTGGCAGCCGACCGGGTTCATCGGCTGCGGAGGGAACATCGAGGCACTGGCCGCGCTGGCCGCCCCCGGCAAGGCAAAGGACGGGGTCAGCCGACTGCCCGTCTCGGGTCTGGATTCCGCCATCGGCCTGCTCGCGCGGCTGTCGTATTCGGAGCGCGTCGAACAACTGGGGCTGAGGCACGACCGCGCCGACGTCATATTGCCCGCCGCAGTCGTCTTCAGGCGACTGGCCGAGCTTACCGGCACCCGGGAGATCCTGGTTCCGCACATCGGAGTGAAGGAGGGCGTCACGCTCGACCTGATGGCGGACCTGAGATCCCGGGCCACCAACGACACCCGGCGGGAAAGGCAGCTCACCCAGGCGGCGGTATCGTTCGGGCGCCGCTACATGTTCGACGAGGCCCATGGCCGCCATGTCGCAAGGCTGGCGGTCAGCGTGTTCGACCAGCTCGAGTCCCTGCACGGACAGGGGGCCCATGCGCGGCATCTCCTGAAAGTTGCGGCAATCCTGCACGATATCGGCGTGTTCGTCGCGATGAAAAAGCACCACAAGCACACGCTCTATATTCTCGGCAACTCGGAAATACCGGGCCTTTCGACGCGCGAGATGGCCATTGTGGGAAACGTCGCCCGCTACCATCGCAAGAGCCATCCGAGGTCGCATCACCGGCCATATGCGTCGCTCGCCCCCGCCGATCGCGTGCTGGTCGACCACCTGGGCGCGATTCTGCGCCTGGTGGACGGGCTGGACCGGCAGCGCCGTCAGCTGATCCGCTCGGTCACGGCCACTCTGGACGGACGCAGTCTTCGCCTGAGCGCCGACTGTGCCGGCGACGTGCTGCTGGAGCGCTGGACCGTGGATCAGAAGAAAGGCCTCTTCGAGGAAACCTTCGGGCTCCGCGTCGTCATTGACTTCTGAACCCGGTGACGCCGGGACATCGGCGCGCCGCGGAATCATATTCGTATCAGCACTGATGGATATTGCGCGCCACTTTGTCAGACCTTATCGTTTGCACTGGCAACCGATTTCCTGGCTGTTTCAATCGTCACATGGGGGAGAGTTGATCGATGGTCGCAACCGACGCTGAAGTTATGGGTTGGGTTGAGAAGCAACTGCAGGACAATCCGGAAGTTACGGTAGACGAGCTGTTCGAGGGCGCGAAGATCCTCCAGCCTGATGTGGCGGAACTGAACAAGCGCCAGTTTCATGCGCGATATCCGCTTCAGGTGAAGCGGCGGGCCAGCAGGGCTGCTGCCGCGGCTGCGGCTGAAGCAGCATCGGAAGCCGCACCGGAACCCGCACCGGAAGCTGCCGCGGAAACCGCGCCGGAAGCCGCACCCGAACCCGCACCAGCCGAACCCGCGGAGGCCGCGGCCCCCGCGCCGGCGCCGGCCAGGAGCAAGACGACGACGGACGCCGAGGTCATGAGCTGGGTCGAGGGACAGCTGAAGGACAATCCCGACGTTACGGTGGACGAGCTGCTCGCAGGCGCGATCAAACTGAATGCCGGAATCGCCGAGCTGACCAAGCGCCAGTTCCACGCGCGCTATCCACTTCAGGTGAAGCGGGCCGCTCGCCGGGCGGCGGATGCCGCGGCCGGCATCAAGCCCCGCCGGCGTCGTCGCCGCGCGCCTGCGGCTCCCGCGCCCGAGCCCGAGCCTGCAGCGGCTGCTCCCGCTCCTGCACCCGAGCCCGCTCCTGCACCCGAGCCCGAGCCGGCAGCGGAGCCCGAGCCGGCAGCGGCACCGGCCCGCGAGGCGGCCCCCGCGGGCATCGACCGCGAGGCTGTGCGCAGGATGATGTTCGATTTCGCGGCCGACATCACCGCGGCGGAAGACACGTCGGGCGTCGTGAAGGTGCTCGCGGCCCTGGACGACTACATCGATCGCATCGGTTAGCGGTCCACAGGCTGCCGGCAGTCCGTCACATCCGGGCTGCCGGCCGGGTCGCGGCTACCGTTCGTCCGCGCCCGCGCCCGCGCCCTTCCCGGTCCGCTCGGAGAGCACCATGATGGCGCGCACCGCCACCGCCAGCCCCGACAGCGTGAGGGTGCTCTCGGCGCGCAGCTCCGTGAGCAGCTCGCCGAAGTAGGCCACCTCCCGGCTGCGCAGCGCGGTCAGTACGTGCGCCACGCCGCCGGCCTGCGCGTCCCGCTCCGCCGCCGCGGCCGCCGAGAAGTTGGCGATGCGGTGGTGCGCGCGGGTCAGGTCGTCGTTCAGCGCCCGCGCGGCGCGCTGCTCCCAGCGCTCGTCCCGCGCGCACTCGTCGATCGCATGGCGGAGCCAGGGAATCTCCAGCAGCTCCGAAACCGCGTAGTAGGCCCGCGCCGCGTACACCGGCGCCGTCCGCGTGTCCCGCGCCACCCGCAGAATGTCCATCAACTGGTCCAGGAAGCGCAGGGTGGCCAGCGCGGGCGCGATGTCCGCTGCCGGCCCGACCTCCTGAATCGCCGACACCAGGCGCTCGAAGGTCAGCCGGTCCTCCCCGCTCACCACGTCGGGGAAGATGAGCTGCAGCTCGCGCAGGGTAGTGAAGTTGCTGCCCACCAGGCTGTCGATCTCCTCGCGCTCGGCGTTCCCGAGCACCCAGCGGGTCGTGCGGTCCAGCACCCCGCTGAGCCCCATGTACCACCGGTACGCGACCCCCGTCCCCGTCTCGCGCTCGCGCTCCCGCAGATCGGCGATGAGCTGCCGGTGTCCCGAGAGCCGGGAGGCGACCAGCCAGGCCCGCGCCACCTCGTCCGCCGAAGCCCCGGAGTCGCGCATCATGCGATGCACGAATCCGGCGCCCATCAGGTCCACGAGGTCGTTGGTGAGCTGGCTGGCCACGATTTCGCGCCCCAGGCGGTGGGCGGCCAACCCGGATTCACCCGCGGCGTCGACGGCGGCCGGCGGGAAGTAGCGCGCCAGGTAGCCGCTCGCCGCCGGGTCGTCGATGAGCGTCCCCTTCAGCAGGCGGCGCATCAGGTGGAGCTTGGCGTGCGCGAGCAGCACGCACAGTTCCGGCCGGGTCAGGCGCGAACCCGTCTCGTCCCGCTCGAGCAGCTGCTCCCAGGTGGGCAGATGCTCGCGGGAGCGGTCGAAAGAGCCTTCCCTTTCCAGCTCCGAGATGAGCTGGCGAAAGTCGTCGACTCCCTCGCGGGCGCGCTCCAGGTCGAGCGACACCGCCAGGCTCTGCGAGGCGTTGTCGAGCAGCACCTGGTCGCAAACGGATTCCGCCAGCTCGCGCAGCATGCGGTTGCGCTCCGCTCCCGTCATGCGCCCTTCCTCGACTACCGCGTTGAGCAGGATCTTGAGATTGACCTCGCGGTCCGACAGGGAAACGCCGCCTGAATTGTCGAGCGCGTCCACGTTCAGGCGCCCTCCGGCCAGCGCGAACTCGATGCGCGCCCTCTGGGTGAGCCCGAGGTTGCCGCCCTCGCCCACGACCTTGACGCGAAACTCGCTCGCGTCCACCCGCACCGGGATGTTGGAGGGATCGGCGACGTCCGCGTGGGTCTCGTCCGAGGCCTTCACGTAGGTGCCGATTCCCCCGTTCCAGAACAGCTCGGCCTCGGCCCGGAGCACGAGGCGGACCAGCTCCTCGCCGCTCACCTTGCCGGGATCCCCCGCAATGCCCAGGGCCGCGCGCGCCTCCGGAGAGAGTTCGACCTCCTTCGAGCCGCGCCGCACGATGATCCCGCCGGGGCTCATCACGCTCGCGTCGTAGTCCGCCCACGAGGAACCGGGCTTGTGGAAGAGCCTCTCCCTCTCCTCGAAGGAGGCGCGCGGGTCGGGGTCGGGATCGATGAAGATGTGCCGGTGGTCGAAGGCCGCGATCAGCCGGATGTGCGGCGAGAGCAGCATGCCGTTGCCGAACACGTCGCCGCTCATGTCCCCGATGCCCACCACGGTGAAGGGCTCCGACTGAATGTCCTTGCCCATCTCCCGGAAGTGGCGCTTCACGCACTCCCACGCGCCGCGTGCCGTAATCGACAGCTCCTTGTGGTCGTATCCGTTCGAGCCTCCGGAGGCGAAGGCGTCGCCCAGCCAGAAGCCGTAGTTGTCCGCGACCGCGTTCGCGATGTCGGAGAAACCGGCCGTGCCCTTGTCCGCGGCCACCACCAGGTAGGGATCGGGGTCGTCGTGGCAGACCACGTCGTCGGGAGGGACCGGCGTGCCCGTGCGCAGGTTGTCGGTCAGGTCGAGGAGCCCCCGCATGAGGGTCCGGTACTGCCGTTCCACCTCGCTCCGGGTCGCAACCGAGAGGGACGGCTGGTCGAGAATGACGAAGCCGCCCTTGGAGCCGGCCGGGACGATCACCGAGTTCTTGACGATCTGGGTTTCCGCGAGCCCCAGCACCTCGGTGCGAAAGTCGTCCGGGCGGTCGCTGTAGCGGATGCCGCCCCGGGCGACACGCGCGCCCCGCAGGTGCACCCCCTCCATCCGGGCCGAACGCACCCACGCCTCGCAGAGCAGCGGGGTCCGGGTCAGCGAGGTCAGCGCGCGCGCCATCACCTTGAACGACATGTACGGGACCCCGCCCGAGCGCCGCGCCGGCGTGCTGCCTCCGGTGGCGTAGTAGTTCGTGCGCACCGTGGCGCCGATCAGCGTCAGCAGATGGCGCAGGGCGCGGTCGTCGCTCAGCAGGTAGACGTCGTCCAGGGCGGCGAGCAGCTTGGCGCGCATTGCTCCCATGTCGGCCTTCCGGCGCCCGCGCGCCCGTTCCCCGGGCCGGAAGCGGGCCTCGAAGAAGCCGAAGAGCAGCCGCGCGATGCGGGGATAGTTGAGGAGTGCATCGACGATGGAGTCCCGGCTGGGCACGGCGCCGAGCTGGAAGCCGTAGCTCGAGTAGGCCCGCAGCACCTCCACTTCCCGCCAGGCCAGTCCCGCGGCCGGAACCAGCGCGTTGAGCCGGTCGTTGGTGGCGTCGCCCGCGCTCACCGCCAGGATGGCGTCCACCAGGGGAGGGCCGGCCTCGCGGAGATCGAGCGGAGACTTGCCGGAGGTCTGGACGGCGAAGGTGTGGACGGCGCCTTCGGGCACTCCGGATCCCCGGAGCTGGGCCGGCTTTTCCGCGATCACCCGCAGCCCCGCGTTTTCGAGGATGGGCATGAAGTGCGACAGAACCAGGCGGGGCCCGAGCCGGTAGAGGCGAAGCTCGGTCACCCGGTCGCCCGGCGCCACGGCGCTGTCCTCCGGGTTCGAGAGCGCGATGGACAGGTTGCGCCCGTCGGCCACCATCGCCTCGAGCTGCAGGATGTCCCGGGCGGCCACCTCGGGGTCGGCGACGGCCCGGTAGTCCGCGCCGAAGCCGGTGGCGTAGCGGTGGGCGAGCCGTCGCGCCTCGTCCCGCGGCCTGACCTGTCCCAGCTCGTCGTCCACCCGGTCGGTCCAGTCGCGGGTGAGCTGCTGCACGAGCCGCTTGAGCTCGACGTCGGTGACCACGTCCAGCAGCTCGGGGCGCACCCTCAGGTAGAAGTGGAGCCGGGCCTGCTCTCCGCCGCCCATCGCCAGGTGATAGTTCAGGACTTCGCCGTCGAGGGCGTTGACGAACGCGGCCTCGATCGCCTTGCGCGCCTTGGCGGAGAACTTCTCGCGCGGGATGATGACCATGAACGAGGCCCCCCGGCGGACCGGGTCCTCGCGGCGGGTCACCTGCACCCCCGTGGTGTGGTACGAGGTCAGTGCCGTTCTGACGTCCTTGGCGATCTCCCGCGCCGAGCTGAGGAAGAGCTCCTCCTTCGGCATCGAGTTGAAGATCGTGTTGATCTCCTTGTAGTCGTGGGCCCCCTTCTGAGCCCCGGCATCCGCCAGGATCCAGCGCAGTTTCTGGCGCAGGATGGGAATTCGGTCCGCATGGTCGCCGTACGCCTTCGAGGTGAAGAGCCCGAGAAAGCGTTCCTCTCCCACCTGCCGCCCCTCGGCATCCAGCTTCTTGACGCCGATGTAGTCCATGTGCGCCAGCCGGTGCACGGTGGCACGGGCGTTGGTCTTGCCGATGAGCAGCAGGGGGCCGTCGGCGAGGAGCTGCCGCAGGGTGCCGGGCATGGATGCCAGCGGAACCGGGTTCACGTAGCCCGAACGCTCTTCGTCACGCAGGATGCCGAGGCCGGAACCGCGCTCCACCATCACATGGGGCTCGCCGGTGTCCGGGTCGTCGGCGACGTCGTAGCGCCGGTGGCCGAGGAAGACGAAGCCGTCGTCGCGAAGCCAGGCGAGGAAGGCCCGGATCTCGTCGAGTTCGCCGGCGAGGTGGGGCAGCTGGCGGGCCCGGGCCTCCAGCGTCCGCATGGACCGGTCCAGCGCAGCCAGCATGGGCCGGAAGTCGTCGGTGGCGCGCACCACGTCCTCGAGACGCTGCTCGAGTTCCTCCTGAAGCGATTCCAGGACGGCGGGATCGGTCACGCGCGAGATCTCGCAGTGGATGAGCGATTCCCGCTCCTCCGCGTCGGCGGGCGGCACGATGCGCAGGATGCGGCCCTCGCGACGCACGATCCCCAGGAGCGGGTAGATGAAGTGCTCGATGGTGAGATCCCGCGAGTGCAGGTGCTCGCGGATCGAGTCCACGATGAAGGGGCGCTCGCCCACGTTGGTGCGGATCACGGTCACGGGAGCCCGCCGCCCTCCCGGCTCGGCGGCGGGGTTGAAGACGCGCACGTCCACCCGGTCCGGGCGGCTCGCCTGCAGGAACCCGAAGGCGTCCGCGGTCACCCGCGCGAGCTCCACCGGGCTCCGCTCGCGGAGATAGAGGGCCGGCGCCCTGGCGAGGAAGAGCCCCGCGAAGTCCGCGGCGAGCTCGGCTTCCCCGTAGGGGAGAACACGCCTGAGGCGGCTGCGCACGTCGTCGATGACGGACGATGCGTTCCGCGCGCGGGACATGACTTCGGTATCTGTGTCTCTCATCTGTATTGTCTCACGGACATCGATCTCTCGCGGGCGAGAGTATAGAACATCTTGGCGCCGGCCTTGAGCGAACCGCTCAGCGTGCCGCTGATCTTGGAAACACCTCCTGCCCGGCGAGTGTACGGGACGTCGATCTCGACGATGCGCTGGCGGAGTCGGCCGGCACGGATCTGCATCTGCAGGGTCCAGCCCCAGTCGCGGTCATCCATGTGCAGCTCGCACAGGCGATCGTAGCGAATGGCGCGGAAGGGAGGCATGTCGCGGAAGCGAAGGCCGAAGAGGAGGCGCGCGCACATGAGCACGACCCGGTTGCCCATGCGCGCGTGCAGCGGCACTCCGGGCGGGTCGCCGGTGCGCACCCCCAGCACCATGTCCGCCGCGCCCGAGCGGATGGGCTCGATCAGCCGGCCCAGCCCGGAGGGATCGTCGCTCCCGTCCGCGTCCAGGAAGACCACGATCTCCGGAGGGCGCCGGGCCAGGTGCCGCATGCCGGCCAGGCAGGCGGAGCCGTATCCCAGGCGCGGCTCGGCCACCACCACGGCCCCCAGTTCGCGCGCGATCCGGGGGGTGGCGTCCCGTGAGCCGTTGTCCGCGACCACGATTTCGTCGACCAGCCCGGCCGGCAGCGCGCGCATCACCGACGCGATGGTCGGCTCTTCGTCGAGCGCGGGGATGAGCACCGCGACGCGGCCGGCGGCGGGGGGTGGCTGGGGTGGCGGGGAAGGAGACATGCCGGGCCTGGGCTCAGGAGCGCGCGAACGGTGAGTCGGTTGGGGAGCCGGGGCGCGCGGACGCTGATCGTCCTGGGGGTTCTGGAACTTGTTTTTCTGACGGCTCTGGGCTGGTGGCCCGAAGCCGGGATTCCGTTTCCACGCCTCGCGCTCCTTGCAGGTGCGTTCGCGGTCTACTGGCGGGCTGCGCACACCGCGTTCGACGAGGGTGCCGGCACCCGCCTCATCTGGGGCTTCGCCATCCTCTTCCGCGTGGTTCTACTCCCCTGCGTGCCGTTTCTGTCCGACGACATCTATCGCTATCTCTGGGACGGACACGTGCAGCTGGCAGGCATCAACCCCTACCTGTACCCCCCGGATGCGCCGGAACTCGAATCGATTCGCACCGCCTGGCACGCGCGCATCAACAATCCGTCCATCTCCACCATCTACCCACCCTTCGCGCAGGTGGTGTTCGCGGCGGGCGCGCTCGCCGGCGGGTCGCTGCTCGCGCTCAAGGCATTGTGGACGCTCGCCGACCTGGCCGCCTGTCTGCTGCTCGCGAAGATCGCCCGCCGGACCGGACGCTCCGTTCCCGGGACCCTCGTGCTCTTCGCGTGGTCGCCGCTGCTGGTGGTCGAGACGGCCTGGAGCGGTCACTTCGAGTCCCTCGGCATCCTCCTGCTCGTGGTCCTGGTCTTTCTCGCCCTGCCCGCGCGCGGGACCGGGTCCGCCGCCGGCGCCGGCTCCTCCAGCGCAGGTTTCGAATCGAGGCACCGGGCGCCCTGGGCGATGGGTGCGGTGCTGGCTCTCGCGACCCTCACCAAGTTCGCGCCCATCGTCGCGCTGCCCGCGCTCACCCGCCGTTACGGGGTGCGCCTGGCGGCCACGTGCGCGGTGGTCCTCGTCTTCTTCCATCTCCCCTATGCCGAAGCGGGATCCGCCCTCTGGGCCGGTCTCGCCACCTACGCGGAACATTGGCGCGCCTACGAGGGAGCCTTCGCCGTCATCGAAGCCGTTCTGCCGGGGGCGCGGGCGCCCCGTTACCTGTCCGGGGTGCTCGTGCTCGCGGTCGTGGCCTGGGCGACATTCAGGAACCTCGACGCGGAGCGGGCTCTCTTCTGGATCCTCGGCGCCGGGCTGCTGCTGTCGCCGACATTCCATCCCTGGTACGCGCTCTGGATTCTGCCCTTCGCGGCCCTGCGCCGGAACCGCGCCTGGATCCTGCTAAGCGGCCTCGCATTCGTCACGTACCTGGGTCTGGGTCCGTACCTGGAGACCGGCGAGTGGCCGAGGCCCCTCTGGACGGTTCTCCTCCTCTGGCTGCCCTTCTACGCGCTGCTGCTTTGGGACGCGCGGCCTGGTTCCGAAGCGCTTCAGGCCCCCGACTCCCAGGCTCCAGTAGCCGAGGGCGAAGAGCATCAGGAACGGGACCGAGGCATATAGTTCGGCCTGCACCGCGGCACCCACGAAGATGCTCATCACCATCGCCATGGCCAGCTTGAAGAGGGTGTCCGGAGTCTGGCTTCCCGGCCGCTCGCGAAGCACCCCGCCGCTGCCCTTCTTGGGCGTTCGCGCGAAGCTGTCCCGGCGGCCGGCCAGGCCGCGCAGCACCGCCCGCGTCGCCGGTGCCGTCAATCCGACGCCCGTGGCCAGGGTCACGGCCACCGCGGGCAGCAGGTCGCCCCAGGGACGGTTCCGCTTTCGGCCCGCGGCCGCGTAGTAGATGACGAAGGGAATGGTGGCCAGGAAGAACACGACCAGATCGATGAAGAGGAACTCCTCCCCTCCGAGCGCGCGCCGGGCCAGGGCGGAGGGATAGATCAGGAGCCCGAGGAGCAGCGTGAGCGGGTAGGCGATGTGCCCGCACAGGTGGATCACCGCCTCTTTCTTCACCGAGAGCCGCCAGGGCCCGCGCAGCAGTTCCGGAAGAAGCTTGCGCGCCGTCTGAATCCCCCCCTGGGACCATCGCCGCTGCTGGATCTCGAAGGCGCCGGTCTGGTCCGGGAGCTCCGCGGGAACCCCGATGTCCTCGACGAAGACGAATCGCCAGCCCCGCATCTGCGCGCGGTAGCTGATGTCGAGGTCCTCGGTGAGGGTGTCCGCATGCCATCCTCCCGCGTCCTCGAGGCATTTGCGGCGCCACATGCCCGCGGTGCCGTTGAAGTTGAAGAAGAGGCCTCCCCGGTAGCGTCCTCCGTGCTCGAAGAAGAAGTGCCCGTCGAGAAGGAGGCTCTGGGCGCGGGTGAGCCAGTTGGCGTCCTCGTTGAGATGGTCCCAGCGGGCCTGCACCATCCCCACCCCGGGCAGCCGGAAGGGCGGCAGCAGCTTCCTGACGAGATCCGGTTCGGGCACGAAATCGGAGTCCAGCACGAGCAGGAACTCGCCGTGGGCACGGCGCACCCCCGCGGCCAGGGCGCCCGCCTTGAAGCCCGAGCGTTCCCGGCGGCGGATGTGGCACACGTTCACGCCCCGCGCCCGCCACCACGCCACCCGCCGGGCGACGAGGTCCACGGTCTCGTCGGTGGAATCGTCCAGCACCTGGATCTCCAGGGCGCGCGCCGGATAGTCGAGCGAGCACGCGGCGTCGATCACCCTGCGGGCGACGGGAGCCTCGTTGTACAGGGGAAGCTGGACGGTGACCCGCGGCAGCCGGCCGGTCCATCTGCGCGGCAGTTCCGGGGGCGGGCGGCGGCTGAGGAGCAGCAGATAGGTCCGGTGGGCGGCGAACGGCAGCAGCAGGGCCAGCACCGCCAGGGAGAGGCCGATGATCGTCTGCGCCAGCAGCTCAGGCACGGGATCGCTCAGCCAGGCGCTCGATCACGCGTCACCCGTGGGGTGCTCGACGATGTCCGCGCTCCAGGTGATGTCGATGGCGTCACGCAGGCTCGCGGCCGTGGGGCACTTGTCGACATGGCTGGCGAGTGCCCGGTCGGTGGGCGCGCGCGACCCCTCGGGGATCGAGAGCCGGTAGTGAACGTGAATGCGCCTGAGCACCGGCAGTCTGCCGGCCATCTCGTTGACTCCTTCCGCCCGGGCGCTGATCTGGTCCGGGGTGAGGCTGATCCCGCGCACCTCCAGTGCGCCGTTGAGGGTACCGAGCAGTCACCCGCCCGCGGCGGCGACGACGTAGTCCACGGCGAGGGGCTGATCCGGTTCGGCATCGAGCCGGTAGTGGCTCTTGACCGGCCCGTGGACGCCGAGTTCGACCGTGGCTCCGGCGGGAAGCCGGCCGCGCCTGCGCGCACCGGCCACCTTCTCGAATTCCACTCTGGACACGTAGAAGGGTTCGCTCATTTCCGGTTCTCCCGGTTCTGTTTGGTGGTTGTGTCGTCGCCAGGCCGCGGCTGTCGCTCCTGGTCCTTCCCGTCGTCTTCCGCCCTTCCGGCCGTGGCCGGTTCGAATCCCGGGCAGCGCGCCACCGGCAGGCGCGGGTAGCGCCGGAAGCGCGCGTCGTCGGTCGAGAGCCGGCAGAGCCAGAAGATGGAGCCTCTCCGGTTGCCCGTCACCCTGCTGTGCGCGCACACCGAGCAAAGCCCGACCGAGGGGTCCGCGCGCAAGTCCTGCAAGGAGCGGTCCACTAGTGCCGCTCCCGGCGATGGTCGTCGAGCCATTCCCCTCCCGGGGATCCGGAGTCGTCGGGTGCGATGCCCAGCACCGCGATCTGGCGCCCGGCGTCCCCGCCTCTGTGCGAAAAGAATGGCGCGTCCGCGCACCGGGTGCAAAACGTGGAAGTCGTCAGGTGTGCGGGATCGGCGCCGGCGGCGCGGGCCCGGTCGACCAGCAGCCGCCGCAGATCGACCGGCTCGCCGGGGGACGCCGGCCGGGGCAGCCCCAGCGCCTCGTGCACTTCGCGCCCCACCTCGTAGCACCGCCCACAGATGGCCGGTCCCATGTGCATGTGGGCCTCGCGCGCATGGGTTCCGAAGTCCCGCTTCAGCATCGCGAGGCCCGCTTCCAGGATGCCGCCCGCCACCCCCCGCCACCCCGCGTGCAGCAGCATCACGGCGCGCGCGCGGGGGGCGACCACGAAGACGGGCACGCAGTCGGCCACGGAGACCGCCAGCAGCGTGCCCGCCCGCCGCGTGGCGTGCCCGTCGCACGGCGGGGCCAGGAGAAGACCCGGCGGGGTCGCCTCGTGCAGGGTGACCGAGCACCCGTGTACCTGGCGGGCGTGAACCATGCTGCCGCATCCCGTGTCCGTTGCCAGGGATTCCCACCGCTTCATCACCGCGCCCGCCGCCGCGGCCGTGAACAGTCCGAAGTCGCCGTCCCCGCCGGTGCGGACCGTGGTTCCCTGAACGACCCACGGAAAGGCGCGGGCCCACCCGGGGTGCACGCGCAGGGGAATCCGCCCATGCCGAATCGCCTCCGTCACCGGGCGGGCGGGTTGGCTGCCCGGGGGGGCGCCTGACTGCGGATGGGGCAAGCTCTCTCCGGGGGCAGTGAGAGGGGCGGACGCGCGATCCGTACAACTTGGAAGGTGTTCCGGTTATCTTCCACTCCCCCCAACGCTGCTGTCCGCACGGCAGGATGTCGCGACTCATGCCCTCGTCCGAACTATTCAGCGGGCCGAACGCCGGATACGTGGAGGAGCTCTTCCAGCGTTACCTGGCCGATCCGGAGTCGGTGTCCAGGCGCTGGCGCTCGATTTTCTCGAAGGAGGCGGTGGAACGCGGCTCATCGCCACCCGCTGCGCCCGGCCCGGCCCCGCCACCCGCGCCCGCGCCCGCGCCGCAGCGCACCGCCACGCTGCGCGCGATGCGGGAGCTCCTCCATCTCGTCGCCCGTGCAACGTCGCTCGTGCAGGCCTTCCGCGATCACGGGCACCAACTGGCCCGCATCGACCCGCTCGGGAGCGATCCCCCGGGACACCCGCAGCTCGATCCCTCCTTCTTCGGCACCAGCATGGAGCAGCTGGAGGCGCTCCCCGCATCCACCGTCCTCGGCGACGATGGCGATGAACGCGTACCGGACTACCTGGAGCGGCTGGAGCGCGCCTGGTGCGGGTCCATCGGATACCAGTTCGAGCACCTGGAGTCGCCGGAGCGGGTGCGCTGGCTCTGGAACCAGGTGGAATCGGGCGTCCATGCGCAGCCCCTCACCCGGGAAGAGCAGGTGGAATTGCTGATCCGGCTGGCCCGGGTGGAAGGTCTCGAACAGTTCCTGCACCGCGTCTATCCGGGGCAGGTGCGGTTTTCTCTCGAGGGCAACGACATGCTCGTGCCCATGGTCGATCTGGTGCTCGAGGAGGCGGCGGCTCGGGGATGCCGGGAAGTCGTCATGGGGATGGCCCACCGGGGCCGGCTGAACGTGCTCGCGCACAGCGTGGGCGTGGGCTACGACGAGATCCTGCGCCAGTTCGAGGGCGCGGCCCCGGCCCCGAACGGCATCCTCACCCTGCCCGACGACGAGAGCGGGATCGGAGACGTGAAGTACCATCACGGCGCCACCCGCGACCACGTCCTGCGCGACGGGAGCACCGTGCGGGTCACCCTGGCCCCCAACCCGAGTCACCTGGAGTTCGTCAATCCCGTGGTGGCGGGGCTGGCTCGGGCACGCCAGTTCGCGGGTCCCCGCCAGGATGACCGGCAGGACACGGCCGCGGTCGTGCCGCTCCTCATCCACGGCGACGCGGCCTTCGCGGCCGAGGGCGTGGTGGCGGAATCGCTCAATCTGGCCCGGCTGGCGGGATACGCGACGGGCGGGGTGGTCCACCTGATCGTCAACAACCAGATCGGCTTCACCACCGACCCGGAACAAGGCCGCTCCACCCGTTACGCCTCCGATCTGGCCAAGGGCTACGACATCCCGGTCCTGCGCGTGAACGCCGACGATCCTCCCGCGTGCCTCACCGCGATGCGCCTGGCCATGGCATACCGGGCGGAATTCCACGACGACATCGTGGTGGACCTGATCGGGTATCGCCGGCACGGGCACAACGAAGGGGACGACCCGGCCTACACCCAGCCGCGCCTGTACGAGCGCATCCGCGCCCATCCCACCGTGTTCACCCTGTATTCCGAGGCGCTGGCGAAGGCCGGCATCGTGACCGCGGACGAGGTCGCGGCGGCCCGCAGCGACGTCACCGATCGTCTGCGGCAGGCGCTGGTGGCGGCCAGCGCGGCGAAGCCCTCCGGTGATGGCGGGCGGGCCGGGACCGGTTCACCGAAACCGTCCGCGGAAGAAGCGGCCGGTGCGGACGCGGATGTCGTGGGGAAAGGCGACGCGGATCGGACCGAATCCCGGGACCGGGATGCCGGCCCGCCCGCCGTCCCGTTAGCGACCCTCGCGGAGATCAACGCCGCCTCGATGGCGGTGCCGGAGGGCTTCTCCGTCAACCGCAAGCTGCGCCGGCAGCTGGACAGGAGCCGGACCGGCTTCACCGGGGAATCGTCGCTCGACTGGGCCCACGCCGAGGTGCTCGCCCTGGGTTCCCTGCTCCGGGAGGGGATTCCCATTCGCTTCAGCGGGCAGGACGCGCAGCGCGGCACCTTCAGCCATCGCCACCTCGTGCTCCACGACGCGGAGACCGGCTCGTCGCACGCGCCGCTGGCGGCCATGGGCGGCGCCCGCTTCGAGATACACAACTCGCCGCTGTCAGAGACCGCGGTGCTGGGCTTCGAGTACGGCTACAGCGTGGGCGCGGCCCGCGATCTCGTCATCTGGGAAGCGCAGTTCGGCGACTTCGCCAACGTGGCCCAGCCCGTCATCGACCAGTTCGTGGTGTCGGGACAGGCGAAATGGGGACAGCTTTCGCGGCTCGTGCTGCTCCTGCCGCACGGCTACGAAGGGCGCGGCCCGGAGCACTCGAGCGCCCGCCTGGAGCGCTTCCTCCAGATGTGCGCCGACGGCAACATGCGGATCGCCAACCCCACCACGTCCGCCCAGTACTTCCACCTGCTGCGCCGCCAGGCGCACACCCCCGAGCGTCCGCTCGTGGTCATGTCCCCCAAGAGCCTTCTGCGCCACAAGCTGGCCCGCTCGCGGGCCTCGGAGTTCGCCGGCGGGGGTTTCCGTCCGGTGCTGGCCGAAGAAACGGGGGACCAGGCCCGCAGGTCCGCGACCCGGCTCATCCTGTGCAGCGGCAAGGTCTGTTACGACCTGATCGCGAGCGAGGAGCGCTCGCTCGCCAGGGACACGGTGCTGGCGAGGGTCGAGCAGCTCTATCCGTTCCCGCGGCGCGAGATCGCGGAGTTGCTGGCGGGCCTCCCGGCCCTGAGAGAGGTCGTGTGGGCACAGGAGGAACCCCGCAACATGGGGGCGCGCCCGTACGTCGCACCCCTCCTGCGGGCCCTCATGCCCGCAACCCTGACGTTACGTCAGGCTTCGCGCCCGGAGTGGTCCAGCCCGGCCGAGGGCAAGGTGTCCGACCACATGAAGGGCCAGCGGCGCATCATCCGGGAGGCGTTCGCGGAACAGGCGCCCCTGCCTCACCAGCCCACCGCGTAGGCCACGCGCCGGGGATCGGCTCCGGCCATGAGCGTCCCCGTCCGCGCATCCAGCGTGATTCCCTGGATGCTGCCGAAGGCGTATCCGGGCGACAACTCCACGGCGTATCCCAGCCCCTCGAGGGACTGGACGACGCTGCCGGGCAGCCGGTCCTCGAGGCTGAACCGGACATCCGCTCCCGGCTGGTAGAAGTTGGGCACCCCGCGCAGCGTGAAGCGGGGCGCCGCGATGGCTTCCTGGATCGGCATTCCGAAGTCGAGCAGGTTCACCAGCACCTGAAACTGGGTCTGGCCGATCGTCTCGCCGCCCGGCGTTCCCAGCGCCGCATGAAACCGCCCGTCCCGGAGCACGATGATGGGCGAGTTGTTGAGGATGGGAATCTGCCCCCCTCGGACATAGTTGACGTTGTCGGGGTAGGGCGACGTCGAGCCGATACGGGTCCCGTTGTTGAAGGTGAGGCCGGTGTTGCCGACAACCACCCCCGTGCCGAAGCCTCCGCCGTGCGTGGGCGTGGCCGCGATGACGTTGCCGAACCGGTCCGCGATGGAAAAGCTGGTCGTGCTTCCCTCGTACGATTGCTCGGCAAAGTGCCCCCGTGAGCCCTCCGCCACTCCCGCGCCCGCCGCTCGCCCGGCCGGCTGGAGCACCTCGACCCGCGCCGGATTCCCGGCGGCCGGGTACGCCATCACCTGCGAAGGATCGATGAGGGACCGGCGCGCCGACGCGTAGTCCTTCGAGAGCATCTGGTCAACGGGCACGTCGACCAGAGCGGGATCCGCCACGTAGGCATAGATGTCCGCCTTCGCGACCTTGATCGCCTCTGCCAGCAGGTGGATGGTCTCGGGGTTTCCCGGGCCGAGCGCCTTGAGGTCGAAGCCCTCGACGAGATTCAACTGCATCGTGACCTCGAGACCGCCCCGGGACGTGGGCGGACTGGTGTACACGTCGTAGCCCCGGTAGGTGGTGTGCACCGGTTCTGCCCAGATGGGCTCGTAGCGCGCGAAGTCCTCCATGGTGAAATCACCGCCGTTCTCGCCGTAGAAGCGCGCCATCTCCTCGGCGATGTCGCCGCGGTAGAACCGGTCGAAGGCGGCCTGGAGCGCGTCAGAGCGCGCCTTTCCGGCCGCCAGCGCCATCTGTTCCGCTTCGACCACCTTCCGCAGTGTGTTCGCCAGATCGGGCATGCGGAAGTTCTCGCCGGGCTCCGGCACCCTCCCCAGGGGGAGGAACATCCTCCGGCTCGACGGAAAGCTCTCGAAGAGTTCCTTGTGGGACTCGATCGCCGCCACCACCGATGCCTCGATGGGATGGCCGTTCTCGGCGTAGCCGATGGCCGGAGCCAGCACCTGGTCCAGGCTCATGGTGCCGAAGCGGTCGAGCAGCGCGATCCATCCCCCGAAGAGGCCCGGGACGACCCCCGCGTGGATCCCCTTGTTCAGCTCCTCGGCCGAGCGGCTCAAGGGATCGATGGCCAGGGGCGCGGCGCCGGTCGCCCCGAGCGAATACACGCGGTCGGAGACGCGGTCGTACAGGGTCACGAACCCGTTTCCGGCCATCCCGGACATCTGGGGCCGCACCACGTTCAGGGTGGCGAGAGTCGCGACGGCGGCATCGGCGGCGTTGCCCCCGGCCATGAGCATGCGCAGACCCGCCATGGACGCCAGCGGATGTCCGGCCGTTACCAGGCCGTTGGGTCCGGGCACCGCGGGCCGGTGCGCCGCCCGGTCGAGGTGCCGCGCCAGGCCCCGGTCCTGAGTTGCCGCGCCGTCAGGCAGAACGAGGAGTGCGGTGGCCAGGAGCGTGATTGTGGTGATCGGGAAGCGTGCCATCAGGGGTTGCCTTTGCATGACGTTGACGTAAGGAGCGCCCGCCGAGACCGTTCCGGAGTCCCCGTCGCCACGGGCGAGCGGGACCTGCGGGGCTGCGTCCGAACATTGTACGCAACAGATCGTCGGGCCCGCCACAAGCAGGTGCCGCCGGTACCACGATCAGCGGCACGCCCTCGATTCCGGTATGCTCGATGCCGACCATGCCGCCGTGCGGCCAAGCCCGGGCGTCCGGTGAGACCGCGGCGGATCAGTCGGAAGACCGCCTCGGCCCGCAGACGTACCGGGCCACTTGCGCTCCCAGAATCGCGCCCGCCAGCGGACCCCAGACGTAGGGCAGCGACATCGAACCGATGCCCAGCGCCACTGCGGGATTGAGCACGGCGTTGGAGTGAGGGGCGGACCAGGAGATCCCCACCAGCAACCCCATGGCGATCACAACGCCGCTCAACTGCCCGGGGACGTGCCCTGCGAGCACGGGCACGATGGCGAAGGCAAGGAATGCCGCGCCCAGC
The DNA here is from genome assembly GCA_022822425.1 of Gemmatimonadota bacterium. Taxonomy (GTDB): domain Bacteria; phylum Gemmatimonadota; class Gemmatimonadetes; order Longimicrobiales; family Gaopeijiaceae; genus BD2-11. The sequence goes on along the minus strand of JAJEBS010000224.1, from coordinate 10,524 downwards.
ATCTCGGCCATTCCCGTGGCAACCGAACCGTCAACCGGGAGAGCGACAGGTGCGCCGGGAAGCAGCCGGACCGCCCCAAGGGCCAGCGCCGCGCCAGCGAACTGGGCCAACACGAACCACGCCGTCTCCCGGGCCGGGAGTTCGCCGACCGAAGCGACCGCCACCGTCACCGCCGGGTTGATGAAGCACCCGGAAACGGGACCGAGCACATAGACCAGCACCGCAAGGGTAACCGCCACGGTCACCGGGGCCGGCACCGCAGAACCGGGATTCGCGAGCGCAAACGACACGGCCAGGGTCAGCGCGAACGTGCCAAGCAGCTCGGCCAGGACGGGTCTCATGACGCGATCTCCCGGGCGCACGGTCACTCTGGTTCGTGTGAATGACGATCTGCTGATCACGAAAACGGATGTTTCGTCGTCAGCTCCCGCCCGACGGGCGACCCGATCCGTCGCCAATCTGGCATTCCCGCGCTCCGGCTGCCAGACTCAACGCTCCCCGAATCAGACTCGAGCGGAGCAGCCGCCGGATGTGCGGATCCGCGCCGCCGAAACCCCCTTTGGCCCACCGCCCATGGACCCTGCCCTCCCCATCAGCCTGGCCCGTCCCATGGCTTTCCTCGACCTCGAAACCACCGGTTTGAACCGCAGCGAGGACCGCGTCGTCGAACTGGCGCTGCTCATCCTGTATCCCGATGGCCGGGTCGTGGACAAGGTCCGCCGCTTCAACCCGGAAAAGCCCATCCCCCCTGAAGCCTCCGCGGTCCACGGCATCAGCGACGCCGACGTCGCCGGCGAAGCCCCCTTCCGGAGCCGGGCGCGCAGCCTCGCCGGCCTGCTGGAGGGATGCGATCTGGCCGGGTTCAACATCCGCGGCTTCGACCTGCACATCCTGCTCGAGGAGTTCCGGCGCGCGGCGGTCCCTTTCGACCTGAAGGATCGCCGGCTCATCGACGCCCAGGTGATCTTCCACCGTGAGGAGCCGCGCGACCTTGCCGCGGCTGCCCGCTTCTACGTCCACGACGAGCACGACGGCGCCCACAGCGCCCGGGCGGACGTGCACATGACCGCCCGCGTCCTCGCCGCGCAGCTCGCGCACTACCCGGATCTTCCGGACGACATCGCCGGGCTCCACGCATACTGCGACCAGGTCAGGCCCTTTCTGACGGAGTTCCAGAGATGGTTCTCGGGGAGCGACCTCGAGAGCTACGTCTTCGCCCGCGGAAAGCACCGGGGAACGCGCCTGGCGGAAGTGGCGGCGACCTCGCCGGACTACCTGGACTGGATGCTGACGGCGAGCGACATGCCGGACGACGTGCTCGACGCAGTGCGCGAAGCGCTCGAGCGCTTCAGCGGCCGCGAACCGCCCGAACCCGGCGGCGAATCCCCGGAGTGGGGGTTCTGACGTTCGTCAGCTTGCACCGAACCGGCGCGGATACGATTCTTTTCCGGGCCGTCAACAGTGCCGGAAACGGCGTCTCCCGTCTCATCCCTCGCCGTCCGGCCGGGTCTCTTCGTGTCAGGAGAATCAGCATGTCCGTCCATCTGGGGAGAGTCGGCGCAGGTGCTCTGGGGAGCCTGCTGCTGGCGTTCTCGCTCCCGTTTTGGGTTGCCGCGCAATCCGCCCCCATCTCCGAAGCACAGCTGGAAGCCTTCCGTCCCCGGTCCATAGGCCCGGCGGTCACGGGTGGCCGGGTCCACGACGTGGAGGCGCTCGAGGACGATCCCTCCGTGCTCTGGGTCGCCACCGCCTCGGGCGGCCTCTGGCGCAGCCTCAACCGCGGGCACACCTGGGTGAACGTCTTCGAGGACATGGAAGTCAACACCTTCGGCGACGTGGCCCTCGCGGCCTCCGACCCGCGGGTCGTGTACGCGGGCACCGGGGAGCAGAACAATCGGCAGAGCACCTCGTGGGGCAACGGCATCTACCGAAGCGATGACGGCGGGGAGAGCTGGGAGCATCTGGGGCTGGAAGCCACCCGTCACATCGCCGAGGTGCAGGTCCATCCGCGCAACCCCGACGTCGTCTACGTGGCGGCCAGCGGAGACCTGTGGAACGCGAGCGAGGAGCGCGGCGTCTACCGCAGCTTCGACGGCGGCCGCAACTGGCGGAAGGTCCTGTACGTGGATGAAGACACCGGGGCCATCGACCTCGTCCTCAACCATGACAACCCCGACATCGTCTACGCGGCAACCTACCAGCGGCGCCGCACCGCCTGGGGCTTCAACGGAGGCGGTCCCGGCAGCGGCATCTATCGCTCCATGGACGGCGGCGACACCTGGGAGGAGCTGACCGAAGGCGTTCCCGCGGGAGACAAGGGGCGCATCGGCCTGGCCATCTCCCGCTCCAATCCCCTGGTGCTCAACGCGCTGATCGAGCACACCGAGGACACGGGGACGTACCGCTCCACCGACGGCGGCGACACCTGGGAGAAGATGAGCGACCTGAACGGCCGCCCCATGTACTACTCGCACATCTACATCGACCCGAACGACGAGAACGTGGTCTACACCCTGGCGACGTCGTCCTACCGCAGCCGCGACGGCGGGCGCACCTGGCAGGACATTTCGGCACGTCCCACCTACGACGTGGGCGTGCACGCCGACATGCACACCATGTGGATCAATCCGCAGGACCCGGAGCACTTCTACCTGGCTGGCGACGCCGGGGTGCACGAGACCTATGACGGCGGGATCAACTACCGGCGCATCAACAACATCCCCATCGCGCAGTTCTATGCCATCGGCGTGGACATGCGCGACCCGTACTGGGTGCACGGGGGACTCCAGGACAACCACTCCTTCGCGGGGCCGTCGCGCACCCGGCGATGGGCCGGCATCCTCAACGACGACTGGCGACAGACCGGCTTCGGCGACGGCATGTACCAGCAGCCGGATCCGGGCGATCCCCGCTACGTCTATGTGAACTCCAACGGCGGCGGCTACGTGCGCGTGGACACCGACACCGGAGACCAGCTCGACATCCGTCCCCAGCCCCCCGAGGGAGAGGGCCGCTACCGCTTCGACTGGGTCTCGCCCTCACTCGTGTCCCGGCACACCGAGGGTCTGGTCTACACGGCCGGCAACCGGCTCTTCATCAGCCGCGACCACGGCAACAGCTGGACGCGCACGGAGGACCTGACCCGCCGGATCGACCGGGACGCCCTGGACATCATGGGCGTGCGCGGCTCCGACATCCGCCTGTCCCGCAACGACGGTACGAGCAGCTTCAGCGAGATCACCATCATCACGGAGTCGCCCCTGAACGGGGACGTGCTCTGGGTGGGCACGGACGACGGCAACGTGCAGCTCTCGCGGGACGGCGGATCCACCTGGACGGAGCTCTCCGGAAACATCGACGGGGTGGCGGACGGCACCTACGTGAGCCGCATCCTTCCCTCGATGCGGGGCGAGGATGTCGCCTACGTCGCCTTCGACGCCCACCGCAGCGGCGACTTCGCCCCCTACGTGTTCCGCACCGAGGACGCGGGCGCCACCTGGCTGAACCTGAGCGTCGGGCTCGAGGCGGGCGGTTCGGTCAACTCGCTCGCCGAGCACCCCGACAACCCCGAGTTGATCTTCGCGGGCAGCGAGCATGGCCTGTTCGCCTCCACCGACGCGGGCGCCACCTGGGCGAGGATGCCCGCGCCCACCACCGCCTACGACGACCTCGTCATCCATCCGCGCGACAAGGACCTGGTGATGGGCACCCACGGACGGGGCATCCTGATTCTCGACGATCTCGGCGCCCTCGCCGCCTGGAACGCCCGCGTGGCCTCCGCGCCCGCGCACCTCTTCCCGATCCGGTCGGCCACCATTTTCCAGTACTGGAAGGATACCTCGTACCGGGCCCAGGAGGCATACGCGGGCGCCAATCCCGTGGACGGCGCCATCATCACCTACAGCCTCGGGGAGGGCGGCGGCCCGGCGCGCCTCGTCATCGAGGACGAGCGCGGGAACTTCGTGCGCGAACTGTCGGTACCCGGTTCTTCGGGCGTGCACAGGGTCAACTGGGACCTCCGGCATCCGCTTCCCGGCAGTTCGACGCAGTGGCGCGCCCACGATGTGGAGGGGTTGGCGCGCACCATCGAGGACCGGGGCCATTTCGTGTCTCCCGGCACGTTCCGGGTGGTGCTGGAGGCGCGCGGCGCGACCTCGGAGCAGAGCCTGGTGGTCACCGGTGATCCGGAGTTGCCGGTCACCATGGCCCAGTACCGGGAGCGCGAGCAGTTCCTGTCGGAGGTGCTGGCGCTGAGGCAGGAGGTGGAGCGGGTGCGGGACGAGCTGAGCGGCATGGGCGGAGGCGGCGCGAGGGGCGCCCGGATCGAGGAACTCGACCAGGCCCTCAACCAGGGCCGGGCGGCGCTGGCCGGCATCTACCAGTCGATGAACGGCGGCGGCGTCCGCCAGGGTTCGCTCTATCCGCCCACGGCGACCCACCGCGAGCAGAAGGAGCGCGTCGAAGCCCTCCTCGCCAGCGCCCGCGAAGAACTGGACGACCTCGACGGCCTCCGCTGATGGCGAACCCCCGTTTCCGATAACCGACAAGGAGTCCTGCCCCATGTTCATGGCCCATTCGGGAGTTCGCTACCTGGTTCTGCTGTTTGGTGCGGCGTGCGTACTCTACGCCCTCGCAGGGTGGGCGACGGGTCGCCCCTACGACCGCCCCATGCGGGTGCTGGCTTCAATGTTTGCGGGATCACTGCACCTGCAGATCCTGCTCGGGGTGGCCGTCATCCTCACCATACCGGGCAGTTTCAGCACGGCGCTCATGGGGCACATCATGCCCATGGCGATCGCGGCGGCCGTGGCGCAGCTGCCGGTTTCGGTGATGCGGCGCCGTCCCGAGGATCAGCGCACCTACCCGCCCCACGCGGTGTCCGCGTTGATTGCGCTGGCCCTGATCTGGGCGGGCGTCGCCGCGATCGGGCGGTCGCTGCTCGAGAGCACCGGATAGCCGTTCCGGTACGAGAATCGCCAAAGCGCATCGCCGACCTGGGACCCGAAACTCTACGGAGCCGCGAATGACGCCAGACCCTGCCAGGGGCCATGCGAGTGAGCGCGAAGCACGCGAGGTGGCCGAGAGCGCGCGAGAGAAACGCTGGAAGCAGCGGAGTTTCGTCAAGTCGCTGTTCTCGGGCCGGTTAAATCTGGACTGGGTCCATCCCCATCCGCTGCCCGACCCCGGGGAGCAGTTTCGGGCGAGTCATTTCCTCAGGGAGCTGGAGGAGTTCGCGCGCAACCACATCGACGGGGACGCAGTCGACCGCGAAGCCTGGGTCCCCGAGGAAGTGCTCGACGGACTGCGCGCCCTGGGCGCCTTCGGCATCAAGATCCCGCGGGAATACGGCGGCCTCGGACTCTCGCAGGTCACGTACAACCGCGCGCTGGAGATCGTGGCAAGCCGCTGCATCTCCACCGCCGCGTTCCTTTCCGCGCACCAGTCCATCGGCGTGCCCCAGCCTCTCTCCTACTTCGGCACCGAGGCGCAGAAGCGGGCCTACCTCCCCCGGCTGGCCGCGGGGGCGCTCTCTGCCTTCGCGTTGACCGAACCGGAGGCCGGCTCCGATCCCGCCAACATGTCGACCACGGCCACGCCCACGGCGGACGGCAGCGCCTATCTCCTGAACGGAGAGAAGCTCTGGTGTACGAACGGACCGCGGGCGGAACTCCTGGTGGTCATGGCGTGCACGCCGGCGCGAGCGGGCGTCAAGGGGAAGCGGCCCATCTCCGCCTTCATCGTGGACAAGGCCTGGCCAGGGGTGGAGGTGGTGCACACCAGCCGCTTCATGGGGCTGAGGGGGCTATCCAACGGCGTCCTGCGCTTCACCAACGTGCGGGTGCCGCGCGAGAACCTGCTCTGGGGCGAGGGGCTCGGCCTCAAGCTCGCGCTCATCACGCTCAACACGGGCAGGCTGTCGCTCCCGGCCCTGTGCGCGGCGGCCGGCAAGTCGGCTCTGCACATGTGCCGCCGCTGGTGCGGCGACCGGGTCCAGTGGGGCGCCCCGGTGGGAAGGCACGACGCCGTCGCGCAGATGCTGGGGCGGATGGCCGCGAACGCCTTCGCCATGGAAGCGGTCATGGAACTGTCCTCGGTGATGGCCGACGCGAAGACCTTCGACATCCGCATCGAAGCCGCCATGGCCAAGCTCTGGAACAGCGAGACCGCCTGGGCCCTGGCCGACGACGCGGTCCAGATGCGGAGCGGGCGGGGCTACGAGACCGCCGATTCCCTGCGTGCCCGGGGCGAGGAGATGCCTGCTCCCGTGGAGCGTCTGCTCCGCGACCTGCGCATCAATCGCATCTTCGAGGGTTCGAGCGAGATCATGCGCCTGTTCATCGCCCGCGAGGCGGTGGATCAGCACCTGAAGCTGGCGGGGGCTCTGGTGGATCCGCGGGCGCCGTTGCGGGAGCGGATGGCCGCGCTGGCACGCGCCGGACTGCACTATGCCTGGTGGTATCCCACGCGCTGGGTGGGCTGGAGCCGCTGGCCCAGGTTTTCGGAATTCGGACGGCTGGCGAGCCACGTGCGCTTCATCGAGCGCAGTTCGCGCAAGCTCGCGCGTTCCCTGCTCTACTGCATGCTCCGGTTCGGGGCCGGGCTCGAGAAGCGTCAGGCGGTGCTGGGTCGCATCGTCGACATCGGATCCGAACTCTTCGCCATGACCGCGGTCACCGTTCGCGTCGACATGCTGGCCGCCAAGAACCCCGGCGATTCCTCTCCGGAGGATCTTGCGGACCTGTTCTGCAGGCAGGCGCGTCGGCGCATCAAGGCCCACTTCGCCGCCCTCTTCTCCAACGATGACGTCGCTACCTACAAGGTTGCCGCGAGGACCATGGAGGGGACCTACGGGTGGTTGGAGGAGGGCGTGGTGACGATGGCCGACCTGGAGGCCATGGAAGAGGCGGAGGCCAGCACCTCCCCCGGTCCGACGGCGGCGAAGCAGGCCCGGGAGGCCGCCGTGGCGGCCCGCTAGCGAGGGGTGCCGATGAGCGCGCGCCTTCATCACATCAGCCTGGCCGTCGTGCTGGGATGGACCCTTGGGCTTCTCCTCCTGGGCAGCATCGTGCACGCGACCGAGTCGAGCCTCGCCTGTCCGGACTGGCCGACCTGCTTCGGCACCATGATGCCCGAGATGACCGGCGGCGTCTTCTGGGAGCACCTGCACCGGCTGGTGGCGGGCGCACTGGTGCTGCTGTTTGCCGCGGCCGCCTGGCTGACCTGGCGCCGGCAGCCGGGGCGCCGCTGGCTCCACCGGGCGGGGCTGGCCGGAATCGCGCTGCTGATCGTCCAATCTGTGCTCGGCGGCCTCACCGTGCTGATGCGCCTGCCCGACGCCATCTCGTCCTCCCACCTCGCGCTGGCCTTCCTGTTCCTGGGGCTGGCCACGGTCATGACGGTGGTCACGGCGCGGGGATGGGGCGGAGGCGCGCGCCTGGGGGGTGCCGCGCGCGCAGCGCTGGGGAGGATGGCGGGCGGGGTGGCGGCGCTGGTGCTGGCGCAGTCGGTACTGGGCGCCGTGGTGCGCCACACCGACGCGGGCATGGCCTGCCCGGACGTGCCGCTCTGTGTGGGCCAGGTGGTGCCTCCCCTCGAGCACCCGCTGGTGATTCTGCACTTCAGCCACCGCCTGCTGGGCATTCTGGTGGCGCTGGCAACCCTCGCGCTGGCCGTCTTCGTGCTGCGCCGGAAGGCCGCCGCCCCGCTCCCGGCACTCGCGGCGGGCGCGCTGGTCACGGTGCTGGCCCAGGTCACCGTGGGCTTCCTCTCGGTGAGCAGCGGGCTCGCGGTTGCGCCCGTTTCGCTCCACACGCTGCTGGCGGCGCTGCTCCTCTCGCTGACCGTGGCACTCGCCACCTACGGGTATGAACCCGAGTTGCGGCTCGCGGCCGGCGCTGCGGGGGCTGCCACGGATGGGCGCGGCTCGGCAAGGGCGCGGGCCGGGCAGGAACCCGATCCTCATCCCGCCCTCTAGGCGCACCGCCGCCGCATTCCATGGACGCTGAGGCGCTCGGCAACTTTCTGGCTCCGGTCAACGCCTCGCTGAACCTGCTCAGCACCAGCTTCCTGGTGGCCGGGTTCGCATTCATCCGGGCGCGCAACATCCCCCGCCACCGCCTGTGCATGATCTCGGCGGCGAGCGCGTCCGGCCTCTTCCTCGTCTTCTACGTCATCCGCTTCTCCCTCACCGGCGCGCACACCTTCGCCGGAGAGGGAACCGCCCGGGTGGTCTACCTGGCCATCCTGTTCTCGCACATGGTGCTCGCGGTGGTGGTGGTTCCCCTCATCATCCGCCTGCTCTTCCTTGCCGGCCGCGAGCGCTTCCCCGAGCACGCCCGCCTCGCGCGCTGGACCCTCCCGGTCTGGCTGTACGTGTCGGTGACCGGGCTGGTGGTCTATGCGATGCTGTACCACGTGTACGGATACGTGGAGTAGGGCCGGGTGAACGCCATGGAGGAGCGCGGCGAGGGACCGCGGGTGGTGCTCTCGGACGATCCGTGGTGATCGGGCGCTCCATGCACGCCAACTCACGCAGGGAACGGGCCCGGATCCTCGAGCTGGAGGCGTCCGCGCGGCCGCTCGACCCCGACGCGGCCGGGCGCGACCGTCTCATGCGGGAGGCGCATGGCTACGTCCAGCGGTTCCTTAAGGAGCTAACGGAAACGCCTGCCTACTACCACGACAAGTCGGCGGTTGCCGAGCTGCGCAGGCTGCCCGCCGAGAACGGCATCGAGCAGCTCGTCGCCCGCATCGACGAGTCTGTCGTGCGGGCCGGGCTCGTGCCCTCCCACCCGGGCCACCTGGCGTACATCCCCGGCGGCGGGATCTACGCTTCGTCGGTCGCCGACTACCTCGCCGCGGTGACGAACGAGTACGCCGGCGTACGCTTCGTGGGACCGGGGTCCGTCGAAATGGAGGATTTGATCCTCGACTGGATGGCCCGGATCGTCGGCTTTCCGGCGACCGCCGACGGCAACCTCGCGTCGGGTGGTTCCATCGCAAGTCTGACGGCGATCGTGGCGGCGCGGGAGGCTGCCGGGCTCAAGGCCCGCGACTTTGATCGCGCCGTCGTTTACGCCACGTCGCACATTCACCAGTGCCTGCACAAGGCGATCCGCGTGGCCGGCATGGGCGAAACGGCGGTCCGCGATGTCGCTGTGGACGACGGGTTCCGCCTGTGTCCCGACTCGCTCTCCGAACTCGTTGCTGCGGACCGGGCCCGGGGGCTTCGGCCGTGGCTGGTCCTCGGCTCGGCGGGCACCGCGGATACCGGCGCCATCGATCCGCTGGACCGGATCGCCGACATCGCCGAGCGGGAAGATCTGTGGTTCCACGTCGACGCCGCCTACGGGGGCTTCTTCGCACTTCTGGACGAGTTTCGCCCGCGATTCGCCGGCCTGGAGCGCGCCGACTCGGTTGTGCTCGACCCGCACAAGAGCATGTTCCTTCCCTACGGCACGGGCGCGGTGCTCGTCCAGAACCGCGACGCACTCCAGGACGCGCATGCCTACTACGCCGCCTACCTGCAGGACACCGTCGAGTCCGAGGGCGGGGGCCGCTCGCCGGCAGCCGTCTCGCCCGAGCTGACCAAGCATTTCCGCGCGCTGCGCGTGTGGCTGCCGCTGCTGCTGTACGGCGAGGAACCGTTCCGGGCGTGCCTGCGCGAGAAACTCGAACTTGCGAATTACTTCCACCGCGAGGTCGCGGCTCTGGGGTTCGAAGTGGGCCCGGAGCCGGATCTCACCGTGGTGACCTACCGGTGGGTACCGGAATCCGGCAGCGCGAACGCGTTCAACCAGGCGCTCGTGGAGGAAACGCACCGCGACGGGCGGGTCTTCCTCTCCTCCACAACCGTAGCGGGGAACTTCATGCTGAGAATGGCGGTTCTCGCGTTTCGGACGCACCTGGACACGATCGACCTGGCGCTCGAGGTGCTGCGCGACGCGGTGGCGAGGCTCGAGGCCGAGCCCGGGTTGTGGCGTCCGGCCCGCTGATCGCGCGCAGCGACGGGAAGGTGCCGTCGATCTGGAGTTCATCGCCACGACGGACGCGAGCAACATCGAGGACCAGCTGGCAGTCCTCGGCGAAGCGTCCGTGAGTGTACCCGTCGATTGCGTCGGCGAGCGCGCGCCAGGCTTGGGGAACCGTCTGCGGCGGCAGTTGCTCGGACTGTTTCCATTGGCGCAGGACGGCGCGACGATACTCCAGGCCGCAACGTGCGAGAACCCACTCCTCGTAGTCCGCGACGCGCCGAATGGCGGCGACGGTCAGGTCAACCGGTATGCGGAGCGACGGAGGCGGCTGTCCAGCCGGGATCATGTCGGGCTTCCACATCGGCCCCTGGATCGTCTCCGACGGGAGCCAGTCGGGTCGAAACTCGTAGCGGTTGAGGTAGACGCCACCCTTCTGCGGCGTTCCGTACAGGAGCCCGAAACCCCACAACATGAGGCTGTCGCCGTTGGGTAGCGCGAGCGTGTAGCAGCTCGATCCTGCTTTTCCCTCGGGCGGCCGTCGTTTGAGGTA
>JAJEBS010000152.1 GCA_022822425.1 Gemmatimonadota bacterium | reverse complement strand
CGTGCTTCGACGAATCGAAACGCCTGATGAGGCGCTACGGTCTCGACATCCTGGGCGCCATCGGCTCCGGGGCGCTGCTCATCGCGTGCTCGGAGGAGGGGGCGGACGGCCTGCTGCGCCGCCTGAAGGACGCCGGGATCGCCGGATGCGTAATCGGACGGTTCGTACCGCCCGCGCAAGGCATCCTGCTGGACCGCGGGTCATCACGGCAGGATCTGCCGCGCTTCAACGCCGACGAGATCACGCGTCTGCCCTGAAGACCTGCGGGACGGGGCCAGAACGCTTCCTGGACCTTCGACGTCACCCTCGAGCGAGTGCGCCGCGGCTACCCTCCCAGCACGTTGAACTGCCGGGTGAACTTGACGATCAAGGAGCGCGCCAGCGTCCCGCTCTCGACGAAGCGGCCGCCGTCGTGGTTGAGCCCGGCCGGGTAGTCGAAGCCCTGGACGTCGTTGTACACGATGAACAGACCGGTTCCCGCCGTGTTCAGCCAGCCGAAACGCAGGTTGGCGGACCAGCTGTCCACCTGGTTGGAGTACTGCACCAGCGACTGCAGGTAGACGCGCGGCGTGAAGAAGTAGCCGAGGTTGAGCCCCAGCAGCACCGTCTCGAAGTTCCCCTCGGGCAGGCTCACGTCGAAGTAGTTGACGCGCGCCGAGGTGCTGAACGACGCGTTCGGCCGGAAGGTGACGGACCCGTCTCCGCCCCAGCGCGATCCGCTCAGGAAGCTGCCGATGTTGAGGCTCGACGACATCGACAGGCGGGCGGCCGCGTTGGTGTTGAAGACCAGGTTCGTCTCCCAGCCCCGGTAGGTTCCCTCGGGCACGACCACATCCGTGCCGCGAATCTGGAAGGGCTGGTAGATCCCCTCGGTCACCAGGTTCATGCCGGTGTTGATCTGCGCCCCCGAAGGCCACTCCCAGTGAGTGTCGATGTGCAGGAAGGCCGATTCCTCGAACCCTCTGTCAACGCCGGTCTTGCGGCTGCGGTAGGTGTTGTACATGACGTGCGGCCGGACCTCGCGCAGCCACGAGGGCCGGATCTTGTACATGACGAAGGACTGGTAATAGCGATATCCACGGCGCGGCAGGAAGCCCACCTCGGGATTGAACCCTTCGCCGATCTCGCGCATCTGGGCCGAGATCTCAAGGTCCCGGCTGGTCCAGCCTGTGGAGAGATCCCAGGCAAACTCGTTGCCTTCGGTTCCCGGCCCGTCGGTTCTCGACGCGAAGCTGCTGAAGGTGAGCGCCTCTCCGATGCCCAGCGCGCCGTCCACAGCGTAGGTTCGGTTGAAGCCACCGTCGGGCCCACCCTTGTTGATGAACAGGCCACCCACTCGCGAACGATTGGGCAGCTCCCGGGCCAGACGCGCCACCGAATACCCCTGCGCGTCCTGCAGGCCCTCGGCGCCATCCGTCTCGATGTGCAGCAGCCCGACGTTCAGCCCCGCCGCCCGGCCCGAAAGCCGCGCGCCCCCCTTTATCGGCACCGGCTGGCCCTGGGAGATGCCGATGGCGCGGCTGAAGAACAGGTCCGCGCCTCCTCCTCCGACGTTGAAGAACCCGGCATTCTCGAGGAAGAACGGCCGCTTCTCCGGGAAGTTGAGACGGAAGCGCGTGAGGTTGAGCTGCTGGTCGTCGACTTCGACCTGAGCGAAGTCGGTGTTGTACGTCACGTCCAGCGTCAGCCCCTGCGTCACCTGGAACTTGACGTCGCCGCCGAAGTTGCCGTCCTGGCCGAAGCCGGTCTCGGTGGCGCTGGTGTAGTCGCGCGCCGTGGAGCCCAGGACATACGGTGTCATGGTGGCGAGGCGCTGGAACGGGGGCCTCAGTCCCTCGAGATCCCCCGCGTAGTTGAGGCGATAGAGGTTGAACTCGCGCGGAACCGGGGTCAGGAACGATTCCTCGTTCAGACGTCGGATTCGCCGCGCCACGTTGAAGCCCCAGGTTTCCGCGTCGTTGCCGTAGCGGAGCGTGTTGAAGGGGATGCGGAACTCGGCGTACCAGCCCTGGTCGTCCGTCGTGGTGGCCACCGTCCAGCTGCCGTCCCAGTTCTTGTTGAAGCCCCCGCCGGAACCCGACTGGAAGCGCTGGCGGCTGTTGAAACCGCCGCCCCCGAAGCGGCCGCCCCCACGGCCCTCGTTCGCCACCTGGCCATCGTATTCGATGCCGGTCGGGGTGGTGCCGAAGACGAAGCCGTTCTGGTCGTCGTTGTAGGTGTCCAGAACGAATACGATGGCGTCGCTCTCGGTCACTTCGAAGTCCCGGATGCGCTCGCCGTAGGTGATGTTGCCCGGCTGGCTGTCGAACGCCCACACGCCGACGAAAAGGGCTTCGGAGTCGAACACCACCCGGACCTCGGTGCGCTCGCTGGCGGGCTGCCCGTCCATCGGCTCGCGCTGCGTGAAGCCCGTCATCACAGCGGCCTGCTGCCAGGAGGCCTCGTCGAGCCGTCCGTCAATGATGGGCGCCTCGGTCACCTCGGTGGCGGCGGTAACCACGGGCAGGGCGTCGCCACCGGCCCCGTTGCCTTCACCCGTCTGCGAGTTCTGGGCGAGCAGCGGTGCGGCGGTCAGGGTGGCCAGGATGGCGGCGGCTCGCGGGATCATGGGGTGCTTCCTGTTTCTCGAGATGGGATGCCCTGCAGGGACGGCTACGCCTCTGACGACTGCGCCCGGCCGGCGCGCCACGCGTCCAGCGAGTACCTGCCCGGGCCGTTGGCGAAGAAGAAGAGCCAGGCGAAGCAGTAGAACATCGCCAGTTCGCCCCGGTTCATGATCGGCCAGAAGCCCTGCGGAAGGTGGGCGATAAAGTATGCCACGGCCATCTCGCCTGCGAGAATGAACGCCACCGGACGGGTGAAGAGCCCCGCCGCCAGCAGCAGTCCTCCGCCGAACTCCAGGATGCCGGCGAGACCGGGCTGGCTCATCAGCGTCTCCACCTGGTTGCCGCCCAGGGCGCCGAAGAGCTTCTGCACGCCGTGCTGCATGAACAGCAGTCCCGCGATTATGCGAAGTACGTTGTGCGTCAGCTCGCCGAGTTTGCCGCGGTTGGTTTCGCTCATGAGTCGGCCTCTCTGGTGTGTCAGGGTGGTGACTGCCGGTCGAAGAAGCGGTTCAGCTTCCCGCCGAACCCTCTCTTCATCCTTGACCGACCCGCGGCGAGGCGTTTTCGCTGACGGTCTTCCAGTTTTCGGCGCCGTTTCGCCTGCCGTTTGGTTTCCCCGGGAAGCCGGAAGTCCACGTCCACTTCGCCAAGCACGGCCATGCAGTTCAGGCGCACGATCGGGCGGTCGACGCCGGGAACCGCCGGAGTGGGACGTCCGGGGTCGATGCTGCCCAGAATGGCCGACCCGGCACATTCCACCTGGAGGCCCTCCGGAGCGACGATCTCGACCGAGCCGAGAATCGCCTTGACGTCGAATTCGTACTCACCGGGACCGAGGGCTGCGTCGCGCAGATCGAGCTCCACCGATCCCAGGGTGGCGACGACCTTCGTCTTTCGCGCCGGAAGCCAGTGACCCGTCCGCTTGGTTTCGCCCAGGACGGCAACCGCCGAATCCGTGTCCCGCTGCGGTGCCCGCCCGCCGTACGCCCGTCCACCGTCCAGCGGGCGTCCCACCGCCACGGGCGAAGAGGCCGACGGGCCACCCTCGCCGGCCGGAGCCACCTGCACGCGGTCCACCACGGCCTGGATCCCGGACATGGCGTCGGCCTTCTCGACCCGGCTCACCAGCTCCTCGAACTCCTCCAGCGAGAGCCGGTCGTGCGCGAACTGCTCGCTCAGGATGTCGACGGCCCTGCGGCGGGCGTCGTCCAGGGACGGGAGAGTTCTGTCGGATTCCACCAGCTCTGCGACCTCCCGGATTCGCGTTGACGCCCTGGAGCGCGTCAGCCCTCGAGCGGCGATGTCCGTACCAGCAACGCCGCAACCAGAATGACCAGGTGGGCGATGATCAGCTCCCGCATCGCGTTGCGGCGCAGCGGGCGAGCTCCGCCGACGCCCCACAGCCTCGGCGTCAGCACTCGCCAGTTCACGGCTCCCAGGATCAGGACGACCAGGACCAGACCGACCTTGGTCAGCAGGATGCGTCCGTATCGCGTCGAGACCAGAGCGTCCAGCGACGCGACATGAAGCCAGGATGCAAGCACGCCCGTCCCGATCAACACGGCGCCCGCGATGAGCGCGACCTGGGAAAAGAGCGGCAGAACCTCGGCAAGCAGGGCGTTGCCCCGCCCGGTGCGTCGCCGTTCGCTGAATTCCGCGACGAGCACGAAGGACAATCCCCCGATCCAGCTTCCCGCGGCGAGGACGTGGAGGATGTCCGCCGGGATCGAGAGCCAGCGCAGGCCTTCCGTGCCCGCCGCGTGTCCGGTGAACGCGGGAAAGGCACACATCACCCCGGCGAGCGCGCTCGCCACGATCCAGGATGCGCGACGAAGATCCGATCCCCTGCCGTCCGACGCCGCGAAGACGAAGGCCACCAGCGCCAGCAGCGCGCCGATCGCCGTAAGTCGCCAGCTCAGGCCCCAGTCCGTCGCCAGGAGCACCGAGGCGTCCTCTCCCCAGGGGACGAGCGGGTCGCGGAAGTCGCGAAGCTGCCGCCAGAACACGAGCCCGGCGCCGGCCAGCAGCGCCACCGAGCCCACCAGGCCCACGGTGCGCGCCGCCCCGATGACGGAATGACGGCGCCGACCCAGAACCCGGGGCGCGATGAGCCAGCGGCTGGACGCCGCACCCCATGTGGTGATGAGTCCGGCAAAGAGCAACCAGCCGACGAGAGCGTCGGCGATCGGCAGGATGTCGGGGCCGGCGTCTATGGAACCCGCACCTTGAAGGGGATTTCGCCCCGCACCACGTGGCCATCGGCGGCCATGGCGCGCCAGACGATATTGTAGCCGCCTTCCTCAAGCGTCCGCCCGACCGCCACGCTGTACACCCTGTCGTCCTCGGCGGCAGCAATCGGGGGACCGGTCTCGACCGCGGCATCTCCGGCCATCAACCGTACCGACATCGAGTGGTCCTGAGGCGCCTGCGTGAACCACAGGCGCAACTCCTCGGGCGGGGATACCGTCGCTTCCGCGGCGGGCTCGGACCCGCTCAGTGAGAAATGGAGCGCCGGATCATCCAGGGCGCCTGCCGGCACCAGCACCAGACCCAGTGGGATTGCGCAGTTGCGGAACCACCCTGCGACCGGTCGACCCAACCTCATCCCTATCCCCCCAGGACGTTGAACTGCCGGGTGAACTTGATGATGAGGGAACGGGCCAGCGGCGCCCTGTCGTAGAAGCGTCCGGCGCCGTCGTCGAGGAAATGGATCTCCTGGACGTCGTTGTAGACGATGAAGAGACCGGTCCCGGCCGTGTTCAGCCAGCCGAAACGCAGGTTGGCGGACCAGCTGTCGACCTGGTTCGAGTACTGCACCAGCGACTGCAGATAGATGCGCGGGGTGAGGAAGTAGCCGAAGTTCATCCCCAGCAACACCGTCTCGAATTGCCCTTCCGCCAGGCTCACGTCGTAGTAGGTCACGCGCCCCGAGGTGCTGAACGACGCACTGGGCCGCAAGGTGACGGAGCCGGTGCCGCCCCAGCGGTTGCCGCTGAGGAAGCTGCCGGCGAAGATGCGCGACGTCGCCGACAGCCGGGCGATCGGATTGCTGTTGAACACCAGCTGCGTCTCCCAGCCGCGGTAGGTTCCCACCGGCACCGTCACGTCCGTGCCGCGGATGGTGAACGGCTCGTAGATGCCTTCGGTGACGAGGTTGGCGCCCGTGTGGATCTGCGCCCCCGAGTGCCACTCCCAGTGGGAGTCGATGTGCAGCCGCGCCGATTCCTGGAAACCCCTCTCGATCCCGCTCTTGCGGCTGTGGTAGGTGTAGTAGGAAACGTGCGGCCGGATCTCGCGCAGCCATGTGGGACGGATCCTGTACATCACGTGGTACTGGTAGTACCGGTAGCCCCTGCGGGGCAGGAAGCCCACCTCCGGGTTGAATCCCTCGCCGATCTCCCGGACCTGACCCGTAAGCGAAAAGCTCCGCATGTTGAGGTTGCCGGAGAAGTCCCAGGCGTACTCGTTGTTGCCGGCTTCCGGCCCGTCGGTTCTGGCGACGAAGGAGCCGAAGGACAGTGCCTCCCCGACGCCCACGGCGGCGTCGACCGCCTGGGTGCGGTTGAACTCGCCCGCCGGTCCGCTCTTGTTGATGAACAGGCCTCCGACCCGCGAACGATTGGGCAGCTCCTTGGCGAGGCGCGCAACCGAGAACCCGTTGGCATCCGCCCCGAGGTCGCTCACGCCGTCGGTCTCGATGTGCAGCAACCCGACGTTCAGGCCCGCGGCCCGGCCCGAGAGGCGCGCGCCCCCCTTGATCGGCACCGGCTGACCCTGATGGATGCCGATGGCGCGGCTGAAGAAGAGGTCGGCGCCCCCGCCGCCCACGCTGAAGAAGCCGGCGTTCTCGAGGAAGAAGGACCGCTTCTCCGGGAAGTTGAGGGCGAAGCGGGTGAGGTTGAGCTGCTGATCGTCGACCTCGACCTGGGCGAAGTCGGTGTTGTAGGTGAGGTCGAGAGTGAGGCCCTGGGTGACCTGGTACTTGACCTCGCCGCCCAAGTTGCCGTCCTGGCCAAACCCGGTCTCGGTGGCGCTGGTGTAGTCGCGCGCGGTCGAGCCCAGCACGTACGGGGTTACCGTGGCCAGACGCCGGAAGGGAGGCCGCAACCCCTCGAGGTCTCCCGCGTAGTTGAGGCGATAGAGGCTGAACTCCCTTGGAACCGGGGTCCAGAACGACTCCTCGTTGAGACGCCGGATGCGCCGGGCCACGTTGAAGCCCCAGGTCCTGACGTCGTTGTTGTACCGCAGCGTGTTGAAGGGGATGCGGAATTCGGCGTACCAGCCCTGGTCGTCGGTCGTGGTC
>JAJEBS010000263.1 GCA_022822425.1 Gemmatimonadota bacterium | reverse complement strand
CTCGTCCGTGCACGCCAGGGCAGCCGCCATCAGCATATCGCCCGGCAGCTCGTCGAGGAACACTCGGTCCGCCGCGAGGTCCGAGACCACCCCGATGCCCCGGGCCCGGAGCGTCGCGGCCACCAGCTCCATGCGTTCACTTGCACGGCCTTCCCCGAGACCTCGGGCACGGCCCTTCCTCCATGCCCGTGTGCTCTGCGAACGCATGAGCGGATCGTCCTCGGGCTTCGTGCCCTCGCGCGCCCCCATCGCCAGCGCCGTGCGCTCCAGCGCTCGCCACGCACCCTCCGACATCGGCGCCTCGGTCAGCGCCCGAAAGATCTCCTCCGCACGCCACCCCGGAAACGCACGGCTCGACGGCTCCTCGCGATAGCCGTCGTCCCGGCGCACGTAAATCGCGAGCCCCGGCCTGCGCACCGACGACTCCCACGGCACCAGCACCCAGATCTCCGGGAACCCGCTCTCCATTCTCCCCGCCCCGCCCGTTCGGAAAGGCAGGTCATGCTGGACTGAGCGTCGCGGCAGGCGCGACGCCGACGGGGGAAGCATCACGAACGCCCCGAGCCCAATTGCGATCAGCACGATCGCCCGTATCGTGTGCTTCACCATGCGCTTTCTCCGCCACCGCGCTCGACGCATGGCTCCTCCTCGCATCGTTCCAGCCCAGGACCTGCCGCCGTGCCGCGATCGTCCCGGAGCCGGGGACATCGGCCACCCGTCGGCAGGCGGCGGGAAGATATCGGCGGGGAGCGCACCCTGGCGCGCAGGTCGGGCGACGAACGGCCGGATGCCGATGCTGGATGGCCGCTCACCGAGACCGATGGTAGCCTCACCGCGGGTGGCCAAACCCTTGCCGGGTCGAGAGACGTGGGATGTGTGGTCGATTCACGCAGAAGATGTCCTGGCGCGAGGTACACACGCTATACCGGATGCCGGCGCAGGCGACACCGCTGAACCTCCAGCCCCGGTACAACGGGTGCCCCACGCAGGACTTCACGTCCGTGCGACTGGACGGGTCCGAACGGACCGCCATGAAGCTCCGATGGGGACTGGTTCCGAGTTGGGCACCGGACCCCGGGATTGGCTCCCGGCTCATCAACGCGAGGGCCGAGACCGTGCATGAGCGGCGCGCGTTCCGCGCAGCCTTCAAGCGGCGACGATGTCTGATTCCGGCGGACGGATGGTTCGAGTGTCGCAAGGAAGCAGGCGGGAAGCAGCCGTGGTTCATCACCGCGGCGGACCGGACACCGGTGTCGTTCGCTGGCCTCTGGGAGTGTTGGGAGCGCGGCGACGAGCCGCTGGAGACCTTCACCATCCTGACCACCGCTGCCGCGCCGACGCTTGGCGACATCCACCACCGCCAGCCGAGCATCATCGAGGCGGACGACTACGAGGAGTGGCTGGCGCCGGACACGCCGCACGGCCGGTTGCTGGCGCTTGCGCGCCACTCGACCGAGGGACCGTACGACTGCTGGCCGGTCTCGAAGCGCGTGAACTACCCGCGCATCGACGACCCCGACCTGCTGGCGCCGCTGGCGGCGTAGACGGCGGTGGAGGGACGGTCCCGGGCGTCGAGGCCGCACGGCGGCGCGGGCGAGCCCGCGTGACGCGGCGGGAGAGGGCCGGCGGCGGGTGCGGTGCGCCGGCGCGGCACACCGGAGGTCCCCTCCGATGCGCCGTCCCGCCGCGGTTCGGCTACCCCGGCCCGGACGGTGGATCGCCGGCGGAGAGCGATCCGGCGCCCTGCTCCCCGATCCGGCGCCGGAAGTCCGCCGCGTCCGTGCACGCCAGCGCCGCTTCCATCGCCGCGTCGCCCGACAGTGCGCCGAGAAGCTCGCGAAGCTCCGCCGGGTCCCGGGCCGCCGCGATGCCCCGGGCCTTCAGCACCGTGAGCACGTTCCCCGCGAGCATCTCCATCCGGCCCCTCGTCTCCGCCTCGAGACTGATCGAGCGCATGAGCGGATCGTCCTCCGGTTTCGTGCCCTCGCGCGCCCCCATCGCCCGCGCCGTGCGCTCCAGCGCTCGCCACGCAACCTCCGACATCGGAGCTTCGGTCAGCGCGCGGTGGATCTCCTCTGCCTTCCAACCCGGAAACGCCCGGCTCGACCGTTCCTCTCGATACCCATCGCCCCGGCGCACGTGAATGGCGAGCCCCGGCCTGCGCACCGACGATTCCCACGGCACCAGCACCCAGATCTCCGGAAACCCGCTCTCCATGTAGATCCCGAGCTTGCGACGACGCACGTCCGTCGTGTGGTCCACCTCCAGCACCACGTCCGGCAGCGGGTCCGCGTCCACGTAGATGGCGGGACCCTGCAGCCGCACGCGATCGGGGTGCAGGTACAGCGCCACGTCGGCCTGCATCAACCAGCGCTTGCGCCCCGTAGCGTCCCGGCGCAGCAGGTCCGCCGAGCCGTAGCAGGCGATTCGCGAACCGCGCAGCATCGCGAACTGCCCGGCCATCTGAACGAGCATCTGGGACGGCCCCTCGTGGTAGATGGAGGTGGGCTCGCAGACCTTCCATGCCGTCTCGGTGCCTCCGTCCCAGAACTCCAGCCGGCCTTCGTAGTGCTCGAGCCTGCCGGCCGGCAGGGGGAACGACACGCAGCCGGGGAAGTCCTCGTCCCGGTACCGCGTGGACCCGGGTTCGCGGTCCGCACGGACCTCGTCAAGCGAAGCGGCGCTCATCTCGCCTCTCCATCGATGGATGTCGAAGGTCTGTCCCGCGGATCGAACATGGCGCTCCCGAGGAAGTCGCCGGCACAGGCCCTGCGCCCGGATTGAAGCGCGGAACGCAAGGCCGCGAATAGTGCCGACGGCCGCAGCGTTTGTAGGACTGCAGCGCATTGTACATTGTCCGGGCGGCTTCCCCCGCCCCCACCGGTGAGACCGGCTCGCTCACGAACGCCGAGCCGACGGCCTACGCACGGCGCGGCGAAGGTCGCTTCCTGCCCCGTCGCCTTCGGGCCATCCTCGGCCCATGCAAGATGAGCGCTACCGCACCGTGTTCGCCTTCCCCCGCATGGTCGAGGACCTGCTGCGCGGCTTCGTCGCCCGCCAATGGGCCGGCACCCTCGACTTCTCGACCCTGCGCAAGATGCCCGCGGAGTACGTGAGCGACGAGCGGCTCGTGCGCCGCGCCGACACCGTGTGGGAGGTGGGCCTCGATGAACGCCGGGCGGCCCGCGCAGCGCCACTTCGTGCTTGACGCGCGCCACGTCGGGGTCGAGGATTTGCCGGAGCCGAACCTGGTGACGGCGGTGGTTCGGCTGGAGCGCACCCGCACGCCGTGGGACCTGGTCGAGGTGGCGCGGCGGCTGCGTCGGTGGCTGCGCCGGCCCGACGACGACGGGCTGCGGCGGGTGCTGGAGTCGTGGGTGCGCGAGGTGGCGGAGTCGTTCGCCCCGCCGGGCGAGGCGCTTGGGGCGGAGCTGACGCTGGAGGAGGTGGAGATGACCGTGGTCGAGCGTGCGAAGGAGTGGTCGAGGCAGTTGATTCGCGAAGGGCGCGAGCAGGGACTCGAGCAGGGCCGCGAGCAGGGACTCGCGCACGAGCGGGCGCTGTTGCGCCGCATGGCGGCATTGCGCTTCGGGGCGGACACCGCCGAGCGGCTGGAGGAGGTGCTGGCCGGCGTTGTGGACCCCGAGCGTCTGGCCGAGGCAGGCGAGTGGCTGGTGCGCTGCGAGACCGGGGACGAGCTTCTCGCCCGCGCCGATACGGCGAGGACCGAATCCGGCCCGAGCAGGCACTGAACAACGCCGGACCCGTGACCCTGGCGCACCGCTGCGCCGGGCTCGTCCCCTCCGGCACGAACGCCCGCTCGCAGAGCCGCGGCGGCATGCCGGAGCGCCGTCGTCGTACACCGGTGTAGAGTCTCATGCGGCCTCCTTCGAGTCCCTTCCGGTTCTTCGCACTTCAGTACTCCATCGTGGACGGGCCGGAGATCGACCCGTCGACCCCTCCCCGGTTGCCGCTGCAGG
>JAJEBS010000124.1 GCA_022822425.1 Gemmatimonadota bacterium | reverse complement strand
GAACGCGGGTCCGTATTCGTCGCCGGGCCAGTCCGTCAGCTGCTCGGGATCTCCCCCGTCCAGCCCCATCACCCACACGTCGTAGCTGCCACGCCGGTCCGACGAAAACGCGAGGCGGTCGCCGTCCGGCGACCAGTGGGGCTCGCGGTGGTCGAATCGGCCGCGCGTGTGCTGGCGCAACCCCGTGCCGTCCGCGCCCACGCTCCAGATGTGGTAGTTGCCGTCCCAGTACGCCTGGAAGGCGATGCGGCTTCCGTCCGGCGACCATGCCGGCTGCCGCGCATCCCCCACGGGATCGGTGAGGACCGTTGCGGCTCCCCCGCCGGCGGGCATCACCCAGATGCGGCCCAACAGATCGAGTGCCAGCGTGCTCTCGTCCGGCGAGAGCGCGACGGCCACGTTGGTGCCCTCCGAAATCGTGACCCGGATCGTGCCCTCGGGTTCGCCCGGGGACGGGGTCTGCGCACCGGCCGGGGCGGTTGCGGCCCCGGCGGCGCAACCGATCGCGACCACGACGGCAAAGTATTTCAACACTGTACTATCTCCTGGCTGATCATTACCGATGTCTCACACCATACTCACGTATCTCGACGTTCGTCCATCGCCCGCACGCGCGCCGCGCGCAACTCCGACAACGGAACCGCGGGACCGCCCCAGGCCAGGCGTCCCCGGAGCGTGACGATCATCGAGCGCCACCAGCTCCAGGCGATGACGGCACTGGCCACCGGAAGCGCAAGTCCGCTCCACCAGCGGAAGCGGGAAACCCGGGCGACGCATACGGCGAATCCCCAGGCGACCATCGCCGAAGCAGCGAACAGCGCAGCCGCCGCAGCGTCCACGGGGACCAGCGCGACCCCCAGCGCGACGGGCGCGATTCCGGCCCACAGCAGCCCGGCCGTCTGCACGAGGACGGCCGCGATCCGGTAGTCCCTGAACGCGAAAAGGTTCTTTTCCGTACCCCGGACCAGACTCCGGACGGATGGATACCACTCGCAGCGCACACTGGATTCGGCGCGGACCAGGTCCGAGCGGTGGCCGGTCAGCTTCACCAGGCGACCCAGCTGATAGTCCTCGTCGGGCCGCAGCGCCACCTGCCTGTGTCCCCCCATGGCACGGTAGGAGTCCGCCCGGAACAGGTTGTAGGCGCCCACGCCGAAGGAGGCCGTGCTCCGGGGGTCGCGAACCTGCCACAGCCGCCCCGTGACGTGCGCGCCCCAGTGGAACACGATCACGCACGCCTGCAGCATGGGACTCCGCATCACCAGCGCGGGCAGCACGGCGACATGGTCGAGCCCGTTTCTCAGGAGGTGGCGCACCCCGCGCCTCACCGCCTCGCGCTCGAACACTACGTCCCCGTCGGTGAAGAGCAGCACGTCGCCACCGGCCGCCAGCGCCCCGCGCCAGGACGCGTGGTTCTTGCCGAACCATCCCGCGGGCAATTCGTCGACGTGAAGCACCCGGAGGCGGTCGTCCGCCGCGCCGAGCCGATCCGCGATCTCGCCGGTGCGGTCTTCGGAGCGGTCGTCGACGAAGATGACCTCGTAGTCGGGATAGTCGAGGGCGAGCAGCGACGCGAGGGCCCGTTCGACCCGCAGTTCTTCATTCCGGGCCGCCACCACCACCGACAGCCGGGGCAGGGGCAGATCGCCGTCGCGGGGATCTCCGATCCGTTCGAGGCGGAAGACGTGCCGGTAGCTGTAGAGGGTGACGAGGGCCATGGCCGCCCAGACGGCCAGGGTAACGGCGGCGACGACGAGCATGATGGTCAATGTCGCGGGTTTCTCGTCATTCGGCGCCGCGGGGTCCGGAACCGGAGGCCTCGCGGGCGCGCGCCCTCTCTTCCAGCACCAGCCGCAGCTCACGCCCCAGGGGAGTGAGCCTGTACCTCTGCCTGCCGCTCGTGGGCTTGTCGGGGATGGTCATCTCGATGAGGCCGGCGTCGAGTGCCGGCCGCATGTAGTTGACCACCAGGTTGCTTCGGTTCCTGAGGCCGAGGCCCTGGAGAATCTCTACGCGCGATCGTGCGCGATCCAGAACTCGCACCAGCTCCCTCACCTGGACCGTGGTTTTCCGCTCCCAGGCTCGTGTGAGACCGGGGTGATCCCTGTGTCGCAACGACGGGGACCCGGGATCGCTCACTTCGCCGACAGGTCTCCCCGGCCTTTCCTTCGCGGCATCCTGAGGGGCAAACAGGCTCTCCTGCATGGCAGCGAAGTCGTCGTCAATGCCCGAGGGCTCGAGCTGGATGGCCGGCGGGCGCCTGAAGCTGATGGTCACGTCGGCTCCGGAAACGTCGATCCGGGGTTCCAGGACCCCGTACTCCCGGCAAAGCGCCTTCATGCGCCGGATGCCGGAACCGATTCCTCCAACCAGGCCCATGCGGGCAAGCATGTTGTAGAGCAGCGGATTGCGGGGAACGCTCATGGTGCCCAGATCGCCCTCGCTCATGCCCTCGGGAAGTCCTCCGGGACTGGAGATCACCACGCGGTCCCTGAAGACGCGCACGCGCACGTGGTCGCGGGAACGGTAGTCACGATGGGCGATCGCGTTCGCTAGCGCCTCGCGCAAGGCCGCCTCGGGCAGCTCGGGACGGCCCTCGGCGTTTTCACGCCAGATCGAGAACTGGACGTTGATTCTGCGAAGAACCCACGCCAGCACTTCGTCCGCGATCGCCGGGAGCGAGCCGTGAAAGTCCTGCCGTTCGAGGCTTCCGGCTTCCTCGGTCCCCCGAAAGAGAGCACAGGATACGTGCGCGCTCTCCGTGAACTGCCGAATGTCGCCGGCAAGCAGCCACGCGCCGGCGTAGGTCATCCGGTCTTCGTTGTCTACGAGGCCGAGGTTGCGAAGCGCCAGGATCGAGTGCATGGCTTCCGGAATCTTCGCCCGACCGATGAACCGCTCCCAGACGTCGGCCTTGAGATGGGCCTTCATCGAGAAGGCCTTGCAGGGCTCCTTGTCGAAGTGAGCGCGCCCGACGGTATAGTAGAGATCCTTGATCTCCGCATTCGTCAGCCGCCTGCTGCCGGTCCCGTCGCGCACGAAGGCGCGCCATCCAATTGAATAGGGCTTGTACTTCTGGGGCGGGACGGTCACCCGCATGACGTCGCCGACGCTCTCGACCTCCACCGCGATCGACGGGTCCCCCGACCGGGCAACGGTGAGCACCTTGACGCGGGTGCGGCCGTGGTTGCCGACGCCGACCACCTCTCCGGACCCGGACACGCCGAGCAGGATGGTTCCGCCGTCTCCGTTCGCGAACGCACACAGCTCCCTGCCGAAGTCTTGCCCGAGGGAACGCTGGAACTCGACCTCGGGGCTCTCGCCGGCGGCGATCAGGTCGAGGAGTTCCTGACGGGTCAACGGGAAACCGACCGTCCCGGGCACGCCGCCAGCGACATCACATCCTGTATGCTCACTTGTATCATGATGGCTCTAAGGGCTGGCGTGCGCGGGCGGGGATGTCAAGGGTCCGCGCTGCTTCCCCCGGCCGTTGATCCGAGCACCGTGATGGTCGCGGTGCCGACGTAGTTCGCACCCGCCCGGGTCGCCTGGGCCCGGATGGTTCCGGTTCCCCGCCCGACGGCCGTGACCAGACCACTGTCGTCCACCGTCACCGCGGCCGCGTTGGACGTCGACCAGACATAATCGGTGTCCTCGACCCGGTATCCGTTCCCGTCGAGCGCGACGGCGCGCAGGCGTACCGAGTCACCGACCCGGGCAAGGGTGTCGACCTGCGGGGTGACGCGCACCTCCGTCGCAAGCTGCGCGACGGTTACGCCCGCGGAATCGAGCAGTTGCCCGGCGGCCGCGAACACATCCGTGCTGCCGGTGCGCACCGCCGTGACCAGCCCCGTCGAATCGACGGTCGCGACAGCGTCGTTCTCGGATATCCAGGTGACGGCCAGGGCCGGGCCCGGGTGGCCGTTGGCGTCGACACCGGTCGCGACCAGGCGGACGGTATCGGCGAGCGAGAAGAGCGTCATCGCGGCCGGCACCACATCCATCTCGACGATCACCTGCGAGACGGTGACCGCGGCAACCCCGCTGGACGCGCCCGCTTGAGCGGTGATGCTCGCAGAGCCGTTGCCGGCCGCGGTGACGAGGCCGTTGGAGTCTACCGTGGCGACCGCGTCGTCTGCCGATGACCAGGTGATGGCTGCGTCTTCGACGGCATTGTCGTTCGCGTCGAACGGCGCGGCGGTGAGCTGTACGGAATCGCCGAGGGCGGAGAACGTGTGCGCATCCGGCGATACGTCGACGCGCGCGGCCCGCTGCGTGACGGCGACGGAGGCGGTCCCGGCCGCGCTGCCGGATGTGGCCGTGACGGTGGCGTTCCCGTTCCCGGCGGCCGTGACCAGTCCCCCGGCGCTCACGGTCGCGACCGAATTGTCGCTGACGCTCCAGCTGACCGGCGCCCCCGCCATCGCCTGGCTGTGCTGGTCGAGGACGGCCGCGGTCAGCTGGAGCGTCTCGCCGAAGGACGAGAGGTCCACGGAAGCCGGCGAAATGCTGACGGTGGTGGCGACGGGAGGCTCCGGAGGCTCGGTCGGCGCCGCCTCGTCATCAACACAGGCGACGATCAGAGCCAGCGCCACGATGGGCGCCGCTACGGAGCAGGCGGGTCCGGCCCGCGTCGGCTCAGGTCTCCTCATGGCATTCTCCCCTGGTTACAGGATGGACTCGGGGTCATTGTCGTGCCATCTCGAGCATAACCCCACAACCCGGCCCTGGTACGGCTCCATGAGCTCAGCGCTACTCCGAACGTTCCGCCAGATACTCCCCCGCCAGCTCCAGCCCGATCAGCGTCAGCAGCGGGTCCACGTGGTCGAAGGCGGCAACGTGCTTCGCCACCAGGGGAGAAAACCCGCCGGTGCCCACGACCATGGGGTGTGGAACCGCCCATTCCGCTCGAACGCGTTCGATCATCCCCGCGATCGCGTCCATGGTGGTGAAGAAGATGCCGGAGTGGATGCAGGATTCGGTGCGTTTGCCGATGACCCGCGCCGGGCGAATGAATTCGACGGGCGGAAGCTTGGCGGTCCGGGCCGCGAGCCACTCCTTGCCGGACATGAGCCCCGGGGCGATGACGCCCCCCTGGAAGCGGCCGTCGGCGCTGATGCAGTCGTAGGTGGTGGCGGTGCCCAGATCGACGACGATGCAGTCGCGCCCGAAGAGGCGGGAAGCAGCCATGGTGTTGGCGATGCGGTCGGCACCGACGGTGCGCGGCTCCTCCACGTCGAGGACGATGGGCAGGGGGGTGGACGCGTCGATGACCAGCAGTTCCGCGGAACCAAGGCGGGCCGCGGCTTCCCTCAGGACATCGGAGGCCGAGGGAACCACCGAGCCCAGCACCACGCGGGTCAGGGCGTCGGGGTCGTAGCCGTCCGAGCGGAGCAGGGCTCCGAGCAGCAGCACATACTCGTCGGGGGTGCGCGGCACGTGGGTGCTGACGCGCCAGCGGCCCGCGACCCCTTCCTCGCCGGGGACGAAGAGGGCGAGGACGGTTTCGGTATTGCCCACATCCAGTACCAGATGCATGTCGTGGTTCCTCGGGTGATTTCCTATGGACCCGGCAACAGCCGGACGCTGCCGGAACGAATCTCGCGCCTCCCGCATCCGGCTTCCTCGAAGAGGAGCGCGCCCGCGGAGCTGATGCCGCGGGCCGTTCCGGTCTCGCCGCTCCCGAGCACGACGCCCCGGCCCCTGAGGGCATCCCGCCGGTCGAGTTCCCGGTGCAGAGCGCCCTCCAGCCGGGCCGCCCCCGGGATCAGGAGCTCCCGCAGCCGGGCGAGGAGCGCACCCGCCAAGGCGGGCCTTGCCACCGAGGTTGCGCCCATCGCGCGCAGCGACGCGGCGCGGTCGCGGAGTGCCGGCGGGAAGTCCGTCACGCGCTGCGAGGTATTGATGCCCGTTCCGATCGCCATGCCCCGGCCCCCGGCGCCGTCGTCCCATGATTCGCACAGGATGCCGCCGACCTTGCGGCCTGCGACGATAAGATCGTTCGGCCACTCGATCTCCGCCCGCAAGTCCGGGCAGACTTCCTCGATTGCGCGCGCGGCCGCGATGCCGGCCAGGAGAGGGACGGTGGAGTGTCCTGACGGATGCCTCGCGAGCACCACGGTCATCCAGAGCCCGGAGCCGGGCGGGGACAGCCACCGCCGCCCTTCCCTCCCCCGTCCCCGGGTCTGTTCGTCCGCGATGACCACCGAGAAGGAGGCGGCGCCTTCGCGCGCAACGATGCGGGCGCGGTCGTTGGTGGAGCCGAGGCGACGGTGCACTTCCAGAAGCGGTACCTCCCACCGCTCCGCCCAGCGGGCGACCGGTTCGCCCTCCCAGACCCGGCGCAGCCCTACCCGATCCAAAGGTACCCGAGGAAGAGCAGCCCCAGAATCCAGGGATACAGGGCGAAGCGGTGGAACGAACGGGCGCGCAGTGCGGCAAGGAAGATCCTGATCGCAACCAGGCCGGTCGCGCCGGCCGCCACCGCGCCGAACACGAGTGGCGCAGTGCCGAGGGTTGACGCCGCCGTCCCGGTGTCCAGGAGCTGAAGAAGGGTGGCTCCGAGTATGGCGGGCACGGACATCAGGAACGAGAACTCGGCCGCGTCGTCGGACTCAACGCCCAGCCAGAGGGCCGCCACCACCGTCGAGCCGGAGCGCGAGATGCCGGGAAGGAGCGCGAACGCCTGGGCGACCCCCACGAGCATCGCGACGCCCAGCCCGCGCGGCCCCGGGAGCGGCCCCGGCGCGTTCGGTGGACCCCGCCGCGTCGCCCCGCGCGCACTCCACAGCACCCCGCCCGTAACCAGGAACGCGACGCCTGCCGCAGCCGGCGTCTCGAACGCCGTCTCCACGACATCCCCCAGGAGAAAGTAGACCGCGGCCGCCGGGATATTCGCGACCGCGATGAGGCCGAGGTAGCGCCACGTCCGGGGGTCCAGCCGGACCGATCCACGCATGAGCGCGCCCACGCGCTTCCGGTATGCGACCAGCACCGACACCAGCGTCGCGAAGTGCACCGCGACCTCGAATGCGACACCGGGAAGTTCGATTCCGAGCAGTGCCTGGCCGACGACCAGATGCCCGGAACTCGAGACCGGGAGAAACTCGGTGAGTCCCTGCACGATACCCAGTACGAGCGCTTCCGGGATGCTCACGGTGTCGCCGTCCTGCAGGCGGCAGGGCCGCGCGCCCGCCAGGTCTCCAGCACCTCGGCGCGCTGAGCGTCAAGCGGCTTCAGGCCATCGATCCTGACTGCGTCCGGGGGCAGCTGGTTGCGGAACCAGGTGAG
>JAJEBS010000313.1 GCA_022822425.1 Gemmatimonadota bacterium | reverse complement strand
CTCGGGGCAGTATCTCACCCCCTGCCCCTGGGTGGTCCTGCTTGAAACCGACGATCGGCGGTATATGCGCGGCGACCCCCTGGTGCGCTGGAACCACCGTACCCTTGCCTGGCTCGCCCGCAGCCTGGACGTGCAGTCGCCGTCCGCCGTCAACCGCTGGTTCCGGCTGCTGAGGGAGCACCGGCGCCTGCGACGGCAACGCAACGCCGCCGGTATGCGGTTCGCCTATCCGTCCGCCGATCAGGGAAAGAGGCGAAAGGTCCCGGCCCACCAGCCGTCTTCGGCATCGTCGTCCCGGAGACGGAAACCGAAGGCCGCGGCCTCGTAGGCGAAGTCGCCTGACTCTTCGGCGAGCAGCCCCGACACCATGAGCCACCCGCCGGACGCCAGGGCGGCCGCAAATCCCGGCAGGAGAGCGGTAAGCACCCCGCTCTCGATGTTCGCGGCCACGCCGTCGAGGGGGTGATGCGCGGCGAGCCAGCCGGGCGAGACCCTCCGCTCGTGGATCTCGACCGCGTCGCCGACGCGGTTGGCGTCCACGTTGTCGCGGGCCGCCGCACACGCGAGGGGATCGTCGTCCGCGGCCAGCACGCGACCGGCGCCCAGTCCGGCCGCCGCGATGGCGAGGATTCCGGAACCCGTGCCCACGTCGGCGATGTCGGCCCCGGGGCGAACCGCGGAGTCGAGCAACCGCAGAGCGCAACGGGTCGAGGCGTGGCGGGCGGTGCCGAACGCCACACCGGGATCCAGGGTGATCAGCACGCCTCCATCCGGCTCGGGCGGGACGTCCCAGGTCGGCGCCACGGTGATGCGGCGACTGACGCGCGCAGGCCTGAGCCCCTGCCTCCAGGTCTCCGCCCATTCCTCGTGCGG
This sequence comes from Gemmatimonadota bacterium, assembly GCA_022822425.1. Lineage (GTDB taxonomy): Bacteria > Gemmatimonadota > Gemmatimonadetes > Longimicrobiales > Gaopeijiaceae > BD2-11. The sequence continues at coordinate 2,288 of JAJEBS010000313.1, read as the reverse complement.
CAGCCAGTACCAGCGCAGATCGACGGGCCGGCCGGCTGCCTGGTTCAGTGCGCTGCCGAGCGCGGCCAGAAACGCAGGGACATCGTCTGGGGGCGGGAAATGGGTGACCAGCACCCCGTCCGCCTCCTCGACCACGGCGCGCGCACCCCTGTGCACGAGTTGCGCGGCGACCGGGCCGACCGAGACGGAGTCGGGCGTGCCGGCAACGACGGTGAGCCAGCGGTCAGGAATCATCGGAGGTACCCCCGCCGCTCGCCGTGCACGCGCGGATGTATCCACGGACTGTTTCTACGGGACGAAGGCTTCCTTCACGCGTGCCCAGAACCCCCTCCTGCCACGCCCCGCATGCTCGGGAACCGGGTTCTCCACCTCCCGCAACCGTTCCAGCGCCTCCCGTTGCCGGCGGTCGAGGTCCTCGGGCGTCCAGACCACGACGCGGACGAGCTGGTCACCCTTCATGCCGCCCTCCAGGTCGGGCAGTCCCAGGCCGCGCATGCGCAACACCTCTCCGGTCTGGACCCCTGCGGGCACCGCAAGGGGCGCGCTTCCGCCGACGGTCGGCACGTCGACGTGATCGCCCAGGGCGGCCTGCGTGAAGGTCACGTGAAGCTCATGGACGAGGTCGTTGCCCTCCCTCTTGAAGTCGGGATGGTCCTCCACGGCGATCAGGACGGTGATGTCGCCGCGCGGCCCTCCCCGGGGCCCGGCGTTCCCCTGTCCGCGCAGGGTGATGTAGTTCTCCGAGGAGACGCCCGCAGGGACCTCCACGGTGATGGTGGATTCCTCGCGAACCCGCCCCTCTCCGCGGCATGCGGGGCAGGGATCCTGGATAACCTGTCCCTCCCCCCCGCACCTGCGGCACGGCTGCACGCTCACGAATTGCCCAAAGGGGGAGCGCTGGCTGATGCGCTCCTGGCCGGTGCCGCTGCACTCCGGACAGAGCGTCGGCCCCGCACCGCGCGCCCCGGTGGCGCCGCAATCCTCGCAGGGCTCGAGCAGACTTACCCGCAAGCGCTTGTCGACTCCGCTCGCGACCTCCGCCAGCGTCAGCGGAAGCCGCAGGCGAATGCCCTTCCCTCTCCGGCTGCGCGACCTGCCCGAGGCACTGCGGCCGAACACGTCCCCGAAAGCGCCTCCGCTGCCGAAGTCGCGCATGAAGATCTCGATCGCGTCCGAGAAGTCGAAGCCGCCGAAGCCGGCTCCTCCGTGGCCGCGGTTGAGTCCCCGCTCCCCGTAGCGGTCGTAGATCTCCCTCTTCTCGGCATTGCTCAGAACCTCGTACGCGCGGGTGACCTCCTTGAAGCGCTCTTCCGCCTCCCGCGAACCCTGATTGCGATCCGGGTGGTGCTCCATCGCCAGACGCCGGTAGGCCTTCCGGATCTCCTGTACGTCGGCGCCCCGGGAAACCCCCAGGGTCTGGTAGTAGTCTGTCATTCGGACCCCGCGCTCAACGCAGAATATCGTTCACGAGTGAAGAAGTGTAGCCCACCAGGCTGATGACCTTTTCGTAGGGCATGCGCGTGGGACCGATGACCCCAACCACCCCCTTGAGCCCGCCCACGTGGTATTCGGCCGTCACCAGCGTGAAGCCCGAGAGCGCTTCGTCCCGATGCTCCCGGCCGATGGTGATGCGCAGTCCACCGCCGTGACTGCGGTTGCTCAGCACGCTTTCCATCAGCTGGTTGTGCTCGGTCAGTTCGATCAAACTCTTGAGTCGCTGGCCGCTGGTGAACTCCGGCTGGCTGGCGAGAACCGAGGTCTGCCCGAAGAGCACCGGCGATCCGCCGGCCTCCGGCCAGTCCAGCAGCGACTGGGCGGACTCCATGAAGATGTTCAGCAGCTCGGTGGCGGTTTCGCTGTCCGTGCCCGGATCGCGCAGGCGTTCGGGCAGCGACTCCCTCAGGTCCGCGAAGGTGAGCCCGGCGAGACGCTCGTTCAGGATGACGGTCAGGGTCACCAGCGTGTCCCGCGGAATCTCCAGGGGAAGATCGACGTAAACCGTGCGCACCAGCCCGTTGCGCACGGTGGCCACCATGAGCGCCTTGTGCGAGGAGAGCCGGATGAGTTCGATCTTCTCGAGGACCGCGGAGTCCAGGCTCGGCACCAGCCCCAGCCCCAGCTCGTGGCTGATCAGGCTGAGGGCGCGCGTGGTTCTTCGCACCAGGCGCTCGATGGGTGAGGCGGCATCCGGGTCGAGCTCCTCCTCGATGCGGTCGCGCTCCGCATTGGTCAGGGGCGTGGGGCGGATGAGGCGGTCCACGAAATACCGGTAGGCGGCGTCGGTCGGG
>JAJEBS010000161.1 GCA_022822425.1 Gemmatimonadota bacterium | reverse complement strand
TGCGTCGCCGTCTGTTCGCGCCCGATCGTCTGGACAAGCCGGATTCCTACCGCCACCACGTGATTGCCGCCGTTCGGGATCTCGGGAGGCTGGATGCGGACATCAGGAAGGCGCCAAAGGAATCTCACGCTCGCTTCCTGGCGAGTTATCCGTTCCACCCGGACTTCCTGGACGTCTTCTACAGTCGGTGGATCCATCTCGAAGGCTTTCAGAAGACGCGGGGGGTTCTCCGCACTCTCGCCATCGCTCTCAAGGAGGCGGTGGGTTGGGACGATTCGCCGGTCATCGGCCCGGCTGTCCTGCTCGCGGCTCCTGAGGAACGGGACGCGTCGCGCGCCCTCGCGGAGCTGGCGAATGTGGCGCGGTCCGAGGAGGTCGAGCAGAGGCAGATCGCCTGGAAGCAGCTCCTCGAGAAGGAGTTGGAACTTGCCCGGCAAGCGCAACAGGATCAGCCTGCCCTCGTGCGGCATCGCGAAGTGGAGCAGGCCGTGGTCACGGTGTTCCTGCATTCGCAGCCGGTCGGGCACAAGGCCGGCACGCGGGATCTGATCCGTCTGATCGGCACCCGGTCTCCGGACGCAATCGAGCTGAAGAAGGGGCTCCAACGGTGGCGCGACACTTCATGGTTCCTCGACGACGGGGAGTACGCCGGCAGTGATGAGGATCTTCCGACTTCATGGCGCCTCGGCGATCGGCCCAACCTGAGGCAGATGCACGACCAGGCGCTCCGCCAGCGGATTCGCCCTGAGACGGTGGAGGAGCGGCTCCTCGAGGCGATCCGGAAAGCGAACAAGCTCAAGGCCGGCGCGAAGGCCGCGGGAGCCGTGGTTCATCTCCTTCCCCAGCGGCCGGCCGATGTGAAGGACGATGTCCAGTTCCGTTTCGTTGTGCTCGGTCCACGGGCCGCGTCGGAGTCAGGGAAGCCCAGCGCTCTCGCAAGGCGTTTCCTGGACGAGACCACGCGCCCGGATCGACCGCGCGTCCACCGGAACGCCGTCGTGCTCGCCGTCCCCTCGAGGGATGGGCTGACCGCAGCCCGAAGCGTGATGGCCGACCTCCTCGGCTGGCAGGATGTGCGCGCCCAGCTCGCACGGCCCGGGCACAAGATGGATCCGGCGCGCCGCTACCGGTTGGACGCGAATCTGAAGCGAGCAGAGGAGCGTCTGCCTGACGCGGTACGTCAGGCCTACGGCACCGTCGTCACGACGAACAAGGCGAATCAGGTCCACGCATTTCGACTGCGCGCCGACGGCGGTCCGCTCTTCGATCAGATCTGCGGGGACGACAGGGCGCGGATTCGCCAGCAACCGCTGGAGCCGGCCGGGCTCCTCCCCGGTGCGCCGAACTCTCTCTGGCACACGGGGGAATCCTCGCGCCGGATGGTGGAGCTCGCCGGAGCTTTCGCACGGCTGCCGAAACTCCCCAAGCTGTTGCGACCGGGCGTCGTGCGCGACACGGTGATTGACGGCGTCGAGAAGGGGCTGTTCGTTGCTCGTCTGCCGCGCCCCGACGGGACATCCCGCACCTGGTGGCGCGACCGCGTGGATTCCGATGCTGCCAAGGCGGCTGATCTCGAGATCCTCCTGCCCGAGAAGGCGCAGCTCACCGGGCTCGATCCGAAGCTGCTGGACCCGGATGGCGACCGCCTTCCGGGCCTGTGGGCGAAGGGGCCGCTCCCCGTGGCTGATGTCGTGGCCTACTTTGGCGGCGGCAGGAGGATCGCCGTGGGCGAGTTCGACCAGGTGATCGCGCCGAAGTGTGACCCCGCCATCGTGCGCTCGGCGGTAAGGGAGGCTGTTGAGGCCGGAATCGTCTCGCTTGTGAACCGACCGACCTCCCTCTGGAAGGAGGAATGCCCGGAGTCGGCCCTCGACGGAGCCGCGGAGCTGCGACCGGCGCCCGAACTGATCCCCCCGGGCGATCTGGGACCCGACGCCCTGCCGGCCGGGTGGACTGACGGCGCGACGAACGGTTTCACTCTCGCGCAGGCGTTGTCGCAGGCCCGCGGGAAGCCCGTGCCATGGGGCCTCGTGCGGGAGAGCATCCGGCGCGCCGTGGACACGCGATGGCTGGAGATCGCAGATGGCGAGGTGGGGTGCCCCTACCACGCCGCCGGACAGCTCCGCTTGAAGCGCCCGGAGTCGAAGCCTGAGCCTGAGCCGGTGCCGGATCCGGATCCAGTTCCAGGGAACGGTCGAGGCGCTCTTCTGGAGATGCATGAAGTTCAGAACCTCGGAGACCTGACATCCGATCTTCTGACGCTGACAGCCGGCCACGACTTTCGCTTTCGGGTCCGTCCGGAACCGGGAGGGACGCTGGACGATGAGCTTCTTCGTCGGGTCAACGAGCGGCTCGCGGAGATCTCCGCTGACCTGAGAGTCGATTCCCCATGATCCGTCGGATCGAGGCGCGGAACTACCGCTGCCTTCGGCATGTGGATGTCGAGCTGGACCGGTTCCAGTTGGCCGTCGGTCCAAACGCCTCGGGTAAAAGCACGCTCTTCGACGCAGTTTCGTTTCTGAGCGATGTGGTACGTGATGGCCTGAAGCAGGCGGTGAGCAAGCGAACCCAGAACCTTCAGGATCTCGTCTGGGGCCGTCCCTCTCACGATCTTCGATTCGAGTTGGCGGTAGAGATGGATGCCCCAGAGGGGAGGGGTTTCTCCGAGTGGGTCAAGACTCGGAACTGCGACGGTCCCTGGCGCTATCGCCATGAGCTCGTCGTGGCCGAACGTGAGCGGGGCATCGGCATTGTCGAGGAGCGAGGCCTGTTGTTGAGCGTCGCGGCTCAGAAGGCGCGAGCGGGGCGGGAGTCAGGGAGTTCTGTCTGCCTTCCGCGCCGGGAACACCCGCGAGGCACCGGTCACGGTGCGAGAACACGGCACGAACTGTCCGCTGAGAGTTCGGGAGATCCCGTCCTCCTGTTCGCCTCCTCCGTGGATCGGGATCTCTCTCTCATGGACTGGAAGCATGCTCTCTTCACGGAGGAATGGCAGAACCTCCAGCGGCTCCAGCAGGACGGCCTGACTGCCGCTAATGTGGGGCGTGTTTTGGATATAATTCGGCTCCAGGGCCAGCGTGACGCCGTACACGATGTGTTCCTGAACGGTTTGCATCTCGTTCAGGTGGAATCCGATCAGATCCGCGCACCGAGCTCCACTCTTGCCCGTCCAGGCGCACTCGTCATGGACAGCTCCAACCTGCCGTGGATGGTTCAGAAGCTCCAAGCGAGTCATCCCGACGAGTTTTCGGAGTGGATGGATCTCGTTCGCAGCACTCTGCCCGATGTGCGGGCCGTCGAAGTCAACGAGCGCGAAGACGAGCGGACGGCTTATCTGCTGGTGGAGTATGCGAACGGGCTGCGGGCGCCGTCATGGGTCGTGTCGGAAGGAACACTTCGGTTCCTTTTGCTCAGCCTGCTCCCTTTCCTGCCGTCCTCCAGCCTCTACCTCCTCGAGGAGCCGGAAAACGGATTCCATCCGTTCGTGCTGGATGCGGTGTATTCCTCGCTAGCGTGCCCCGGCTCGTCGCAGGTCATCGCGGCGACCCACTCCACCGAGCTCGTGCGGCTGGCATCCCCGGAGGAGATCCTGTGTTTCCGCCGCGACGCCGAAGGGGCGACCGAGATCATTCGCGGAACGGACCATCCCATCTTTCGCGACGCGGACGATGAGCCTGACGTCCGTCTCCTCTTCTCGACGCTTCCGTTCGACTGACTTCGGAGCAGCGTGTGGCTGATCTCGTCGTGCTGGTTCCCTGCGCGGACATCGAGAAAACAGTGCAAGGGCTTCTCGAGCGTGGCTCGCTCGGCATCCGAGGTGTGTCCTTTCTCGTGGTGCGGCATCCCATGCGCGACTCCGGCTGTCGCGATGGGGCGGCTGAACTTCTCCGTCCCCAACGAGGCGAGCACCGCCGCGCTCTTGTGATCTTCGACCGACATGGGTGCGGCAGCGACGATGCACGTGAGGTGATCCAGCAAACCGTCGAGCGGAAGCTGGTGCTGAGCGGGTGGAAGCCGGAGTGTTGCAAGGCGATCGTCATCGACCCGGAGGTTGAGGCGTGGCTCTGGAATGGATCACCACATGTCGCCCGTGCGCTCGGCTGGCGCAGCTACACTCGGCTCCGCCGCTATCTGAGGCGAGCCTGCCTCTGGCCGGCAGACGCGCCGAAGCCACCCGATCCAAAGCGAGCGCTGAAGAGGGCGCTCCGCGCCGCGCCGACTCGGCGCGGGACGTGGAACGAGCAGGACTTCCTGCAGCTCGCTCGACGTATGACGCTGCGCGGCTGCGTGGATCCGGCGTTCGTGGAGCTCAGGGACACGCTTCGCCGGTGGTTCCCGCCCGATTCGTAGTCGAATCCGGCCGGCCGGTAGCGCCTGATCCCCGTACGCGATTCGGCTCAGGGGCGCGGTCCGGCGGGCGGGGCGGTCGCCGACCGGATGCCGAGCGCTGGCGGCAGCTCGATCCCGGCGGCGTTCTCGAGGGCCTGGAGCGTGGGGCTCTCGAGGAGAGCGTCGTCGGCGATCGGGTCCGCCTGCAGCTTCAGGTGGGCGAACGCGCGCCCGGCTGGCGTGAGACGTCCCTCCCGGGTGTACGCGGGCAGCACCTTCAGCCGGACCGTTCCCCGCACGTTGCCGCCGATGGCCAGGAGGCGGCTCCGCTGGGGCTCCAGCCGGACCACGATGTCGCAGTGCATCCGGGCGCTGACCCCGAGGTGCCGTCTCCGCTGGGCGATGGAGGCATAGGCGTTCCGACGGCTGCTGCAGAGCAGATCCCCCGGGGCGACGGCGGTCTCGCCGATGTCGTGGGCGCGGAAGGCGGCCGAGGCGGAGTCGCTGTCACGGGCGCGAATCGCCTGATCCACGTAGATGTGGTGGGCGATGGCGCGCTGGAACTGGTCGGAGTCCCCCAGGCCGCCTTCGCACATCACCCACGAGATGAATGCCGCCGACCACGGATCCCGCCAGCGGGACATCAATCCCTCGGGCCGGTTCCACCGCGCGTTCTGGCGATCCAGCATCCACGCGCCCTGCGGCGTGGCCGCCCAGTAGCCCCCGATCGTCGAAGCCACGCGGGCGCCTTCCTCGGGATTCATGGGACGCCACCACCAGCGTCGGCCCCGGGTCGAAGCGCGGTCGCGCGGCGCCGTCTCGTCCGTGACCGGGAACCCGAAGAAGCCCCACTCCTGCGCCGCCACGTCCACGATGCGCTGGGGGATCTCGGTCGTCGGTGCGCTGCGACAGGCGACCGACCGGACTCACATCCGACCCGGC
>JAJEBS010000314.1 GCA_022822425.1 Gemmatimonadota bacterium | reverse complement strand
TGCAGCCAGAACAGCAGGTCGGAGTCGGCCAGCGAGAACCAGAACTCGTCCCCGGACAGGCGCAGCAGCACCGGGTCGTTGAGGATGCCGCCCCGCTCGTTGCAGAGGATGACGTACTTGCCGTGCATCGGCTCGATGCGGGTGGCGTCGCGCGTGATGACGTAGTCGGTGAACCGCTCGGCATCCGGCCCCTTCACCCGGATCTGCCTCTCGACGGCGACATTCCACATCGTGACGTGCTTCGTGAGCGCCTCGTGCTCCGCCGCCGCGCCGCCGTCCTCGGGCCGCACGTAGCCGCGCGGATGGTAGATGCGGTTGTAGATGGTCGCGCGCCAACAGCCCGCATCGTGGGACAGGTGCCAGTACGGCGACTTTCGCACCCGGGTGGAAATGAGCAGCTCCACGGGGGTACGGCCGCTCTGGCGAAGGTTGACGGGTACGATGCGATCGGACTGATCGACGGAATCGGGATGGCTGACCATGGGATGTCCGGGGTTCCGGGTTGACGGGATGGCGTCCGTTCCCCAAAAGTCCGTCATGAGCGGTTTGGCGACAACCGGAGCGGCGGCGTGAGGGTCGTCGTCGATACCAGCGTCTTTCTGCCCGGTGTGTTCTTCGGCGGGCCGCCCCGCGACGTGCTCGCGGCGTGGCAGGCGGGACAATTCGAGGTGGTGGTGTCCCCCGAGATCGTTCGGGAATACGTTCGGGTCGGCGAACGGCTGTCGGCGCGGTTCCCTGGCGCGGACCTGGAGCGCGTGCTGGAGAGGATCGCCGCCGACGCGACGCTGGTGTCGGCGCCCCCCTTGCCCGAACCCGTGTGCGAGGACGGCGACGACGACAAGTTCCTCGCGTGTGCGGTGGCCGCCGGGGTCACGTACGTGGTGAGCAGCGACAAGGCGCTGCTTGCAAGCTCTCCCTACCGGAACGTGAGGGTCATTCGTTCGCGTGATTTCCTGGACATGCTCTGAAGTCCGGCCGCTCCGGCGCAGGATGACCGCGTCGGAGTGGCTTGAACCGGACCTGCGGCATCGCGCCGGCTGACAAGGCAACGCCATGACACGCTCATCGCTCGGCGCAGCAGTCCGTCTGGGGCTGACGGTTGTGGTGGCGGGGTGTGCACTGGAGTTCGACCCGCCGAGCCCGGCGTCCATCGTGGTGTCTCCCGGGTCGGCCACATTCACCTTCCTGGGCGAGTCCAGGGCGTTCACCGCGGCCATCCTGGATCAGGACGGCAACGTCATCGACGGGACGGTATCCTGGACGACGAACGCGCCGGATGTGCTGAACGTGAGTTCCTCCGGAGTGGTCACGGCGCTTTCCAACGGAACCGGCACGCTCAGGGCCGTCTTCGAGGGAGTCAGCGGCATAGCCTCCGTGACGGTCGGCCAAACGCCCACCACCCTCCTGCGCGTTGGCGGCGATGCGCAGACGGGCAGTCCGGGAGCACCACTGGTCGAGCCGCTGGTCGGCCGCCTCCTGGATGCGGGCGAGAGTCCGGTGGCGGGCATGGCGGTATCCTTTTCACCTGCCGAGGGGAGCGGCTCGGTCACTCCCGCGGCGGCGACGACCGACCCGGCGGGCGAGGCTCGGACTTCGTGGACGCTGGGTGACGCCGCCGGCCGGCAGTCGGTGGTCGCGTCCGTGGCCGAGGGTCCCAATGCGGTGTTTACCGCCATGGCCGAACCACCTCACGCCCTGCTCATTCATTCCGGCGACGGGCAGGTGGCCCGGACACGACGAGAAACCGGGGAACCCGTGCGAGTGCGGGTGGTCTCCCGGTCGGGCGCCGGGCTGAGCGGGGTCACCGTCACCTTCGAGGTCACGGCCGGGGGTGGCTCGGTGCCCTCGTCCAGCGCCGTGACCGACGCCGACGGGATCGCCTCCCCGGGCCCATGGACGATGGGTGATCCCGGGCCGCAGGAATTGCGCGCGACTGCCCCCGGGGTGAACCGGGTGATCTTCCGTGCTACCGCCCTGGCCGCGCCGGTCGCCGAACTCGTACCCGTCGAGGGCGACGGGCAGCGTACGGAAATCGCGCTGCCGGTGCGCATCGCGCCCCGTGTGCGGACAGAAGATGAAGACGGCAACCCGGTGGCGGAAACCACGGTCACCTTCGCCGCAAGCGGCGACAGCCGCGTCGCCCCGGAGGAAGCCACGACCGACTCGGCCGGGTTTGCGGCGGTCGACAGATGGATCCTCGGCAGGGCTCCCGGGACGACCTATACGCTTACCGCGAGCGTGACCAACGCGGACGGCACCACGGCCACGGCAACCTTCACCGCGGAAGCGACGCCGGCCGTCTACGACATCGAGATCGAGCACGTCACCGCGTCGCTGCTCACCGTCTCGCAGCGCGAGGCCTTCGAGGAGGCCGAACGGTTCTGGGAGAGCGCGATCACCGGCAACCTCTCCTGGAGCACGCAGCGCCGGTCCGCCCTCGCCCAGTGCCTCGCGAGCAACGACATGTCCGGGGATGTCCCCGGTGACCGGGTGGTCGACGACCTGCTGATCTACGTCGAAATCAAGGAAATCGACGGCCGCTCGGGCGTCTTCGGAGGCGCGGGGCCCTGTCAGATCCGCGAGGGCAACTCGCTGCCCGCGGTCGGGGTGATGTTTTTCGACATCGCCGATCTGGACAGCATGGAAGCCAACGGCCAACTGGGCGAAACCATCGTCCATGAGATGGCGCATGTGATCGGGTTCGGAACCCTGTGGTCGCACCTGGGGCTCCTTCAGGACTCGGCCCGGGCCGACCGAAGCGCGAACACGCACTTCACCGGCGAGGCGGCGAAGGCGGCCTTCGACGAGATCCGCGGCAACAACTACACGGACAGCGATCTCGTGCCGGTGCAACACCAGGGCGGCGTGGGCGTGTGGAATGGCCACTGGCGCGAGCTGGTCTTCCGTTCCGAACTGATGACCCCCTTCCCCGACCGCGGCCCCAACCCGATGAGCGTGGTCAGCCTCGCGTCGTTCGTGGACATCGGGTACCCGGAGGTCGACTACAGCGTGGCGGATGAGTATATGCTGCCACCCCCGCAATACGCGGCGAAGGCGGCGGCGGGGGTCGAAGCGGGGGCGAGGCCCCGCCGGAACGCGATCGACTTCGGCAGGGAAATCCTGCTGATGCCGCTTATGGTCGTGGACCGCGAGGGCAACGTGGTACGGTACCTGACGCCGCCGGAGCGCTGATTTCGTCGAAATCCTGTTCCTGATGACATCGATAAGTCGTCTCTCATGTCGTCAAAAATATGTCTGCAAAATCGTTGAAAATATGTCTGCCACATGTTAGTCTCCTTCATCACAGCGAGTTACAGCTCTCGTGCCTGGAGGGGCGCGCAACATGACCGCGCACTACACTCCTCGTGTTGCCGACGACGAACTGAGGCAATGCCTGGCTGCGTCTGGAGCGGTTCTCATCGAAGGTCCGCGCGCCTGCGGGAAGACGGCTACCGCCCATCAGATGGCCGCGAGCGAAGTCTTCCTCGATGTCGATCAGGTGGCCCGGGACATGATCGCGGTCAATCCGCGGCTCGTACTTGAAGGCGCGGCTCCACGCCTGATCGATGAATGGCAGACCGCCCCGGTCATCTGGAACCATGTGCGCCGCGTTGTGGACGAGCGTCCCGGCAAGGGCCATTTCATCCTCACAGGATCGGCCGTTCCACCAGACGACATCACGCGGCACACGGGTGCCGGTCGGATCGTGCGCATGCGCCTGCGCCCCATGTCTCTCTTCGAGCTCGGGAAGGGCACCGGCCAGGTATCCCTTTCCGCCATGCTTGCGGGCCAGCCTGTGACGAGCCCTTCGACCGACCTTTCGGTTCACGACCTCGCTGAGCTGATCTGCGTCGGGGGCTGGCCGGGGCATCTCGACTCTTCCCCGGAAGAGGCCATCCGCGTGAACCGAAGCTACGTCGACGACATCTGCCGCACCGATCTTCAGCGTGTCGATGGCGTGCGGCGAGACCCGGAACGAGTCCATCGATTCCTGCAGTCGCTGGCTCGCAACGTCGCAACCCTTGCATCGCTGGCAACCGTAGCGCGCGATGTCTCCGGACCGGATCTCGCCCCGATGACGGGCCACACGGCCAGCGCATACCTGGCCAGCCTGGCTCGCCTCATGGTCGTGGAAAACCAGCCGGCGTGGCAAACTCATATGCGGTCCCGTAGCCGGTTGCAGGTTTCCCCGAAACGCCACTTCGTGGATCCGTCCATCGCCGCAGCGGCGCTCGACGCAGGACCCGAGCACCTGCTCCGCGATTTCGCCTGGCTGGGCCTGCTATTCGAGTCGCTGGTGGTCCGGGACCTGCGCGTATACGCTCAGGCGATGGGCGCGAGGGTGTACCACTACCGTGACGACGCCGGTCTCGAGGTGGACGCGATCGTGGAGGCCGGACCCGGCCGCTGGGCGGCCTTCGAGATCAAGCTCGGCCTCAGCCGGATCGACGAAGCGGCGCGCTCACTCCTGAAGTTTGCCGGCCGCGTCGATACGAGTCGCTGCGGAGAGCCCGCCGTCCTGGGCGTGATCGTCGAGCGCGGGTACGGCTACGTCCGGTCGGACGGGGTTAGCGTGATCCCGCTGGGAGCGCTCGGGCCCTGACCGGCCGCTGAGCCCTCTCTGATCCCTCAGCCCTCCGCCTCCAGCGGCGCGTAGGGCCTGGTCCCGGGGACCATGATCCCGCCGCGTTTCGTGCCGAGGGCGATGTTCCCGTAGCGCTCCGCGTAGGCGGGCGGAAGCTCACGCCCGTCGCTCGCCGACAGCCACAGCCGCAGCAGGTGCCGCTTGCGCTCGGGCTCGGGATGGTCTTCGTATCCGGTGCGCGAGTGGACGATCTGGTGGTTGTGCACGAACTGCATGTCGCCGGGCCGGAGTTCCATGTCGAGGCGGATGTCCGGCCGTGCCGCCAGATCCTCGAACAGGTCCATGGCCTCGGTCTGCTCGCGCGACACCGGCGGCACCCCCTCGTGGCGCTGGGCGCCGTCGAAGAAGTCGCGGGCGTAATACGTCGTAATACAACCGGCGTGATGGTTGAATACCGGCATCCGGTAGTACGGGAGTTTCCCCTCGGGAATCTCCCCCTTGCGGTCGATATGGATCGGGCGCGACAACAGCTCGGCCAGGTCGGGCCGCTGCCCGCGCATCTCGCTGTAGATCGTGGCGGAACTGGAGATGCTGCTCAGCCCGCCCTTCTTCGCGGGCCGCACGCAGAAGAGCCCGACAAGGTCGCAGGAGTCGGTGTGGAAGCGATGGCGCGCGCGGGTGGCGTACAGCCGGTGTTCGGGGTTGTGGGGGTCGTGGCCGATGTCCTTCACGTGGCCGAGCAGATGCCCCTTGGCATTCTGCGAGATGGCTTCGCCGAGGTGCGTGCCGACCCCCCAGAAGGCGGTCGCGATCTGCCTCATCGACCGGCCCTCCACCGGCAGGCCCCGCATCAGCACGAAGCCGCGCCCGCGCAACAGCTCCTCGCGGATGCCCGCGAGTTCCGCCTCCAGTCCGGGCAGGGGGAAGTCGTCGCGTGTGATCCCGGCGACGTCGATGCCCTTGCGTTCGATCCTGCCGACCGCCAGGTGGATCTCGCGGATCTCTCCTTCGGTGAGGTGACGAATCCAGCCGCCCGAGCCGCTCATTTCGGATCCGTACCAGACATCCGGGCCACGCGGCCCGGGCGCTCCGCCGCCGTGGGGTGATGCCGTCGGATCTGTCATCTGGGTAACCTGGTGCGTGAAAACCAATAGCGGGTTACATACTTCGGGCGGACCCCGGAATCAGACCGTCAATCGGCGGGCGAGCCCTCCAGCAGCCCCTCCAGCGGCAGCTCGCGCGCACCGTTCTCATCGCATACCGCGTACGTGACCTGGCCGGATGCATACATCGACACGCCCGCGTACTCCCCCCTCTTGTTGAGCGCGAAAAAGCGCACGTTGAAGGCGGGTTCGCCGCGCGAGTTGAGGAGGCGCTCCTCGATGGTGTTCGCGCGGATGCGCTCGAGCGCCGCCATCCCCGCGTCCAGCGGATGCATGCCCTCACGCATCTTCTCCACGATGAGGAAGGAGCAGAGGTTGAACAGGTTGGCCTCGCCGCGGCCGGTGGAGCCCGCGGCACCGATGTCGCCGTCCACATAGAGTCCGGCGCCCAGGATGGGGGAGTCACCGGCTCTCCCGGGGATTTTCCACGACAGCCCGCTGGTGGTGGTCACCCCGCAGATGTCCCCGCCGGGGCCGATGCCGTCGCAGTTGATGGTGCCCCAGAAGCTGTTCTCGTCGATGAGCCCCTCGCGCACCATGTCCAGTCCGGCCTGGTAGCCGGCGTAGTGGCGGTCTCGCAGGGCAGCCCGGGCGCGCGCGAGTTCCTCCGGGCCGGCCGCGTCCGCCGCTGCTCCCGCGGCTTCAAGACCCGCGCCGCCCGGGCGGCCCCTGCGCGGATCGGGGAAGTGGCCGGGGTCGATGCGCCGCTTCCATTCCAGCCACAGCTCGCGGGAGCGGTCGGTGTTCAGGTCTTCCTCGATCTCGAAGCCCATCATGCGGGCGAATTCCTGCGCGCCCGCGCCCACCAGCAGGTGGTGGTCGGTGTGCTCCATGACCGCCTTGGCCACCAGCGACGGTGTGCGCACCCCCTCGAGCCCGGCCACGCCCCCGGCCTGCTTCTTCGGCCCGTGCATGCAGCAGGCGTCGAGCTGCACCACCCCGTTCGCGTTGGGCAGGCCGCCGTAGCCGATCCCGGTCTCGGTGGGGTCGAGTTCGGGGATGTTCACGCCTGCGATAAGCGCGTCCAGCACGTCCTCGCCCTCCACGATTCCCCGGAACGCCCGCTCGACCGCGCTCTCGGGGCCGCCGTTGGTGAAGCGGATGCCGCTGGTGTCGGAGATCACCACGGGGGAGACCGACTGCGGGGTGTACACCACGGGCGCCCCATCCAGGGTGCGCGGCACGGCGCCGGCCACGCCCGCGGCGGCGGCGGTCTTGACGAAGTCGCGACGTTTCATCTTCGGGAATCCGGCGAAGGGTTCGACAGGCCGGCCATGGGCGCGTCCGCGTTCGCAGCCGGCGAATTGCGAAAGTATGGACAGGCCCTCTCGCGCCAAGCAAGTTTCAGCACATGAAAATCAGCGAGAAAGCGGTTCGCAAGGCCCTGCGCACGGTGAAGGATCCCGAGCTGCACCTGGATCTGGTGGTGCTCGGGCTGGTGTACGACATCGAGATCGAGGACGCGAACGTCCAGGTGCGCATCTCGCTCACCACGCCGATGTGCCCCGCCGCGCCACAGATCGTGGAGGATGCGCGCGCCGCGGTAGCGGGCGTGGAGGGCGTCGAGAACGCCGAGGTGCAGCTGACCTTCGATCCTCCCTGGACCCCGGAGCGCATCAGCCCCCTCATCCGCTCCTCGCTGGGACTCTGACGAAGACCACGGGCGGAGGCGAGGTTCGCTCGGGCAGGGTCGCGGACGGGATCGCAGACGCCGATGACCTCGGAAAGGACGGCTAGCCGTGCCCTTTACTGAAGAAGAAATCAAGGCCCGCGTGCAGAAGGGCTACATCGTGGAATCTCCCGAGGAGATGACCGAGGGCTACAGGAAGGCGCTCGCGGTCCAGCTCACCGTCCAGGCCGACACCGAACTGATGAGTGCGCCGTCCTACTGGATGGCCGCCCGCCACGCGCCCTCCGCCAACACGCAGGTGAGCGCGCACGCCATCATCCAGGACGAGCTGGCGCACGCCAACATCGCCTATCGCCTGCTTGAGGACATGGGCATCTCGAAGCAGAAGCTGGTCTACGAGCGCGAGCCCCACGAGTTCAAGCATCCCTACGGCTTCGATCAGCCGCTCGACAACTGGGCGGACCTGGTGGTGGCCAACGGCTTCTTCGACCGCGCCGGCATCTGCCTGCTTTCGGACGTGCACCGCAACACCTCCTACGGGCCGCTCAAGCGGGCGCTGGTGAAGGTGGACATGGAGGAGACCTTCCACCTGCGGCACGGGGAGGTGTGGATGCGGCGCCTGGCCCGGGCCGGAGGCGCGGCGAAGGAGATTCTGCAGCGGTCGGTCGACTGGATGTTTCCGATGACCGTGGAGTGGTTCGGCCTGCCCGACGACCGCAAGCGCCACAGCGGCCAGCTCGAGTACAAGCTCAAGGGGCTCACCAACGACCAGCTGCGACAGTTGTGGATGTCGTCCACGGTGCCCCTGTGCGAGCGGCTGGGCCTCGACGTCCCGGCGCATTTCGACGAGGCGTCGCAGTCGTACGTGCTCGACTATCCCTTCCCCTGCCAGTACGACGCGAGCGAGAAGCGCTGGCTCTTCGAGGAGGGCAGGATCACCTGGAGGCAGGTCTTCGAGCGCTGGAAGGGGCGCGGCCCGATGAACGAGATCTACGTCGAGTCGATCCGGCGGTCGCGCGGCCAGGTGAGCTCGTGGCTGAACTGAGCGTCGGGCTGCCGCTGCATGTGGCCTCGCACATGAGCGGCGGGCGCGACCTGTGGTCCGAGCCTCTTCCGGAGCGTCCCGATGACCCGGAAGCGGCGGCGTGGCGCGCGCTCGGCGAGGTGCTCGACCCCGAGCTTCCCGTGAGCGTGACCGACCTGGGGCTGGTCTACGGGGTGCGGGTGGACGGCGAGCGTGTTGAAGTTCGCCTGACCTTTACCGCCACTGCGTGTCCGTGCATGGAGTTCATCGAAGAGGACGTGCGCGACCGGCTGCTCGCCGAGCCCTGGATCGCGGCGGTGGAGATCGAACAGGTATGGGATCCGCCCTGGACGAGCTCGCGCATCAGCCCGGCGGGACGGCGCGCGCTCCGGGGCGCGGGGGTGAGCGCCTGAGGGCGCCGGCGGAGAGCACGATGGAGGAAGCCGTCTACGATGTCTTCGCGCGCAAGCGGAGAGCCGAGCCCCTGCGCCACATAGGATATGTCGACGCGACCGACGACGCCCTGGCGCGCGTCTACGCCTGGAAGACCTACGACGAGGAAAACTGGTTCGAGATGTGCGTCGTGCGGCGCTCCCACATCATCCCGGTGAACCGGATCGACGGCCCCTACGCGGGGCGCGCGACCGGCCGGCTCGGGCGCCGCGCCGGGGAAGTGCGGTGAACGCTCGGAAGTTCTCCCCCGAAGTCCGGGAAGCGCTCCCGAGACTCATCCTGTCGCTCGCCGACACCAAGCGCATGCTCGGCATCCGCTACAGCGACTGGCTGCTGGGTGCCCCTTCCATCGAGAGCGGCATCGCGACCGCCTCCATGTCGCAGGACGAGTGGGGCCACGCGCGCCTCCTGTACGCCATGCTCAAGGACTTCGACGTCGACCCCGTGGAGGTCGAGCATTCCCGCCCGGCCGCCGAATATTGCTCGGCCTCCTGCCTGGACGAGCCCTTTGCCGACTGGGCCGCGGTCGTGGCCGGGATCGTGGTCTTGGACGGGACCCTCTCGCTGGCGCTGGAGGGATTCGCGACGGGCACCTTTGGCGCGGCCCGCCGGCGCGTCCCCAAGATGCTCGCGGAGGAGGCGTTCCACCGGGATTTCGGACAAGCCTGGATGCGCCGCATCGGCGAAGGAGCGGAGGAGGGACGGGAACGGCTGGCCGCCGCGGCCGCGTCCATGCTGGGCCCCGCGATCACGTGCCTGCTGCCCGGCGACGACGAAGCCGAACTGCTCGCCGGGGCGGGAGTGACGGCCCGGCCCGCCGACGCGCGCGCCAGGCTGGCCCGGAGGCTGGCGGAGCCCCTCTCGGTGCTGGGCATGACCCCGGCCACCGATCCGCCGCTCCCCGCCGACTGGATCGCCAGCCGCCGCCGACCCGCCGGAGAGCCCGCCGGAGACGCGGTCGAGCGCGCGCGGGGAGACCGCAACCGGGCGTTGTTCGTCGAATGAGCGCCGACGAGGTCACGGCCGGCACCAGGTCCGGTCTTCCGGCGTCCCCCCGGTGCCCCTTCTGCGACCGCACGGAGACCCGCCTGGTCAATCCGTTCGGCAGCCAGCTCTCGGTGGCGACCTACTGGTGCGACCGCTGCCGCACGGCGTTCGAACACATCAAGTGGGCGGGGGCAGGTTCTCCGCCCGTTCTCTGAAGCATACCGGCGGCTCGCGGGTACGCATCCAGACAACCCTCCCGCAGCCACACTTCCCGTACAGACGAGACTCATGGAGAAGTTTTCCACATCACATCGCGGCGCGCTCGGGGCGGCGCTCGCCATGGTGCTCCTTGCAGCCTGCTCGGCCTCGTCGGCCCTGCCCCCCTCCCGCGGCCTGATCACTCTCTCGGGAGCGCGTGTCGCTCCCAATCCGGCCCGCATGGACTCCATCGACATCTGGCTTCGCCCGCAGTTGGACAACATCCGGGAGGATCCCACCTTTCTCATTATCACCGACTTCCACGACGGCCCCGTCATGCCCTGGGAGAACTTCGTCATGGAAGGTGACACGGCCCGCAGCGGCCTGGACGGAGCCATCGCCGATGCGCGGCCCGTGTACCTGGTATATGCGCACCTGCACCTCATGCACCGGATGGACCGGCTGGAGGAGTGGCTCCCGGACGCGGTCGGGCTCGATGGGTACGAGCTCGAACGGGCGATCGTGGCCCGCACCGCGGACGTCTGGTTCTACGGGCGTTCGCTGTATGGCTGGGCTCCCTATGTGCCCCTGGATGAACTGCTCTTCTCCAGCGAGAACGGCTATCTGGACGCCTATCTGCTGACCGCGCGCGCGGAGGAGTTCGCCATGGAGAGGGACGCCTGGCTGGACGAGAGTGCCGGGGCGCAGGAGGCGTACCGTACCTGGTTCCGGAGTGCCTTCGAGAACAACCCGCCCGGCTTGCGCTGATGCCGGCCCGCGACCCGCGGGCTCCGCACACGGGCGCGCGGCGCCGCGAATCTCCCGACGCGGGGCTGGTTGAGGAGTGGACCCGCGCGGGCCACTGGCTCTTTCGCTGGCGCAGCTACCTGCCGTTGCTCGTCCTGGCTGCCCTGGCCGCCCTCAGCTTCGCCCTGCCTCCCGGCACTGCCGGCCAACCGGACGGCTGGGAGCTGGCGGGAATGCTGGTGGCGGTGACGGGGCTGGTGCTGCGTGCCTGGACCGTGGGCCATGCGCCGGCGGGGACTTCCGGCCGGGGAACCCGCAAGCTCGAAGCCGCCTCGCTGAGCACCGAGGGGATGTATTCAGTGGTGCGACATCCCCTCTACCTGGGAAACCTCCTGATCTGGGCCGGCGTGGCCACGACCACGGGCAGTCCTGCCGCCGTGGCGGTCACCATTCTCGTGTTCTGGATCTACAGCGAGCGCATCATGTTTGCCGAAGAGCGCTTCCTGCAGGAGCGTTTCGGCTCCGCGTTCACCCGCTGGGCGGCCCGCACGCCCGCGCTGCTTCCGGCTCCGCGGCTCTGGCGGCCGTACCGGCTGCCGTTCTCGCTGCTCGTCGCGCTCGGGCGGGACCACGCCGCCTTCTATGCCTGGGTGGCGGCGACGACCGCGCTGGAAGTGGCAGAGACGCTGGGCGCGGGAGACGGCCTCGATCTGGCGCCCTTCTGGGTGATCTACTTCGGAGCCGGAACGGTGGTGTATGTCGTGCTCTGGACACTCAAGAAGAACTCGACGCTCCTCGATGTGGAGGGCAGGTAGACGGCTCCGGTTGTGGAGAGCGATGGTGGCGATCCGTCCTCACGACGGCGTGAGCAGCCACCTGATCGACACCGGCTCGGCATTGGAGGCGTCTTCCCGCACGTGGACGTCGACGCGACCCGTTTCGGCGAGGCGGCGGTTGCTGACCCTCCCTCCGAACGCCGCGAATCCCGTCACGGTGACGCTGCGCCGGGAGCCGTCGGGAGCCGTGGCGGTGAGCCGGGAGCCCTTGAGGTCACGCACACGCGGCGGCGGGCCGTCCTGAAGCTGGAGCCGCAGGATGCGGCCGCCATGGGGCGCGTCCAGGGCGTCGATCACTCTGAAGACCGGGGTTTTCCGTACACCGCTCGCGGCCATGCTACCTTGGGAGGTTGGAGTATTCCGCCGTGGCCCGGCGAGGGTCCCGGGGCGATGGAGAAACAAACTGGAAACCCGGTATCTGCCCGTCAATGCCGGAAGGAGGAGAGGTGACCGGGCCCGGACCCGAACATACGCGCGCGGGAGCGGACGCGCTGCAACTGGATGCCGACCTGATGCGCCGCCTCGGGCACGAGATGGTGGACCGGGTGGTGGACCGCTGGATCGGCCTCCGCGAAGACCGCGCCTGGGGCACCGCCGACCGAACGTACACGGAGGCCCGTCTCCGCGAAGCCGCCCCCGAGACCGGCCGCGATCCGGACGAAGTGATCGAACGCGTCGTGCGCGATGTCCTGCCCTACGCGGGCCGCATCGACCATCCCCGCTTCTTCGCCTTCATTCCCTCCTCGCCCACCTGGCCGAGCTTTCTGGCCCATATGCTCACGGGCGGTTTCAACATCTTTCAGGGCACCTGGCTGGAATCGGCGGGTCCCAGCCAGGTGGAGCTGGTGGTGCTCGACTGGTTCCGCGAATGGCTGGGCCTGCCGGAGACCGCGGGGGGCGTGTTCACCAGCGGGGGCTCGGCCGCGACCCTGAACGCCATGGTGGCCGCGCGCCACGCGGCGGGCAACGGCGAGCGGCTGATCCTGTACGAGAGCGATCAGTGTCACGCATCCGTGCACAGGGCCGCGCGCATCTGCGGCTTCCGGGCGGACAACCTGCGCCACGTGCCGACCGACGACCGCTATCGGCTCGATGTGGAGGCGCTGGCGCGGATGGTCCGCCGCGACCGCGGCGAGGGCAGGACGCCCTTCATGGTGTCCGCCAACGCGGGGGCCACCAACACGGGCGCCATCGATCCGCTGGACGCCATCGCCGACCTGTGCGAGCGCGAGAAGCTCTGGTTCCACATCGACGGGGCCTACGGCGGCTTCGCCGTCCTCGACGAAGGCGCGCGACGGAGCCTCAAGGGCATCGAGCGTGCCGACAGCGTGGTTCTGGATCCGCACAAGTGGCTCTTCCAGCCCTATGAGACGGGGTGCCTGCTGGTGCGCGACGCGGCGGTGCTGCGCGATGCCTTCCGCATCATGCCCGAGTACCTGCAGGACACGGACATGAGCCTGGAGCACGTGAACTTCGCCGACCGCGGACTTCAGCTGAGCCGCTCCTTCCGGGCGCTGCGGGTATGGATGTCGGTCCAGATCCTCGGGCTGGATGAGTTCCGCGTCGTGATCGGACGGGCGCTCGAGCTGGCGCGCAGGGCGGAGGCCTACATCCGGGGAAGCGCGCGCCTGGAGCTGCTCAGCCCGGCCAGCCTGGGCGTGGTCTGCTACCGCTTTCGACCGCCGGGCATGGATCCGCCGGCGCTGGATTCGCTCAACCGCGAGATCCAGAACGAGATCGTGAAGAGCGGTTTTGCGATGATCTCCTCGACGCGGCTTCAGGGTGACTACTCGCTGCGCCTTTGCATCCTCAACTACCGGAGCACCTGGGAGGACGTGCGCGCCACCCTCGAGCGCGTGGAAGAAATCGGACAGCGGCGCATGAGGGCGGCGGCGTGCACTTCGTAGACCACATCCTGCTGGCGGTGCTGCTGGTCCTCGCTCCCGTCAACGGCGTCGCGCAGCTCGCGCTGGCGAGGAAGAACCAGGATCTGGCGCGGATTCCCGTCTACGTGAGTTCGGGCATCTTCATCCTCGTCCTGGGGGCGGCCAGCGCGACCGTGGGCGGGATCGGCGGGGGACCGGCCTCGCTGGGGTTGGCGCCGATCGACCCCCTGGCGTTCGCGGCGTGGACGGCCGCGATCGCCGTGGCGGTCCTCGGGATCATGATGCTGTTCACGTGGATCGCCCGTGCCGCCGGGCTGCGCGACTCGCCCTTCCTGGCCCGGCTGCTTCCACGCACCCGGCGCGAGCGGGCGTACTTCGCGGGCCTTTCCTTCGTTGCCGGCACCGGGGAGGAGATCGCATATCGGGGGTACGCCATGTCGGCACTGGGGGCGATGTCGGTGGGCCCGTGGATGGCGGCGGCGGTCACCTCGGTGGCGTTCGGGTTGTTACATTCCTACCAGGGTGCGCGAGGCATCGTGACGACCGGGGTGGCCGGGTTCGCCTTCGCCGCGTCGTTCATTCTGACCGGGAGCATCTGGCCCGCGATGGCCGCGCACGTCACGATCGATCTGGTCGCCGGGCTGGTACTCGGCGAGAAGCTGCTCACCCATGGATCCGGAGGAACCGACGCGTGCGCGTAGACCTCGCTTTACTGGCGGACGCCGCCACGGTGGACAGCGCCGGCAAGCTGAACATCCTGGGCATCTTCGATTCGATCACCTCCACGCAGTTTCCGGCCAAGCACGGCCTCATCTCCCTGGTGCTGCGCTTCGCGGCGGGGCTGGAGCAGGCCGGGGAACACACCATCAGGATTCGCCTGCGCGGGCCGTCGGGGGAGGATGTCCTGCGCCTGGACGGCAAGGTCAAGTTCGGACCCGGTCCGGCGAGTGACGGCGGGCAACTGAAGATTCCCCACATCCTGAACATGGACGGGATCGTCTTCAGGACCCCGGGCCACTACGCCTTCGATGTCGACCTGGACGGCGAGCATCAGGTGTCGCTGCCGCTCCGGGTGGTTTCGTCCGCGTTCGCGGAGGCCGCCGAAGCCTGAGCGCCCCACGTTGCAGTCCCCGGCCGAGGAGTAGCCATGATGCAGATAGCCCGGTCGAGAGAACGCATTCTTCCGCGTCCCATCGAGGAGGAGATGCGGGAGTCGTTCCTCGACTACTCGATGAGCGTCATCGTGCAGCGGGCGCTGCCGGATGTGCGCGACGGGCTCAAGCCGGTGCACCGGCGCATCCTCTTCGCCATGCACGAGCTGGGGCTGGCCCCGGACCGAAGCTACAAGAAGAGCGCCACCGTGGTCGGGGACGTGCTGGGCAAGTACCACCCGCACGGGGACAGCGCGGTCTACGACGCCCTGGTGCGCATGGTGCAGGACTTCTCGCTGCGCTATCCGCTGGTGGACGGTCAGGGCAATTTCGGTTCCATCGACGGGGATCCGGCGGCGGCGTACCGCTACACCGAGGCGCGCCTCTCGCGGGTGGCCGCCGACCTGCTGACCGACATCGCCCGCGACACCGTCGACTGGGTGCCCAACTTCGACGACCGCCTGCAGGAGCCGGTCGTAGTGCCCTCGCGGCTCCCCAACCTGCTGATGAACGGCAGCGCCGGGATCGCGGTGGGGATGAGCACCAACGTGCCGCCGCACAACCTGGGCGAGCTGGTGGCGGCGATCCGCATGCTTGCGGACGACAAGGAGCCGACGCTGGACGAGCTGATGGAGGTCATCCCCGGGCCGGACTTTCCGACCGGTGGCTTCATCGTCGGGCGCAAGGGCATCCGGGCGATGTACCGCACGGGCCGGGGACGCATCGTCATGCGCGCGCGGGTGGTGCGCGAGAAGATCCGCGGCGGGAGGGAGCAGCTGGTCATCACCGAGCTGCCCTACGCCACCTCGAAGTCCAAGATCATCGCCCAGATCGCCGGGCTTTCGCGCAAGGGGTCGCTCCCCGAGGTGTCCAACCTGCGCGACGAGTCCGACCGCGACGGCGTCCGCCTGGTCATCGAGCTGAAGCGGGGGGCCGACTCCGGCCAGGTGCTCAAACGGCTCCTCCGGCGCACCAGCCTGCAATCCACCTTCGGCGCCATCCTGCTGGCGCTGGACGGGGGCGAGCCGCGCGAGTTCAGTCTGAAGGAGATGCTGGAGCGGTTCCGCGATCACCGCGTGGAGGTCATCCGCCGACGATCGCAGCATGAGCTGGCCAGGGCGGAAGATCGGGCGCACGTCATCGAGGGGATGCTGCGCGCCCTCGATTTCATCGATGAGGTGATCGCGATCATCCGTTCCTCGGAGGACCGCGCACAGGCGGCCGAGCGCCTGGAGGGCGAACTGGATCTCTCCGAGCGGCAGGCCGGCGCCATTCTGGACATGCAGCTGGCGCGCCTGACCTCGCTTGAGCGCCAGAAGCTGGAGGACGAGCTCGCCCGGCTGCGAAAGACCATCCGCCGGCTGCAGCGCATCCTGTCGAGCGAGTACCGCCAGTTGCAGGTGATGCTGGAGGAGCTGGAGGAAGGAGTGCGCGAGTTTGGTGACGCCCGCCGCACGACCATTCTGGACAGGGAGGCCGCTTCGAAGGAGACCGTGGTGGCCGCAGAGGCGGACGAGGACGCGGTGGTCACCGTCAGCCACCAGGGGTTCGTCAAGCGGATGCCGGTGCATCTGTACCGCCGCCGGCTGGCGAGCGGGAAGCTGCTCGCCGGAATGGAGCGCTACCCGGACGACTACCTGGAGCGCCTCTTCGTGGCGCGCACCCAGGGGTGGATTCTCGCGTTCACGGAAGGCGGCCACGTCCACTTCCTGAGTGTGGCCGACGTACCCGAGAGCGGATTGGCGTCGCGCGGACAATCCCTCTACAGCCTCACGGAGGGCAGCCGCGCGGATCCGTTTACGGCTCTGCTGCAGGTCGACAGCCTGACCGCAGAGGGACAGGTGGTGTTCGTCACCGGGCGCGGCACGGTGAAGCGGACGCGCCTGTCGGAGTTCTCGAACCCCCGTGCGGCCGGGCTGGCCGCCTCGCGGGTGCGGCCGGGCGACCGCATCGTCACGGTGATGCTCTCCGAGGGCGGCGCCGACGTCATGCTGGCGACCCGCAATGGCCGCGCGATCCGCTTCGCCGAGGGACAGGTGCCGGTGATGGGAAGGGCGGCCTTCGGGGTGAAGGGCATCGGGCTGCGCGACGACGACCGGGTGGTGTCCGCGCTCCTGATCCGCCGCGAGGGCACGGTGCTGGCGGTGTCCGACCAGGGGTGGGGCCGGCGCACGGACGTCGGCGACTACCCGCTCCGCAAGCGCGGCGGCCTGGGCGTCCTGATGACCCCGCCCGGCGGCGGCAAGGGGCGGCTGATCGGTGCGATCGAGGTCCTCGACCAGGACGCGGTCATGCTGGTGACGGCCGCCGGCCGCATCACCCAGGTGGTGGCGGGGGACGTGCCGGTCACCGGGAGGACCACCCGCGGGACGCAGCTGGCCCAGGTGGAGGTGGGCGACCGGGTGGTCCGGGTGACCCGCACCCAGGGGGGTGGGGGGTCGGGGGGTGGGTCACCGGAGAAGACGGCACGAGAGGAGACGGCACCGCTCTTCGCCGGCTGAGAGGTTGGCGGCCTCGCACCTGAGTAAGCAGGTTGCCCCACGCCGGTCATGCGCTACTCCACGTACGCCCACAGCCATTCCCGGCTCTCGCTGTCCAGCGCGGAGGTGTCGCGCACGTAGTAGAGATCGCCGGAGACGTCCCGGATCAGGAAGCCCGAATCCGACACCTCGCGCGGCCAGTCGTCGCGCCGCGTCTGAAAGGAGCGGGGCCCCTGACGCGTCTCGACCTGCCAGGACCGGATCTCGACTTCCTCCTCCACTGCGTGGATCCGCGTCACCTCCAGCACGAAACCGGCCTCGGCGAGAGCATCCTCGAGGGCCGCGCGCGAGTTCGCGTCGAGCTCGCCCGCGTCGCGCACCAGGGCGACCTCCTCGTCGTCGGCATCGCGCAGCGACACGAATCGTCCCGGCTCCGACCAGGGAAAGCAGCGGTGCACCTTCACCCGGACTTCACGTCCCCCGGTCCGCGCCCACAGCTGCCCGTCGATCCGCCGCTCCAGCTTCACCGCCGGGCCCCCGCTCCCCACCACCTCGCCCTCCGTCACCGTCGTCGTCATGGACTCCGTCGTCATCGTCGTCACCTCCTCGCTTCGCATGTCTCAATCCTCCCCTTGCCGTGGACCCTGCAGCTCCAACTGCATCTCGTGCAGGCGGCGATAGATGCCGTCCGGCTGCGCCAGCAGCTCCTCGTGCGTTCCCGCTTCGGCCAGCCTGCCGTCCTTCATCACGAAGAGACGTGAAGCCCGGTGCAGCGTGGAAAGGCGGTGCGCGATCGCGAACACCGTGCGCCCGGCCACCAGCCGGTCCAGCGCCTCCTGGATCTTCCGTTCCGTCTCCGTGTCCACCGCGCTGGTGGCCTCGTCCAGGATGAGGATGCGCGGGTCGTGCAGGATCGCCCGCGCGATGGACACCCGCTGTCTCTCGCCGCCGGAGAGGGTCTGTCCCCGTTCTCCCACCACGGTGTCGTAGCCGTGCGGCAGGCGGCAGATGAAGTCGTGCGCGTTGGCGGCCCGGCCCGCTTCGATCACCCGTTCCAGATCCGCCTCCGGATGTCCGTAGCGGATGTTGTCCACGACGGTGCCGTGGAACAGATACGGGTCCTGGAGCACCATGCCCATCTGGCGGCGGTAGTGCCCGATCTCGAGCGACCTGATGTCGACGCCGTCGATGCGGATGGTCCCGCCGGTGGTGTCGTAGAAGCGCGCGATCAGGTTGACGACCGTCGTCTTCCCGCCTCCGGACGGCCCCACCAGGCCGATCATCTCGCCGGGCTCCACGTCGAAGCTCACCCCGCGCAGGACCTGCCGCACGCCGTCGTACCCGAACGTCACCGAATCGAAGGACACCCGGCCCGCCAGCGGCTCCAGGCGCACCGGACGCGGCTGCTCCACGATCTCCGGCTCGGTGTCGAGCACCTCGAAGACCCGGTGCGCCGAACTCGTCGCCCGGTTCATGGTGCGCGCCATCTGGCCGATGATCTCCACCGGGCCGATGAACATGGTCGTGTAGAGCAGGAACGAGACGAAGGTGCCCGCGGACAGATTGGGCTCCGCGCCGGGCCCCTCCAGCAGCCGCGGCAGCGCGAACGCCCACACCGCCACCGTGGTTCCGTGCACCGCGAGCATCAGCCCCGGCCAGAACGTCGTCCACATGCGGTGGATGCGGTTGTACTCCTCCGTCACGCTCGCATTGCGCCGGTCGAAGCGCCGCGTCTCGCGCTCCTCCTGGTTGAAGGTCTTCACCACGCGCATGCCGGGGATCGTGTCGGAGAGGATGTCGGTCACGCCGGACCACTTGCGCCAGGCGCGCATGAAGAGGCGCTGGATGCGCTCGCCGTGCAGGAAGATGGCCCAGCAGAAGAGCGGAACCGGCGCGGTCATCACCAGCCCTAGCCTCCAATCCAGGCTCAGCAGCACGATGCCGAGTCCCGTCAGCATCACCAGCGACAACGACACGTCCACCACCCCGAAGGCCAGGAATTCCCACAGCCGATCGGTGTCCGAGCTCACGCGCGTGATGATGCTTCCGGTCTTCTTGCGCATGTAGAAGGACAGGGACAGCCTCTGCAGGTGCTCGTAGAGCTCGGTGCGCAGATCGCGCGCCACCCACTCGCCCAGCACCGAGAGCATGCGCAGCCGCACGAGGGCGCCCGCCTGGCGCACGACGTAGACCAGCGCCATCGCTCCCACCGCGACCCAGGCCGCCAGCGTGCCCCGGGAGAGGTCCAGCGTGCCGTCCCGCACGGGCCGGACGACGTCGTCCAGCAGGTATCCGGCGAGGTAGGGCGGAATCAGGCTCACCAGGGTGATCAGCCCCGCCGCCGCCAGCCCGATGGTCACCTCCCTGCGGTAGGGCCGCAGGTAGCCGAGCAACCTCCAGATCACGGCCACGCGAGAGCCCGCGACCAGGGCCTGGGCCTCGCGGATCGGCGCCGCCACGCTTTCCGCGTAGGTCTCGTCCGGCTCCGCCGGCTCGACGCGTCGGCCGCGCAACTGCTCCTCGACTACGAAGCGCAGGTTTTCCATGGCGCGCCGCTGCCTGTGCGTGTAGCGCACCGTGGCGAGAGGCGGCTCGTCGGGCTCGGCCAGGAAGGACAGCACCGTGCCGGACAGGCCCGGCGATTCGCTGACCGCCCTGACCGAGGAGCGCGGAACGCTGCGGATCTCCCATTGGCCGCTGACGGCCCGCCTGCGCGCCACGGCGAGGTATTCAGCCCCCAGCGCGACCCAGGTCTCCGCCAAACGGAGCTTCGCGTCCAGGTCGGCCAGTGCGTAGAGCTGCACCGGCGCCCCGTTCCACGCCGCCTCGATGGCGGCCCTCGCCCCTGTGGGCATTTTTCCCGGCTGGTTGGTGTACCGGGCGACGATCTCGCGGTCCATTCTCCCCCCGTTCCTCTTCATCTCCTCCCGCCTCTTCATCTCCGCGCGCTGTCGCATCTCTCTCTCACTCCGCAAAAAGAAAACGGCCCTTCGAGTCCGCCGTGGAAGCGGACCCGAAGGGCCGGACTTTCTCGGAAAAGCCTCTGGCTCTGTTAGGGTTCAGCCTCCCTGGGCAGGGTGCCCCCGGCGACGTGCGCTACCGCGCGGCCGGCGGGCACGACGATCCGGAACCGCACCGGAGCGGGACGCACGCGCGCCCTCCGGGGCCGGATCGGATGGAACTGAAGGATTCTCATAGGCCAGTCGGTGATGTTCTCGAGTTGATGGCCGGGTTCGATGGCGCGTCGGCCTGCCATGGATCGATGGGTGTTGCCTGCCGGAAAACCCGCCGGAGCCATGGCGGGAAGCCGGGCAGTCGCCCCTTTACGCACGGTGGATGCGCGGGGTTTCAGATTTCCTTCGCGGATTGGCGGCTGCCCGCCTCGCCGGCTCAGAGCCGGAACGACGCATCCGGCGCAACGCGTCCGGCCGCCTCCCCTGCCGCTGTGAACACCGTCAGGTCCACCTGCACCACGTCGGGCAGGAGGTCCGCGAACCGCAGGCTCGCCGGTCCGATGGGCTCAAGGGAACAGGTGAGGGAGGCGAGGAGGCGCACGTCTTGGTGTACGTTG
>JAJEBS010000252.1 GCA_022822425.1 Gemmatimonadota bacterium | reverse complement strand
CTGAGGGTCGCCATATCTGCCTCGGAGAGTCCCGACATCACGGCCTTCGGGCTGAGCGCCGGGCATCTGGGGGACATCGTGGCCGATTTGGCGCTCCAGTGCCTCGCTGCGGACATGGATCTCGTCTATGGCGGAGACCTCCGCAAGAACGGCTTGACCCGGCTGCTCTTCGAACTCGTGATGCGGTACACGCCGTCGCAGGAGGCAGGGCAGCGCGTGCGTGTGATGAATCACCTGGCGTGGCCGGTTCACATCGGGATGTCGATCGAAGACATCGAATCCCTGGCCAGCGAGCTGAGTGGAGTGGCGCAGCTCGTTCTGATCGGCGACGACGGGACGCGCATGACCCTGCGGGCGCGCCGGGCCCTTCCTCCCAGGACGCCCAGCGCGGAGGAGTGGATGGACGGCCTCACGGTGATGCGCAACTTCCAGTGTGCCCGCACCGATGCGCGCGTTGTGCTCGGAGGACAGGTCGCGGGCTACAAGGGACGAATGCCGGGCGTGGCCGAAGAGGCGTTGCTATCCCTGCGTTGCGGGCAGCCCCTCTACCTGATCGGCGGGTTTGGAGGCGCCGCCCGCGATGTGGCGGAGTCTCTTGGTCTGGCGGAACGCTGGGCTGGATCTCGCCACACCTGGCAGGGGCAAGAGGAGTTCTCGGACTGGAGTGGTCACGATCTGAACAACGGCCTGTCCCACGAAGAGAATTACACACTGGCCACGACGTCGTTCATTGGCCGAGCCATCGTGCTGGTCCTCCGGGGTCTCTACCGCACGAGAACCGCCGGAGATCGAAACAGTCGAGGGATCGCTCATGCATAAGGTATTCGTCAGCTACCACCACGCCAGTGACCAAGGCTACAAGAACGCGCTTGTCAGAATGGCCAGTCAGCACGGGATCTTCATTGATCGGTCAGTGAGTACAGGCGACATCAATGACAGCCTGTCCGATCAGAAGATCCGTGAGCTGATCAGAGATCACTACCTGCGCGACTCGACGGTGACGATCGTTCTTGTGGGACGTTCGACCGCACGGCGTAAACACGTGGACTGGGAGATCTACTCGAGCATGTTCGACGGGAAGATCAACAAGAAGTCGGGGATCCTGGTGATCAATCTTCCAGGAACATCCACGAGTTGCTACGTGTCCCACGAAGGGGAAGAGGAGCGCGTCTATCCCGAGGTGACTCAATGGGACGCGGTTACGTCTCGTGCGGAGTTTGAGCGGCGCTACCCCTACATGCCGGCAAGGATCATCGACAACTTGATGGCTCCCGATGCCAAAGTGTCGGTTGTGCCATGGGATCGGATTTGCGACAGGCCCGAGCGCCTGCACTGGCTGATTCACGCGGCGTTCCAGGACCGCGCACGCTGCGGGTATGACCTACGTCGGACGATGCGCCGAAGGAACTCGTGACCGGATCTCTCGGCTCGCGACGTGCCTTCTCCCGGACGGGCATGATCGAGGCGTGAGGACGAGGACGCTATTGTGCGTCAATCAAGATGGGACATCCGGGTCAATCAGGCTGAGACTGCGGCGACTCCCCTGAAACCGGCCGTCGAGCGGATCCTCGAGTCCCTGCGGGCAGAACCCGGGCTCACCCGGACCGCTCTCGCGACTCGGGTCGGCCTGACTCCCGACGGGGTCAAGTACCACATCAGGAACCTGAAGGCTGCCGGAGTTCTTCGGCGCGTCGGGTCGCACCGAGCGGGGCATTGGGAAGTGCTTCGATGAGCGGTGTGCCTCTCCCCGGCTGACCAGCCGGACTCACCGCACACCCAGGGCGGCGCCCGCGATTTCGACCAGAGCCCAGAGAAGGCCCCCGACCCCGAGCGGGACGAACAGGTTGTCGCTCCCGAAAGGGCACATGGCCTCGATCCCGGCGGCGGCGGTGCCGACAACCAGGCCGAACGCGACGGCCGCGTGCCAGCCGAACCCGGCCATGGCGACGAGCGTCAACGCGATCGCGGCCGCGGTCACGAGGCACATCGCCAGGCTCCCCTCCATGGTCCGGGAATGCCCCAGGATCGTGTAGCGACGCGTGCCGTAGCGCCGCCCGACGACCGCGGCCGCCGCGTCCCCGAGCGCCATCGCGAGGACGCCGGCCACCGCGACGAAAGCGAGGTCATCCGTCTCTCCCGGGCGGAAGAAGAGGGCCAGGAGCGCGGCGAACGAGGCCGGGAAGAACACCGTGCCCAGGTTCAGGGGATCTTCCCCGAAGGCGGGCAGCAGCCGGAAACGGTGGATCACGTAGTTCACGACGACGAAGCTGAGCGGTGGAACGATGGCCATCCGCCAGTCGGAGAACAGGAGGATCGTCGGAATCACCCAGAGCCCGACGCCTACATGGATCGTCTTGCGGGCGTTTTCCGACGAGATCCGCCCGGCTCGCCGGAGCCCTTCCGCCGCTGCCGCGACAGCCCCTACGTAGGCGTAGCTGAACCCCAGCGCCGCCACATGCCCGAGCGGGAGAGTCACGGCGCTGAAGCCCCTCGACGCCACGACCCTGGAGGCCATTCGGCTGGCACCCGATCCATCGTCTGTAGCAGAGTGCCGATGTCGTTTACGAGCTTCTGGAAGGATCGGGATCGCCCAAACGCGAGTCCCAGATCCTATTGGCTCGTCATCCGCGCTTGGTGGACTGTTGCGAGGTAGCGCGATTCCATGCGCTTCGTGAGTGCGCGCTTGGCGTCGCGGGGTCTTTCCGGCGCCAGATGCAAGGATGCGTCGGATCGGACATCTGTCACATCTCGGGGGAACGAAGTACCAGCCAATAGCCACGCCTCGTACTCGCGGTGCGGCAGGACCACGACACAGGTCAGATCCGCAGCATCCTCCTTGGCCCATTGAACCAGTGTGGGCCCGAGTCTCGCCGGACAGTCATCGTCGCTGTCCATGACGACGATGACCGGACAATGTCCGCTCAGCTTGCGGGCCAGGTCGAGCGCCTTCCGGAGGCCGAGCCGGGTCGCGAGCCGGTTCCGCGGTTGCCGGATCGGATTGGCAACCTCGACATCCCAAGCGTCGGCCACCTCGAGGAGCCGTCGCAACAGGACCGGCACTGCCGCAACGTCGCCCTGTCCCTCCACGATGGGCTGAATTCTCACGGTCCGGCCGGTTCAAACAGATTGGGTTGCTCGACGCTGCGCTCGAACAGCGGCGCCGGCGTCAGGCTGTTTGCCCGGAGCAATTCGCCGGCCCCCATCAGATGCTCCCGGATGGCTTCCGCCGCGCCGTCGGAGACTTGCGCCACGCGGGTGATGCCGGAGGCCCACTCGAGGAGACGAAGGTGTTCCGGGGCCACCCACTTGGCATCGAGGATGTCTGGACTGTGGGTCGTGATGACGACGGACGTGAAGTCGGTCGCGAGGAGCAGCACATCCAGGATCGTGCCCACGGCTCCGGGGTGGATCGTGGCCTCGGGCTCCTCGATCACGAGCAGCGAGGGCGCCGGCGTCTGGAGCACGGCGAGGAGCAGCCCGACAACTCTCAGAGTCCCGTCCGACATGCTGAAGGCCTCGAACGGCACCCGGCGGCCTTCGCTCCAGCGCTGACGGAACTGCAGACCAACGCGATTCCCGTGCTTCTTCGCCGAGATTGCATAGGTGGTCGGCGCGACTGTCTCCAGAAGTTTGACCAGACGTCTGAGTCTGGCCGGATCCTCGGTTCGCATTCGATGCAGAACACTGGCCGCGTTTCCCCCATCCGACCGCAGCCGGAGTCCCGGATCCGGATCCTGCAGCTCGCGGAGCCTCGCGGGCTCGATCTGGTAACGGCGCATGTCCCGCAGGAATCGGTACACGGGATCGAACCGGGAATCCCCCCCGATCAGGGGCAGCGCGAGCGCCTCGGACTTCGGCGCCGGCTTCAGGGATTCTACGCTCGCCTCGAACCTCTCCCCACGGCGATCGAACCAGTGCCTGGCTCCATCCGCCAGCCGGATCACGCACTGCTCCCGCACGACCTCGAACCCGTAACCCTTGCGGGCTTTGAGCTCGAACGCGTAACGCGCGTGGCTGGGGTCGCCATCCGGGCCCGTCATTCCCACGGCGACTCCCATATGCGGTGGGCGACCCCGATGGGCGGGACGGTTTCGAACGGTCTGGATCCCGCCTCGGCGATCCAGAACCGACGCAAGCGGCTCCTCCATCGCCTCCGCAAGCAGCGGGAAGGCGTCCACCAGATTGCTCTTGCCTGATCCGTTCCTGCCAACGAGGATCGTCGGGTTCTCGAAGTGGATGACCTCGGCGGGTATGCTGCGGAACCGCTTCAAGTTCAGCCAGCGGAGCGAGAGCTGAGACATGGGGAAAGTGGCGGCGAAGGTCAGTGGGCGAGCGTACCCGACATGGGGCCCGGTCTGCGACGTGGCTCCGGGCCGGCTTCGAGGGCTTGCCGGGTCAGCGCAGCAGTTCGCGCTCCGCCCGCGCTCGTTCGAATTCGCTCGGTGTGTCGAGGTCGAGGAGTTCCCGGGAGTCGGCGCGCACCGTCGCGATTCGGGCGCGGTGGCGGACGAGAAGGCGACGGGCGCCGATGTCGGCGCGCGGCGGATCGCCGATGCCCTGGGGGATGGGCGCCGCGAGGATCTCGGGGAAAAGCGATGCTCCCAGCAGGACCGGCAGGCTCCACCGACCGGCGCGCTCCATCTCTTCGGTCGCCGGAACGACGGCGGCGGGGGGCGGAGAGCCGCCCGCGCGGGACCGGAGGCGGTGGATCAGGTCGGCGCTCAGGAACGGCTGGTCCACCGGGCAGACGAGCGCCCATCGGGCTCCGTCCTGCGTCGCCGCGCGGACTCCGACCTGGAGGGAGGAGAGCATCCCGCTCCGCCAGGCGGGATTCAGGATCGGCTGCATACCGCCGAGGCCGCGCAGCTCGGGCGCGATCCGCGACCGGGCGTACCCGAGAACGACGAACAGGGGGTGAAGGCCTGCTTCGCCGGCGGTCTCGGCCGCGGCTCGGATCAGCGTTCGACCCGAGCCGTCGGGGTGCGGCAGGAGCGCCTTGACGCGGCCCATGCGCCGGGACGCCCCGGCGCTCAGCAGGATCCCGGCCGCCGGAACCCCCGGGTCACGGCGCCAGTCCGGGGGAGGGGGGCGATCAGTGTTCGCCTTCACCCTCCACGACGAAGCCGACGGTCATCCCGTCCCAGACCCAGGCCACCGCCCAGCCCCCGGCGTCATCCTGGAAGACGACCGGCTCGCTGGGGCTGTTCCAGTTCGGGGCGAGGCTCATGACGCCCGGATGGCCGAGCCCGGTGGCCGCGAAGCTCATGATGTTCAGGTCGTCCTGTCCCCAGCCCGCGTCCAGAGCCATGTCCTCGGCTGCCGGAACGAGCAGCACGAAGTCGAGATGGACCGAGACGCCCATGTGGTTCCCGTCCTCGGGGCGCATCCCGTAGCGCAGGGTGAAGACATTCGGCTCGATGGAGTTGCCCTTGTAGTCGGACCACGTTCCGCTGGTCCTCAGCGCGCCGACCAGAGTTCCGACGCCGAGGTCCGGGAAGGTCGCGCCGCCCCGACTGGATTCTCCGGAGGGGGTTTCGGCGAGGAACCAGAACTCCATGGTCTCGCCGGAGGCCAGCGTGATCGTCAGGCCTTCGGGGTTCAGGACGCTCCGGATCTCCTCGGAGAGAGCTTCGGGCGGAGGTCCGGACCCGGGGCCCAGCCTGGGCTCATCGGCGGCGGCGGAGGCCGCGAGGGTCGCCGCAAGCAGACCCGTTGCGATAACCGTGGAGCGAACGCACTTCATCCCCGAAGTCCTCATCCGATGTGGTGGAACGGTCTTTCGCCCGCTCAGCGGACGAAGTTTCCGAGGAACGCGCTCCGCTTCAGCGGGCAGCTCCAGGTCGTGTTGAAGTCCTCGCCGTGGAAGGCGTGGGCCTCGGTGTAGGCCGGCATCGCCTCGGCAATCTCGGTCAGCGGCGGGTAGTACACGAACTCGCTGCCGCAGAGGTGGTCCTTGTGGGTGATGGCCCGGGTCCGGACCTCCACCAGCTCGCCCGCGGTGAGGGAAGCGAAGCCCGGCTCGCCATCGAAGTCCGCCGTCACCGCCGCATCCTGGACGTTCAGGACGTTGGACAGCAGGTCGCCGCCGAGGTCGTGAGCGAGGGCGATGAGAGCGGCGCGCTGGTCAGCGTCGGCGGTCTCGTCCACGATGAGCACCGAGTCGGCGGGGTAGGGGTCGGCGTGGGGATCGCCCAGCGTGGCCTGCGCCTTCACGACCGCGACGACCGAGAGGCCGCCCAGCTCGACGCCTTCCCAGGTGCCTTCCGCGATGTTCCAGGCGAGGACGGCCTCGCTGCCGGTGAGGCCCACCTCACTGTTCGCGAAGCAGTGTCCCGCATAGACGTCCGCCGTGCGGGCCTCCAGGTACTGCCCGGACAGAGCGGTGTCGGCGTTCCCTCCGGCGAACCCGGTGGAAGCGAGCGCGAGCGCGAGGAGCGCCACGGTCAGGATGCGCGAAGCCTTCATTTTGCAAACCTCCCCTGGACCGGCGATACCGTCCGCCCACCGAACGGGGCCGTCCCGGCCGCACAGTTTAGCAGGGGCAGGAAGCGCCGGCCGCCGCCGGTGCTTCCGACAGCGGTAAGGCGAAGCGAAGCCGCTGGCCCCTGCGGGTCAGCAGCGAGACCGCCCGAGACGAACGGTCCGCCGCGCCACTCCGCAGAGTGGCGCTCCGGAGCTACCAGGCGCGCTCGAAGCAGGCGCGGCCCGCCCCGTCGTTGCAGGTCTCCCGAGTGGCGACTCGGCCGTCGGGGCCCAGGCAGTTCTGGGTGTGGGTGCACCAGAAGTAGCCGTCCCCGGGGACTCCGCCGGGCACGGTGGGGTCGTACTCCACATCCATGTACATGGCCTTGGAGCGGAGGCGGTGGCACAGCGACAGCGCCGCGCGGCCCGCGGCGCCCGGGACGCCGCTCCTCAGGGCAGCGACGCCTGTTCCTGCAGTCTTGGTGGCCATTGTTCCTAGCCCTCCATGGCGGCCATGGCGGCCCGCTTCACCGCGACCCGCGTCAACTGGACCTTGTAGGCGTTCCCGGACAACGGGCTCGCCCCCTCGGCAGCGGCGTTTCCGGCCGCCGCGGCGCTCTCCTCCGAGAGCCCGCCGGCGAGCGCCGCGCCCGCCGCCGTGCTGATCCAGGGCGTAGGAGCGACTTGGCCGAGCACGACC
>JAJEBS010000157.1 GCA_022822425.1 Gemmatimonadota bacterium | reverse complement strand
CTTCGAGACCAGCCGCTCGAGCGCGGTCTCGCGGATTTCGGCGGCGCGGCCCGCGGCGTGTTCCACCCAGTAGCGCGCATCGTGCGCGTCTTCGGCCTGCGCGATCTCCTCCAGCATCGGATCCAGCAGGCTGTCGCCGAGCGGCGTGGCGTCGACCAGGTAGAGCCTCTCCAGATCGGTGTCGATGCGGTTCTCGAGCGCCAGGTCCATCAGCACGCCCCCGCCGAGGGCGTAGTTGAGCGACCAGCTGGGGACGTGCGCAAACGTGCCGTTCTCGTCATCGAGCAACAGCAGCAGGATCTCCTCGGCGAATCTCAGCACGGCGGCTTCTCCCTTGGGGTCTTTGGCGCCGAAAACGCAACTGCGGTCATTATGCCTTGTTTCCCGATGAACGGGAACCCGTTCCCTCGCCGGGGCGCAGGCCCCGGCCCCGGGACGCCGGTTGCAGCGACTCCATGAATCCGTCCGCCAACCGCCCCACCGCCACCGCCTGCACCGGCCCTCGCAGCGTGACCTCCAGCTCCCGGGAGACACTCACCTGCAGCGTGCCGCCCTCCATGCGCACCTCGACATCGCCGTAGTCCACCAGCCCGCGCCCGGCCGCCGCCACCGCCGCCGCGCACGAACTGGTCCCCGAGGCCAGGGTGTACCCCACACCTCGCTCCCAGATGCCGATTTCGACGCAGGCGCGCGAGACGGGCCGGGCAAGCTGCACGTTCACGCCCGCCGGGAAGGCTTCGTGCGCCGTCAGGAAGGGACCCAGGCGGGAGAGCGCAACATCGGACAGGTCGTCGGTGAACACCACGCAATGGGGGTTGCCGACGCTCACCGGGGTGCAGTCGAGCGTCCCCTCCGCCGGGTGGGTGAGCGGCCTTCCCCGCCACTCGGGGGCAAGCCCCGCATCGGCCGGGTCCAGCGACGCGCGTCCCATCTCGACCGACACATCGTAAACGCCACGTCCCAGGCACTCCTCCACCCGCATGCGCACGCGGTCGCCCCCGACCTCAACTGCGAAGCGCTCGCCCCCGACCCAGCCCCGCGACGCCGCGCAGGCCGCGAAGACGCGCAGCCCGTTTCCGCTCCGCTCGAACTCGGAACCGTCCGGGTTGAACATCCGCAGGCGCCAGGGACGCTCCTCCGGAGGGGAGTGCAGGACGATGCCGTCGGCGCCCACGCCCCGCCATCGATCACAGACGGCGCGCACCGCCTCCGGCGATGCGGCCCATCCGTCCCCGAACGGAAAGACGAGATAGTCGTTGCCCAGGCCGTGGCCCTTGAAGAACCCGGCTCCGGCTCGCGGACGGTCAGCGGTCACGGATGGAGCCGCCGGGTGCTCCACCCATCTTCCTCGCGCTGGAATACCAGCCGATCGTGGAGCCGATCCGCGCGCCCCTGCCAGAACTCGATGCGCCGCGGGTCGAGCCGGTAGCCGCCCCAGAAGTCGGGCAGGGGCACTTCCCCGCCCTCGAACCTCCGCTCCAGCTCGCGCACCCGCTGCTCCAGCGCCGCACGGTCCTCCAGCGGCTCGCTCTGACGCGACGCCCACGCGCCGATCTGGCTGCCCCGGGGCCGGGTGCGGAAGTAGGCGGCCGCAACCTCCGGACCCAGCTGCTCCACCCCGCCCTCGATGCGCACCTGGCGCTGGAGGACGCCCCAGTGAAAGCAGAGCGCGGCCCGGGGGTTCGCGGTCAACTCGTGGGCCTTGCGGCTGCCCAGGTTGGTGTAGAACTCGAACCCGTCCTCGGCGAACCCCTTGAGCAGCACCATGCGCGCGCTGGGAGTCCCGTCGCCGGACGCGGTTGCCAGGGTCATCGCCTCGGGCAGCAGAATGCCGGCCTTGCGCGCGGCGTCGAACCACTGCCCGAAGAGCTCGATGGGATCCAGTCCCGGATCCGCATCCGGGAGCCCGCGGGTCAGGCCCCGTCCAAGCGAGAATACGAGGCGCAGGTTCGATTTGAGCGACATGACAATATGCTATCGTTGAAAACGCGCCGGGCAAAACCGCTCCAGGCGCGGATCCCCGGTGCCCATAACCTGGTTGGCGACCATTTCGCCCGTAACCGCCGACAGCGTGAGCCCCAGGTTACCGTGTCCCACCGCCACCGAAAGGCCGGCCACGTCGCCGAGAGGGCCGACGAAGGGCAGCCCGTCCGGCGACATCGGTCGGAGACCGCACCACTCCGACACCGGCGGAGCATCGCACAGGGTGGGTAGCCAGGCGCGGGGTTTCAGCGTGAGTTGCTCAAGCCGGACGTGGTTCAGCTCCAGGTCGTAGCCGGCGAACTCCATCGTCCCCACGAAACGCACCCGGCCCTCCAGAGGGGTACAGATGATGCCCGAGTCGCGGTTCGTGCAGGCGACACGCATGGCGGGCGCCCCATCCGGGCCCACAGTCACCTCGCGGTGATACCCCTTGCCGGGCTGAACGGGGAGCCGGCAACCGGCCTGCTCGGCGAGCGCGAGACTGAACGGACCGGTGGCCAGCACGACCGCATCGGCGGCGAGCCGCTCCCCACCGGAGGTCTCCACCCCCCGCACCGCCCCACCCGCGAGCGTGAGGCGCCGCACCGCCACGCCCTCGCGGATGGACACGCCCCTTCGCCGCGCCGCCTCCGCCAGACCATTGAGGAAGAGAAAGGGGTCCAGAATCCGGGTTTCCGGGAACAGGACGCCACCCGCGACCCGGGGACCGAGCGCCGGCTCCACCTCACGCGCCTGACGGCCGTCCACGACCTCCGGGTGGTAGCCGTGCTCCCGCATCAGCGCGGCATCCTGGCGCGCCTTCGCCATCGCCTTCCCGCCGACGCAGACCTCCAGGTAGTGCCCGCGCCGGTAGTCGCAGGCGATGCCCTCCTCATCCACGACGGCATCGAAGCATGCGAGCGTATCCAGCCCCAGCGGAGCCAGCGTCTCCAGGCAGTGCCGTTCGTGTCGGCGGGTACAGTGCCGCGCGAACGCGGTGAGCCATCGCCAGACGCCCATGTCCCGCCGCGCACGCACGTACAACGGACTCCGCGCGTCGAAGATGTGCGGCAGCGCCTGGCGTACCTTGCCCGGCCGGTTCAGCGGAGGATGCCCGGCGGCCACGATCCCGGCGTTGCCCCGCGAGGCACCGGCCCCGATGCCGGAGCGCTCGAGAACGACCACGTCCGCCCCGCGTCGCACCAGATGCCAGGCCGAGCAAAGGCCGATAAGGCCTCCGCCTGCGACGACGACGCGGGAAGTGGACATGGCGGCTTCGGGAGGCTGTGGGTGATCGGGTTCGTCAGCCCGCCCTACCTTGAGCGGCGGCAGGCCGTTCCCTTCACGGCGCGCATGTGGCGCAAGACAGGCCTGACGCGGTATATAGTACGCTCTGGGTGCCAGTTTACCTGAACACGGCCACGGACGATGAAACCCTGCTTGTTCCCGGCGATCCTGCTCTTTGCGGCCTGCAGCCCCTCCGCCGCCTCGACACCGGACGGCCAGACGCCGGGACCGGGACCCGTGGCGGCGCGCAGCCCGGAGCAGGTCGCACACCAGGTGGTGACCGTGGTCGACGGCCTGAGCAACCCGTGGGCGGTGGCCTGGCTCCCCGACGGGGACATGCTGGTGACCGAGCGGCAGGGCCGGCTGCGCGTCGTGCGTGACGGAACGCTTCTGCGCGACCCCGTCGACGGCGTGCCGGAGGTTCGGGCGCGCGGTCAGGGCGGCCTGCTGGACGTGGCATTGCACCCGGACTTCGAGAGCAATCGCCTGCTCTACCTGAGCTATGCTGCGCAGCACGATGACGGCGGCGCCAGCACCGTAGTCGCCCGGGGCCGCTTCGAGAACGACGCCCTCACCGGGGTCGAGGAGATCTGGGTCGCGCAGTCCCGGGGCCGCGACCATTTCGGTTCGCGCCTGGCCTTCGATGCCGACAACTACCTCTACGTCACCGCGGGCGACCGGCAGGTGTCACCCCGGGGCGGGCTCGCGGAGCTGTCGGCCCACCCGGCGCAGGACCTCTCGACCCACCACGGCGTGGTGGTGCGCCTGCACGACGACGGGCGCATCCCGGCCGACAATCCGTTCGTCGGGCAGGACGGGGCGCTCGACGACATCTACAGCTACGGTCACCGCAACGCCCAGGGCATGGCTTTCCACCCGGAGACCGGCGACCTGTGGCTGAACGAACACGGGCCGCAGGGCGGAGACGAGGTCAACCTGATCCTGCCGGGCCGTAACTACGGCTGGCCGGTGGTCGGATACGGGGTCAACTACGGCAGCGGGTCGCGGATCCACGTGGGCAGTCACCGCGACGGAATGGAGCCGCCGGTGCACTACTGGGTGCCCTCCATCGCCACGTCGGGGCTGCTCATCTACACCGGCGACCGCTTCCCGGAGTGGCGCGGCTCGATGTTCGTGGGCGGGCTTGCCGGCCAGCAGCTGGCGCGGCTGACCCTGGACGGACGCACGGTCACCGACGAGGAGACGCTGGTCCGCCGCCAGGGCCGCATCCGCGACGTGCGCCAGGGCCCGGACGGCCTCATCTATCTGGTGTTCGACCGGCCCGGCATGGTCGCCCGCCTGGAGCCGGGCAGCTAGCCCGGCCGGTGGGCGCTCCTCCATGACGGAACACGACAAGCAGACGAGTCCGCGGGCGCGAGCCATCGGGTTCTGGCTCGGCGTGGGCTGCTTCCTCCTGCTGCTCGCCTTCCCCATCGATGCGGGCAATCTCCCGGCAAGCCGCCTCGCCGCCGTCGCGAGCCTGATGGCGATCTGGTGGGTGAGCAACGCGCTTCCGCTCTTCGCGACCGCCATTCTTCCGCTGGTGCTCTTCCCCCTGCTTGGCATCATGTCCGGGAACGATGTCGCGCCGGTCTACTTCAACAGCACGATCGTCCTCTTCCTCGGGGGGTTCATGATCGCGCTGACGATGGAGAGGTGGAATCTCCACAAGCGCATCGCCCTCGGCATCATCCACGCGGTGGGCGGTGGACCTCCGCGCATCATCCTGGGCTTCATGGTGGCGGCCGCTTTCCTCTCCATGTGGATTTCCAACACCGCCACCGCGGTGATGATGGTGCCGATCGGGCTCGCGATGGTGCTCCAGGTCGAGGAGACCGCCGGCGCCCGGCAGTCGCGCACGTTCACCATCGCCCTGATGCTCGGCATCGCCTACGGCTGTTCGATGGGCGGACTGACGACGCTGGTCGGAACCCCTCCCAACCTGTCCTTCCAGCGCATCTTCCAGATCATCTTCCCCGAAGCGCCTCCCATCGACTTCGGCACCTGGATCGTGATGGGCCTGCCGATCGGCGTCACGATGCTCGTGGTGGCCTGGCTGCTGCTCACACAGGTCCTCTACCGTCCGTCGCCGGAGATCCGGATCGAGCGGGATGTCCTCGAGCGCCAACGCGCCGCCCTCGGCCCGATCTCCTTCGAGGAGCGCTCCGTGGCGACCGTATTCGCCATGACCGCGCTGCTCTGGGTCTTCAGGCGCGATCTTGAGCTCGGCTTCGCCACCGTCCCCGGCTGGTCGAACCTCCTCCCCTTCCCCGGGATGATCGACGACGGCACCATGGCGATCGCGATGGCGTCGGTGCTGTTCTTCATCCCGACCCGCAACCGGGCTCCGCGCAATGCCGGCGTCAAGGCTCCGGACGCGACCACAGGGTGGCGGGCGCTGATTCGCTGGGCGACCCGTTTCGGGACCGCGAACCGCGTAATGGGCGCCGAGGTCATCCCCCGTCTCCCCTGGAACATCGTTCTCCTCTTCGGCGGAGGGTTCGCCCTCGCGGCCGGTTTCCAGGGCACCGGCCTCGCCAACATCATCGGGAATCAGTTCCAGGGACTCGGCGGGCTGCCGGACTTCGCCGTCATCCTGCTGGTGTGCCTGACGCTCACCTTCCTCACCGAGCTGACCAGCAACCTGGCCACCACGGAGATGATCCTCCCCATCCTCGCCTCGGTGGCGGTGCTTACCGGGATGAACCCCCTGATGCTGATGGTTCCGGCGACCCTGTCCGCCTCATGCGCGTTCATGATGCCGGTCGCAACGCCTCCCAACGCCATCGTCTTCGGCAGCGACCGCATCTCGGTCGGGGAGATGGCGCGCGCGGGCATCTTCCTGAACCTGATCGGCGCGCTGGTGATCGCCACGCTGGTGCTGACGCTGGGAGAGACCGTCTTCGGCATCGAATCGGGCGTGATGCCGGACTGGGCAACGGAAGCGGCCACGGGCGAGGCCGGCGGCTGACCGACCGGGCGGGCGATCCCGCCCTTGCTGACCGCCGCCAGGCCAGGCTCGCCGAGGGAACGACACCATGACGGACCACCGACCACCGACCAGCCGCCGGACGCAGGCGATCGGCTTCTGGCTCGGCCTGGGCTGCTTCCTCCTGCTGCTGGCCTTTCCGGTAGATGCGGCCAACGCGCCCGCAAGCGGTCTCGCTGCCGTCGTGAGCCTGATGGCGATCTGGTGGGTCAGTAACGCGCTTCCGCTCTTCGCGACCGCCATTCTTCCGCTGGTGCTCTTCCCCCTGCTCGGCATCATGTCCGGGAACGAGGTCGCGCCCGTCTACTTCAACGGCACGATCGTCCTCTTCCTGGGCGGCTTCATGATCGCGCTCTCCATGCAGAGGTGGAACCTGCACAAGCGCATCGCGCTGGGGATCATCCACGCCGTGGGCGGGGGACCCGCGCGCATCATTCTCGGCTTCATGGTGGCGGCCGCCTTCCTCTCCATGTGGATCGCCAACACCGCCACCGCCGTGATGATGGTCCCGATCGGGCTCGCCATGGTGCTCCAGGTCGAGGAAACCGCCGGCATCAGGCACTCGCGCACCTTCACGGTCGCCCTCATGCTCGGCATCGCCTACGCCTGTTCGATGGGCGGTGTGACGACGCTGGTGGGAACGACGCCCAACCTGTCCTTCCAGCGCATCTTCCAGATCATCTTCCCCGAAGCGCCCCCGATCGAGTTCGGCACCTGGATGGTCCTGGCCACGCCGGTCGGGATCACGATGGTCGCGGTGTGCTGGTTTGTGCTGACCCAGGTCCTCTATCGCCCATCGCCGGAGGTGCAGATCGACCGGGATGTCCTCGCGCGCGAGCGCGCCGGGCTCGGTCCGATCTCGTTCGAGGAGCGTTCCGTGCTGGTCGTCTTCGCCATCACCGCCGTGCTGTGGATCTTCCGCCGGGACCTGGAGCTCGGCTTCGGAACGATTCCGGGCTGGTCCAACCTCCTTCCCTTCCCCGGGATGATCGACGACGGCACCGTGGCGATCGCCATGGCGGCGGTCCTCTTCTTCATCCCGACCCGGAACCAGGCGCCGCGCGGGCCGACCAACGCGATGGCCGCCCGCGTCCCCAAGTGGCTGGAGCCGCTGCGCCGGGCAGCTCGTTTCGCAAACGCAAACCGCGTGATGGGCGCAGAGGTGATCCCGCGTCTGCCCTGGAACATCGTGCTCCTCTTCGGCGGAGGTTTCGCGCTTGCCGCCGGCTTCACCGACACCGGGCTCGCGAACATCATCGGGAATCAGTTCCAGGGACTGGGGGGGCTGCCGCCCTTCGTGGTCATCGTCCTGGTGTGCCTCACGCTCACCTTCCTGACCGAACTGACCAGCAACCTGGCCACCACGGAGATGATTCTCCCCATCCTGGCTTCGGTGGCGGTGGTGACGGAGATGAATCCGCTCACGCTGATGCTCCCCGCGACACTCTCCGCCTCATGCGCGTTCATGATGCCGGTCGCGACGCCGGCCAACGCCATCGTCTTCGGCAGCGACCGCATCTCGGTCGGGGAAATGGCGCGCGCGGGCATCCTGCTGAACATGATCGGGGTGATCGTGGTCACCACGGTGGTGATGCTGCTGGGAGAGGCGGTCTTCGACTTCGACCGGGGGGTGATGCCGGACTGGGCGACGGGGGCCGGGTAGGCCGTTAGCGCCTTAGTCGCCCCTCTTGCGGCGTCCCGCGACGGCGCTGCGAATGGCCGCTTCGAGACGTTGCGGGTGGTCGCTCCCAACATAGAGCCGCCGGCCCTCTTCGAGCTCGATCACCACCGCGCGATCGCCGCGGGCGGTCCAGGCCTTCTTCTTGCCCGCACCGCGCACCCCCCAGCCGCCGAACTCCAGCAGCGGACGGTAGCGCACGCTCTCCAGCGAGACGATGCTGTCGAGCGGCACCATCTTGCGAACGAGCCTCACCGAGCCCAGGTGCATCACGAGGCGTGTCTCCTGCACCAGCACCGTCAGCCCGCCCAGCACCATGCGCAGGCCCCACCCGGCGGCGAGAATGGCCGCGACCACGGCCAGCCGGAAGGGCATGCCGCCGCCCGAGGTGACGAACACGGAATACGCGCACGACACGATGGCCCCGCCATAGATGAGATCCACCCAGGACGGCCAGGGCGTGCGCTCGCGGTAACGGGTGTGCTCTTCCGTCTTCACCTTCCGCTCCGGTCCGGATGCGGTGAGG
Source organism: Gemmatimonadota bacterium (assembly GCA_022822425.1). Classification (GTDB taxonomy): domain Bacteria; phylum Gemmatimonadota; class Gemmatimonadetes; order Longimicrobiales; family Gaopeijiaceae; genus BD2-11. The sequence goes on along the minus strand of JAJEBS010000157.1, from coordinate 7,604 downwards.
GGGAACGCTCCTCCACCAGTCATTCTACCATCCCCGGATCGTTGTCGCCTGTCGCGGGCCCGAGCCGTGCCAGCCGACTCTTCAGGAAGCGCTGCAGGATGCGGTAGGTGAGTCCCCATACCGGATGGCCCTCGACCCGGTAGCAGGGAAACTCGCGCTCTCCCGCAGGCGTCTCCACCGCCACCGCCGAGCGCGCCGCGGGATCGCCGAGGTCGGCGACGGGCACCCAATAGACGGCCGCGATTTCGGCGCTGGCCACGCGCGCGCCGGAGCCCTCCGGGAGGAGGAACACGAAGGGCGCGATCACCAGCCGGGGAATCGCCCGCGAGGTCGGCTTCAGGTCGGGAAGCCGGCCCAGGAGCGTGCCCCAGCGGTCCAGATCGATCCCGACCTCCTCCCGCGTCTCCCGCACCGCGGTCTCGCGGAGATCGATGTCCTCCGGATCCCGGCGCCCCCCGGGGAGCGCCATCTGCCCCGACCAGGGATCGCGCGGCGAACGCGCCCGGCGCACCAGCAGAAAGGCCGGCTCCGGACCCCGGCGCACCACGAGCGCGACCGCCGCCTGCATGGCCGCATCGCCTCCGACCGCCATCCCGCCCTAGCTTACCACCCTCCTCTTCGTCCGCGGCCCGTCCTTCTGCAGCAGGTACGGGACCCCCTTGGTGATCCAGTCCGGTGCCGGGTCGCCCTTCAGGTAGTGCCCGAACCACTCCAGGATGCGGCTCTGGTAGTCCAGCTGGTTGGGCTCCTCGGCCAGCCCGTGGTTCTCGCCCTCGTAGACCAGCATCACCATGTGCTTCCCGGCCCGGCGCGCGGCGTTGTAGAACTCGACCCCCTGGTTGAACTCGACGGCGCCGTCCTCGGTGCCGAACATCATCAGCAGGGGCGTATCCAGATTCTCGATGTGATGGACGGGAGAGTTGTTGAAGTACGAGTCCCAGTCCTCCCACCACGGCACCTGCATGCGTCCCTGGCTGATCTCGAAGATGCGCGCGTCGGTGCCCCCGCTGTTCCAGTAGAACGACAGGTACATGCTCATGAGGTTGGTGAGGGGCGCGCCCGCCACGGCGCTCGCGAACAGGTTGTCCTGGGTGACGAAGAAGGTCGTCTGGTAGCCGCCCCAGGAGTGCCCGATCAGCCCGATCCGCTCCGGGTCCACCAGCCCGGTCTCCAGCACGGCAGCCACCGCCGGGCGGAGCGTCTCCACGTTGGACTGTCCCGGCCGGCGGTCGCGGTAGACGATGTCCGGGCGGAAGACGAAGTAGCCCTCGTGGGTCCAGATCTGCTGGTTGTAGTAGCGGGTCGGATCCGGCACCTGGTACTGGTGCAGGCCCTGCGACAGCAGCTCGTAGTGATAGACGATCATCGGGTACTGCCGTCCCGGCTCGTAGTCCGCCGGATAGGTCAGCGCTCCCTGCAGGCGCCGTCCCCACTCGTTCTCGTACTCGACGAGCTCGGTCCGTCCCCAGGCATAGTCGTCCTGGAAGGGGTTGGTGCGCGTGACCTGGCTGGCGTCGTCGAGATCCGGCCCGGATGCGAAGTAGTCCGGGGAATCGTCGAAGCGTTCCCGGCGGAAGACGAAGACGTCGGCGTCCCGGGCCTTTCTCAGGGCGCCGCCGAAGAAGCCGTAGGAGGCGTCGTCCCGGACCAGCGCCTCCGGGTCGCTCCCGAGCCGTGCTCGTGAGAATCCCGCCTCCTTGGTCCACTCCCCGAAGGTGGAGTAGTAGATGGGCTCGCCGGGATCGAAGGCCTCGGCCTCCGCGTCGGGCCGTAGCACGCGATGGCGCACTTCGTTCTCGGCCCCTGCGGTGAGGCGGCGGCCGCCGGAACCGTCCGCCTGCACTTCCCAGACGTCCCATCGATCATTGATCAGCACGGACTGGTCGTCCTCGGTCCAGCCGGCCAGCCCGAACGCGGGCATCTGCTCCCGGGTCGGGGTCAGGTCCAGGTTGACGAAGGTCCCGCCCAGCCCCCCGGTGATGTTGCGCGTCTCCCCGCTGGAGAGGTCGTGGCTCCACCAGTCCTCGCCCTCGAACCACACCACGTAGCGGCCCTCCGGACTTCCCTGGGCCGCCAGGGTGATCCGCTCGCGGACCAGAGACTCGACACCCGAGCCCGTATCCGCCGCGTACAGGTCGTAGAACTGCTGGTTGAACATGGCGTCCACGTCGTAGGGGGTCTCGTCACGGTTGAGGACGTGGCCTCCCCCCTCCAGCAGCGTGGTCTGATCGGCGTGTTCGCCGCCGAGCATCAGGAAGCGCCCCTCCCCCAGGTGCCACGCGCCGATCTGGTTACGCTGCCGCAGCTGACGCTCCCGCACCCGCTGCTGAGGGACCGGATCGACATCGAGTGAGTGCCAGATCTCGACGCCGGCCCGCTCCTCCTCCTCGTCGTCGTCTGCGTCCCCTTCCTCTCCTTCGCCCTCCTCATCCTCTTCGCCCTCGGCATCGCCTTCCCCGGCATCGCCCTCCGCCTCCCCTTCGCGCTCTCCTTCATCTTCCGGCACCGGAATCCGCTCCTGGTAACCGAGGAAGAGGATGGATCCGTCTCCGGACCAGGAGGGTGCGCGGTGCTCGACCACGCGCTGTCCGGGAAGCAGCGTCGGGGATTCCCGTGGATCGAGAACGAGGGCCTCGCCATCACCCTGGTCGAGGTTCCGCCACGCCAGCGCTACATGCGCCGTGTCGTCGTGCTCGTCGTCGGTGTAGGTCTTGAGCACGGCCAGGTCCGCCGCCTCCTCGCGCCAGGAAAGCTCCCGGTACTCGGCCTCGCCTGTGTCCAGCGAGCGGATGCGGCCCGACTCGGGATCATAGAGGCGGACCCCGTTTCCCACGCGGTCCTCGGCGTCCACCGTCATCGCCAGCAGATGTCCCTCGTCCTGCCACGCGAGCGCTCCGACGTTGCCGAAGCTGATCGAGGCGCCCGAAGCCAGACTCCGCACGATTGCGTCCGCTCCCGCGCTCTCCTGCTCCTCGGGCTCGTAGCGCCGCAGCGCGAGATGGCGCCCGTCTCCCGAGAAGGAGAAGGACGAGATGTCCTCGATCGTCTCCTGCTCGCCGGTACGCAGGTTCAGCAGCCCCATGTCGTTGCGCACCGGCTCGCGGCGCTCCTGCAGCGCCTCCCGCTCGTCGGGCGAGATGCCGATCGCGTAGGCGAGCCACGCCCCGTCCTCGCTGAACCGCGGGCTTCGACCGAAGGGGACCACCACGACCGAGTCGGAATCGGTGCGGTGGACGCGCAGCTCGTCTTCGTCGTTGACCCGGCTGATGCCGACCGCGAGCCAGAGGCCGTCGGGCGAGAGCGTCGCCTGACCCAGGGTCTCCCACTGGCCGTAGTCGTCGGGGGTGAGCGTGGGTTTCTGCTGCGCGGATGCCTCTGCGGCGCACGCGGCGCCGACGGCGAGGATAACGAGCAAATGGTTGTAAGACAGCGACTTCATGCTCTTCCTCCTGCTGGTCCTTCACTATGTCGGGAAGGCTCCGGTTTTCGGACGTTGGGTGGGTCGGGATACAGGGGTCCGGCAGGCCCGGATGCGGGTTCTGGAAGGTGCCCGCGGGGGCTGTGTCAGGCAAGCGGATTCGCGCATGTACGGGTTTCCCCCGCGGGCCGGCTATCCGGAACAGTGGGACCGGCCCGCCGGTAGGATCGCGCTAATGAGAGATTTCATCACCTTCATGATTACGATCTTCGTCGCGGGCTGGGGTTCGGCCGTGATCTACACGGTGCTGCGCTTCTTCTGGAAGAGACAGAACCGGAGTTCCCTTCCGCGCGGTGACGAGCACATGCTCGCTGCGATGCGCGAAGAGTTGGATTCGCTCGAGACCCGGCTCGCACGGGTCGAGGACGAGACCCGTTTTGCGGTCGAGTTGCGGGCCCCGCAGGCGCCGGAGCGGCTGGATACGGGAGAAGGGCGCGCACCTCCCCCGAGTGGTTGAACCGGACGGACCTCACGGCGCGAAGCCGGAGAGCGTTCCTATCCCTCCGGCACCAGCCTGCGGTGTTCGAATCCCGCGCTCGTATGGGCGACCAGTTCCAGCCGGCCGTCCAGCAGGTCGCGCATGAGGCGTGTGGTGAGCGGGACCGCGCGGGTCGCCTCGGTGACGTCCGGCCCGGCCAGGCGGAGCACCACCACCCCACCCCCCTCCCCGTCGGCCGCCGGGGTCCGCCGCAGGACCACCCCCAGCGCATCCTCCGGTGCGACCCCCGCGAGCGCGATGCGGTACGACAGCGTGCCGGCCGGCTGATCCAGCAGGAAGGCGCCCTCCACGCTCCCCTGCGGCGGGTCGAGCGCGACCAGGACGGGATCCGGCGGGCGTCCCCGTCCGAGAGGCGGCGTGCGCAACGGTGCCCGCCGCTTCGAGCCGGCCGCTTCGAGCGCGTAGGCGAAGCCAACCAGGCGGGGGTCGTCGAGCGCGCGGCCGAGCAGCTCGAGCCCTGCCGGAACCTCCGTCTCGGTGAACCCGGCCGGCACGGTCAGCGCCGGCAGCCCGGTGTTCGCGCTCAGCGAGCAGGTGGAGCCCACCGGGGCCGCCCCGATGAGCGCGGTCTCCTGGCGCATGGTCGGGTAGGCGAGCGCGTCCAGCTCCATCTCGTCCATGAAGCCGACCACCGCCTCCCGCAGGGCCTGCCGGCGGGCCATCACCTCCGCGTACTCGTCGGCGGGCTGCTCGGTGCGGGCGATGCGCCGCCGGAAGGTGCCGTCCAGAGCTTCGTGGTGCAGGCCCGCCTCCACGATCTCCTCGAGCGTCGACACCGGGGCGTCCGGAACCCCGGCCAGGTAGTCCATCAGGTCGAACTTGAACTCCAGGTCGATCAGGCCGGTGCCCGCGAGCAGGCTGTCCAGGCCGGGGATGGCTGCGTCCACCACCTCGGCGCCCAGCGAGTCCATCTCGGCCAGCGCGGCGCGCACGACCTCGGTGATCCGCCCCCCGCCGCCGCCCTCCTCCAGCCAGTCGGCCAGCACGCCGATGCGGGCGCCCTCCAGCGCGGCCGGGTCGAGAGCGTCCTGGAAGTCGGGGGTCGGGCGCCCCTCCAGCACGGCCGTGGCGGGGTCGGCCGCGTCCGGCCCGACCGTCGCGTCCAGCGCGATCGCCAGGTCGGTCACGGTGCGCGCGAGCGGGCCGCCGGTGTCCTGCGAGTGCGAGAGCGGCAGGATGCCGTCGATGCTCGACAGCCCCTTGGTCGGCCGCAGCCCGACCAGGTTGTGCACCGCCGCCGGGATGCGGATCGAGCCGCAGGTGTCACTCCCCCACCCCACCGCCGCGAAGCTCGCGGCCACCGCCGCCCCCGTCCCCCCCGAGCTCCCGCCCGGGTTGCGCGCGGGCTCGTAGGCGTTGCGGCTCTGCCCGCCCAGCGAACTGATGGTGGTGATCCCGGCCGCGAGCTCGTGCAGGTTGGTCTTCCCCACGATGATGGCGCCCGCCTCGCGCAGCCGCGCCACCTGGAAGGCGTCGTCGGGCGGCCGGAGCCCCGAGAGCGCCAGACTCGACCCGGTGGTCGGCATCCCGGCCACGTCGTAGTTGTCCTTCATCAGCACCGGAATGCCGTGCATCGGCCCGCGCACCGTCCCGTCCGCCCGCTCCCGGTCGAGCGCCTCGGCCTCCGCGCCCGCCTGCGGATTGAGCCGCGTGACCGTGTTCAGCTCCGGCCCGGCGACATCGTACGCCGCAATGCGGTCGAGATAGAGGTCGACCAGCTGCCGCGAGGTGACCCGCCCCTCCTCAAGCGCCCGCTGCAGGTCCGGGATCGAGGCTTCCGCGACCTCGAAGTCGGCAACCGCGGCCCTGCCGCCACATCCGGTGACGGCGAGCGCGACTGCGGCCACCAGCATGCCATGGAATCTCTTGCGCATGGAAGCTCCTCGATTGGTATGCGATGCCGTGGGCGGAGAGCAGCCGTCCGTCAGCCGGGAACCTTCTCTCCCGGCTTCCGCAGCAACGCCCCTTTGCCACCCACGCGAACGAACGGCAGATCGTGCCGGTCGATGAACTCGCGGTAGGCCTGCAGAGCACCGTCACACCAGGCGGGCTCCACACAGTCGTCCAGAACGACGCCGCCGCCGGGAACGAGCCGGGGCCAGAGCGCCTCCAGCGTCACCGCCGTGGGCAGGTACAGGTCGACATCCAGAAAAACCGCGCCGATGGGGCCGATCTCCTCCCAGTTCACCTTCGAGCAATCGCCCTCGATGATCCGGTAGTTGCTGTAGCCCAGCCGGGCGAGGCTGTAGTCGAAGACCCGGGCGCTGCCATAGGAATAGTCGGAGAGTTCCGTCGCGCGTTTGCTCCGGTTCTCGACCTCGTAGTCGATGCTCTCCCGGGTGAAGCCGGCGAAGGTGTCGACGAACACGAGCGTCCGCGGATCACCGGTGGTTCGCAGGTGCTCCAGGAGAAAGACCGAGGTGTCTCCCCGCGCCACGCCGATCTCCACGATCGCCCCCCCGGTGCCACGGGTAGCGTCGATCAGGCCGATCATCGCCGAGAGTTCGCCCGGGTCCACCCAGTAGCGGTATTCGGGAAGCATCGCGTTGCGGAGACCCGGCAGCCGGTACACGATGCGCTTGATCATGGTCATGAGCCCGCGCGCCCGCCGGTTCAGGATGCGTATCAGGGAAATGGAGGCGCCCACACCGGGGCTCCGTGGCATCCGTGGCATCGTTGGGGTCGGGGAGGAAGGCATGGTGCCGGGATTGGAGGTTGAAGGCGGTTCGCCCGCGTTCACGAAGATGCGCGCCTTCCATGATTACAGGAAGTACATGCATCAGGCCATCACTCGTACATGAGCGGTTCTGCCGAAACCCGGGCGCTTCGCTAGAATGATGGTGTTCCGAGCAGACGCCATGAGTTGCCCGAAGCGTCCAGTCCTGCCCCCGACCACTGTACCCGCCATGGCCAGCAAACCCGATAGCCGCCAGGAAGCCACGGAGCCCCACCCCCTCAACCGCCGCGACTTCCTGAAGGCCGGTGCGCTCGGCGTGGCGGCCGGCGCCACCGCCGGATGCACCGAGCCCGGAGCCGAAGCGGCCACGACCGGAGCCCAGGCCCCGGCCTCGGCCACCGCCGCCATCCCCCAGGGGCTCCCCGCCCCCCCGGCCCGGCCCCTCGCCGCCCCTCCCGCCGACCCGGTGCGCATCGGGTTCGTCGGCGTGGGCGGGATGGGCACGGCCCACGTCCGCAACCTGGTGCGCATCGATGGCTGCGTGATCACCGCCGTCTGCGACATCCGCGCGGAGCACGCCGAGCGGGCCGCCGCCCTCATCGAGGAGGCGGGACACTCCCGTCCCACGCTCTACACCCGCGGCGAGCGCGACTTCGAGCGCCTGTGCGCCGAGGAGGACCTCGATCTGGTCTACACCGCGACCCCCTGGCGCTGGCACGTCCCCGTCTGCGTCGCCGCGATGGAGAACGGCAAGCACGCCGCCACCGAGGTTCCCGCCGCCTACACACTGGACGACTGCTGGCGGCTGGTGGAGACCGCCGAGCGCACTGCTCGCCACTGCGTGATGATGGAGAACGTGAACTACGGACGCGCCGAACTCCTCTGCCTCAACCTGGTGCGCCAGGGGCTGCTCGGTGAGATCCTGCACGCCGAGTGCGGCTACCTGCACG
>JAJEBS010000210.1 GCA_022822425.1 Gemmatimonadota bacterium | reverse complement strand
TCCGGTGCGCAACCTGGACCTGGACACGGTGGAGATCACCTCTCAGAACCACGGCTTCGCGGTCAGGGGCGGAGACGGGGACGCGATCCCGGGAGCACCGGAACTGCGCCTCACCCACCTCAACCTCTACGACGGCACCGTGGAGGGAATGGCCCACCGCTCCCTCCCGGTCTTCTGCGTGCAGTACCATCCCGAGGCGGCGCCCGGCCCGCACGACAGCCGTTACCTGTTCGACGACTTCGTCTCGCTGATGGAGGCGGCCGGCTAGACCGTCGGGGCGCCCGCTGCCTTGTCTTGACGCTTCCCCGGATTGCCCGTACCCTAAGCCCCGTGCTCGTGCGTCGGTTTCTGATTCCCCACAGGTTTCGCATGACCAAAGCCGATCTCGTCCAGCAGGTGGCGGACGCCATTGGACCCGGCGTTACGAGGAAGGACTGTGCTCTGGTGGTGGATGGCTTCCTGAATGCCATCAAGCGGGCCGTGGCCGCTGGCGAAAACATCGAGATCAGGGGCTTTGGCACCTTCAAGGTGCGCCGGCGCAAGGCACGGATGGCCCGCAATCCCCGGACCGGAGACCCCGTGCGCGTGCCTGCCCGCGCGGTTCCGGTCTTCAAGCCGTCCAGACTGCTCCGCTCCCAGGTCGTTCGTCTGGACGACGATACGGCCGGTTGAGTCCGGGGAACCTCCCGTGCGAGTCCAGGCGCGCTTCTTCGCCGCCTATCGCGAGCTGACCGGCGCCTCGCACGCCGAGGTCGACCTCCCCGAGGGGGCCACCGTCGCCGATCTCATCGACACCCTGCGCGGGCGGGGACCGTCGTTCAGCGCGCTCCCGCCCAAACCCGCGGTTGCGGTCAACCTGGAATACGCGCCTCCTGAAACCGGTCTCCGCGACGGAGACGAGGTGGCCTTCATCCCGCCGGTGGCCGGCGGCTAGGCGCCCGGTGCCCTACGCGGAGATCACCTCCGATCCCCTCGATCCCGCACGCTTGCTGGCGCGCGTGGGCTCGCCCGAGGACGGCGCCGTGCTCCTGTTCCTGGGGACGGTGCGCAATCACGCCGACGGACGCTCGGTCTCCGGAATGCAGTACGAGGGCTACCGCGAGATGGCGCTCGAGGTGCTCGGCCGCATCGCGGAAGAGGCGAGCGAGCGCTTCTCCACCCCCAACCTGGCGGTCACGCACCGCCTGGGGGCGCTCGAGATCGGGGAGGTGAGCGTGGTGGTCGCGGTCTCCAGCCCCCACCGCGCGGAGGCCTACGGCGCATCACGCTACGTCATGGAAGAGATCAAGCGACGGCTTCCGGTGTGGAAAAAGGAGTTTTACGTTGAGGGAGCCGCCGAGTGGGTGAGGGGTATGGTTCCCCCTGCCGATGGAAGTCCGGCCCCACACTCCGGCGCCGGCGACCCGTGACCGTCCGCTGCGGACCAGGGAGCGTGCGATGATGCCAGAGACCACGACGGCCTCTTCGAAGGTGCGGAGCCTTCCCGCTGCCGCCGCCTCGCGTTCCATGGTCGACTCCTTCGGGCGGCGCATCGAGTACCTGCGCATCTCGGTCACCGACAAGTGCAACCTGCGCTGCGTCTACTGCATGCCGGTGGAGGGGCTGCCCTGGCTCAAACGCGACGAGATCCTGGACTACGAGGAGATCGCGCGCGTCGTGCGGGTGATGGCGAAGATGGGGCTCAGGCGGCTGCGCATCACCGGGGGCGAGCCGCTGGTGCGCCGCGACCTCGCGTCCCTCATCCGCATGCTCTCGGCCATCGACGGCATCGAGAACATCGCCCTCTCCACGAACGCGGTGCTGCTCGAGGACCAGGCCGAGGAGCTGAAGGCGGCGGGCGTCGACCGGGTCAACATCTCGCTCGATTCGCTGCGCGCGGACCGGGCCGACACCATCGCGCGGCGGCCGGGCACCCTCGACAAGGTGCTGCGCGGGCTGGACGCGGCGGAGGCGGTCGGCTTCCACCCGATCAAGCTCAACGTCGTGCTGATGCGCGACTCGAACGACGACGAGATCGCGGACTTCGCGGCCATCACGCGCGAGCGCCCCTGGCACATCCGCTTCATCGAGATCATGCCCACCGGCTCCAACACCGACCTGTCCGCGGACAGCTTCATCTCGTGCAACGAGGCGCTCGATCGGGTGCGGCAACTGGGCGACCTGAAGCCCGTGGAGGGCCCGCTCGGCAACGGCCCGGCGACCTACTACCGCTTCGACGACGCGCCCGGCACCATCGGCGTCATCACCCCGATGAGCCACAACTTCTGCGACCGCTGCAACCGCATGCGGCTCACCGCGGACGGGCAGCTCAGGCCGTGCCTGTTCGGCTCGATCCAGACCGACCTGCGGAGCGCGCTGCGGCGCGGGGACGACATCCGTCCGCTGGTCGAGGAGACGCTGCGCATCAAGCCTGAGCGCCACTGGCTGGTGCAGGGAAGCACCGAGGGCTCCGGCGGGCTTATCGCGCTCAGCCAGACCGGCGGGTAGTGACCGCCGGCAACCTCGACCCGCGACAGCGATGTCGTCGTTGTAACTCGCTGAGCATCTCCGCTCAATTGCTTACCCACACCCCTGTCCCGAGGAGGAATCCGAGAATCCCATGAGCGCACGAAAGATCACCGTGGTTGGCGCGGGCCATGTGGGCGAGAACTGCGCCCAGAGGCTGGCGGAGAAGGAGCTGGCTGAGGAAGTCGTTCTCATCGACATCATCGACGGCATTCCCCAGGGGAAGGCGCTGGACCAGTGGGAGAGCGCGCCCATCGAGGGGTTCGACACCCGCGTGGTGGGGGCCAACGACTACGAGCGCGCGGCGGGGTCCGAGATCTTCATCGTCACCGCCGGGATCGCGCGCAAGCCGGGGATGTCGCGCGACGACCTGCTCAACACCAACGCCCGCATCGTGGCGTCGGTGTCGTCCGAGATCGCCCGGGTCGCGCCCGACTCGATCGTCATGATGGTCTCGAACCCGCTGGACGTGATGGCGTACGTGGCGCTCGACACCACCGGATTCCCGCGCGAGCGCGTGATCGGGATGGCCGGCGTGCTGGACACGGCCCGCTACCGCTCCTT
>JAJEBS010000039.1 GCA_022822425.1 Gemmatimonadota bacterium | reverse complement strand
CTCAGGCGTTCATGTCGTCGTCAAAAGCGGAGGGGTTGGGATTCGCAACCGAGGGCCGCGATAGCGGGCCGAAGGTGAAGCGAGGATGCGAAGCACCGGAGCTTCAACCCTGGGTTCGAATAACACCCCCTCGGGCGCGAGCGCTGCTCGCGAGCGGAGGGGGTGGGATTCGAACCCACGTGGGAAAACCCGCCGGTTTTCAAGACCGGTGCAATTAGCCGCTCTGCCACCCCTCCATCTCCGCAAGATAGAAACCCTCTCCAGCCGCTTCAACGCCGGACGATGCCCGGGTGTCCTTGTGAAGTGACACAACGCAGGCGAGGCGGGGCGTGTGCGCGGGTGGAGTGACGTGGGGCACCAGTGGGAACGAGTGCCGACGGAGTGGGAAGACGCGCACGCCTCGCCGCCTTGCCTCGCCCCCATCCGAACCTTCGATTCAGGTGCCGTCCGAGCATCTCAAACATATGCGGAACATCTCCGAAACCCGGCGGGAGGGCCGAGTCATGAAATACCTGTGCAGTGCGATGGTGGCGGTGTCCCTGATGCTGCTGGCGATGCCCGTCAGCGGCTTCGCGCAAGAGAACGACCCGACCCTCGAGGAATGGGTGGTGCCATGGGAGCAGAGCCGGCCCCGTGATCCGTACGTGGCCCCCGACGGCCGCGTCTGGTTCGCCGGCCAGCGCTCCCACTACGCCGCGGTCCTCGACCCCGAGACCGGCGACATGGAGAAGTTCGACCTGCCCGACGGCGCCGGCCCGCACACCGTGGTCGTGGCCGACGACGGCATGGTGTGGTATACCGGCAACCTGGTCGGCAACCTGGGCCGCCTCGACCCGGAGACCGGCGACATCGAGATCTTCCCCATGCCCGACGAGCGCGCCCGCGACCCGCACACCTTCGCCTTCGACGCCGCCGGCGACCTCTGGTTCACCGTCCAGGGCGGCAACTTCGTGGGCAAGTTCTGGAAGGAGAGCGGGGAGGTGCGGCTGGTCGAGATGCCGGACAACCCGGGCGCGCGCGGCGGATCGACCCGGCCCTACGGGCTCAAGATGGACTCGCAGGACCGGCCCTGGGCGAGCCTCTTCGGCACCAACATGCTGGTCATGGTCGACCCCGAGAGCTTCGAGCCCACCTACTTCGAGCTTCCGGAGGGGGCACGCCCCCGGCGGCTGGTGATCGACTCCAACGACATCGCGTGGTACGTGGATTACGCGCGCGGATTCCTGGGCCGGGTGGACCCTGCCACCGGCGAGGTGACCGAGTGGGCCAACCCGAGCGGCGGAGATGCGCGTCCCTACGGCGTCGCCATCGACGGCGACGACCGCGTCTGGTTCGTCGAGACCGGTGTCCAGCCCAACATGTTCGTGGGCTTCGACACACGCACCGAGGAGTACATCAGCTCGGTCGCAGTGGAGAGCGGGGGCGGGACCATCCGCCACATGTACTACGACCCCAACACCAACGTGGTCTGGTTCGGGGCGGACACGAACACCATCGGCCGGGCGGTGCTGCCGCCTTCGCGGCCGGTCAGCTTCTAGGCGTCCGCGGGCTGCGGGACGCCGGACGGATCGGCCGGGCCGACAGCGGGATCGGCCCGGCCGGTCGCGTTTTACGTGTTTCGTAAGATGCGTACTCTGCGAATTCCCAACCGGTGGCTCCTCGCCGCCTTGATCGCAGGGGTGGCCGTGTCCGGCGCGGGCGGTTCTCCCGCAGCCGACTCCCGGGTCCCTGCTCCCCACGCCGACGGCCCGCCCCTCGCGCGCACCGGCGGCTTCGGCGAGCTCACCTGCATCGAGTGCCACCTGGACCTCGAGCTGAACGCACTGGGCGGCGCGCTCCTGCTCGACGGGATCCCCGCCTCCTTCACGCCCGGCGCGCTCTACGTGGTCACCGTAATCGTGGAGGGAGAGGGGATGGGCAGTGCCGGCTTCCAGGCAGCCGCGCGCTTCCACGAGGGCGAGCGGACGGGCACGCCCGCGGGGCGGCTGGCTCCCCTGGACGGCCGCACCGTCGTCCGTAGCGAGGACGGCGTCGACTACATCAACCACACGGTCGCGGGGAGCAAACTCGGTCCCGGAGACGTCGCCAGTTGGAGCTTCGAGTGGGTGGCGCCCGGCGAACCGTCGCCGGTGGTCTTCCACGTGACCGGCAACTCCGCCAACGGCGACAACTCGCCGCTCGGCGACCTCATCTACACGGCGGAGGTGGTGGTGCCGCCAGGCGGCTGACCGGATTCTCCCCCGACGCGTCTGCCGGGCGCTCCGAAGTGGGACGTTCCCCCGCTGCCCCTCAGCGCGCGAGCGCCAGAAGGGAATTGTCCAGCTGGCGTTCGATGTCCACCAGCGGCGCGGTGTAGTGCCCCGAGAAACAGGCGTCGCAGAAGGGACCGAACTCCTCCACGGCCTTCGTCATCCCCTCCAGCGAGATGTAGCCGAGCGAATCCAGCCCGAGCTCCTCGCGGATCTCCTCCACGGTGTGCCCCGAGCCCATCAGCTCTTCCTTGCTGGGCATGTCGATGCCGTAGAAGCAGGGGTTGCGCACCGGGGGGCTGGCGATGCGCAGATGCACTTCCGCCGCTCCCGCGCCCCGCACGAAGCGCACCAGACTGCGGCTGGTGGTGCCGCGCACGATGGAGTCGTCCACGAGCACGATGCGGCGTCCTTCGAGCACTTCGCGCACCGGGTTGTACTT
>JAJEBS010000202.1 GCA_022822425.1 Gemmatimonadota bacterium | reverse complement strand
GTGTTGGGAATGAATACCGGCCTGAGGTGGCTGGGAAAGAGTCGCGTGCACCCTGATAGGCAAAGGTGGTGCCAGTTTCGAAACCTTCATATTTCTCAACCGGTTACGCACTATCCTGCTGCTCCAGGGCACCCGCTAATGGGTGAAAACCCTCGGATTATCGACGTCACACACTGTTTTCTGAAAGTGACGAAAGCGATGAAATAGTCCTCCATACTGTCCACACTGTCCCCATGTCTGTTCCGCGCCTCGATCCAGAGTCGGCTCCAAAGATAGGGGATTCGCCCTCGCCGTCATATACGACAATACCGATGACGACAACGGATATAATCGAGGAGGCCGGCAGCGCGGCGCCCACCCGCTGATAGAGCCTATTGTTTGATAGGGCCTGTCGTTTGATAGGCGTGACAAAACGGGAGCTCTGTTTTACTGGTATTGTCACGATGGAACCGAAACGAATGGCCTACCTGCTGTATTGCGGAGACAGCGAGCTTGGAGACCGGCTCGAGCGGGTGCTCGACGGCCTGGAAGTCCGGCGCGTGACGTCCAGAAGGGCATTGCTGGCGCCGTCCATGAGCACTCGGGCGGCGGTCGTCGGAATCACCGCGTGCGCCGATGGCGACTTCGAGTGGCTGCGGTCGACGTTCGGGCCCCTGAGCCCTCCGTGCGTCGTGGTGGCGCAGCTCTCGGTGAACTGCCTGCGCCGCCTGTATCCGCTTCGTTCCGACAGGTTGCGGGTCGTGTGGACCGACGAGGTCGAGAACCGCCTCGTCGAGGTCCTCGAAGGCCTGCGCAGGACGAACGGGGATCCGATGTGGCGGCTCGGCCTCAAGCTGGTCACTGATCATTCGCTGAGACCCTCCATCAGGGAGACCATCAGCCGGGTCTGCGGCCTGCATGAGGCCGCCAACGGTCCGTTCATTCCGGAAAACTCGGTCGGTCGGCTGGCGGACCACGTCGCCCTGGCCCCTCCCACGCTGAGGCAATACTGGAGGGAGGACGTGCCCCTCGGGTGCAGCCTGAAGGAGTTCCTGAGCTGGGCCGTCGTCCTCTGGGCCGCGCGCGCGCGCTCCCTGGACAGTTGGAACGCCATCGCCGAGCAGTTGGGCCTGCAGCGCCGCACCCTGCAGAGGAACTTCAACCGGCTGGCCGGCTGTACGCTCGCGGAGGCCGCGGAGGACCCGGCGCGGGTCGTTCGGCAATTCGGAGCGTGGCTCGATTCAGTCTGGGAGCCCGGCTCCGGCAACGGATCGAGGAAGCGCGGTCCCGCTCGCGCGCGCGCGCCCGACGCGCAGGTAAGACAACGGTGAGCGGGCCGGCATCCCGGCGTTACGTCGGCTGGCGCTGCAGGCTCTATCCGAGTCCCTCCCAGGGCGAGGCGCTGCTCAGGTGCAGGAACGGCCTGCGGGAACTCGCCAACGCGCTGCTCGTGGCCTCACAGCTCCGCTACGCGGAGACCGGACGGCGCCTCTCCCTGGCCGAGATGCGCGCCTTCGCGCGCGACTGGAAGCGGCAGCCGGAGCACCGGGGATCCCCCGCCAGCGCGACCTACCGCGTCGCCGCCGATCTCGACCGGGCCTTTCGCAGCTGGTTCGCGAAACCCGGCAGGCGCGGGCGAAGCGGGTTCCCCCAGGTCAAGGCCATCGGCCGCGAGCCCGGCATCTACCTCAGCAACCAGGGCGTCCGCTTCGAGGGCAACCGGGTGTGGCTTCCCAAGTTCGGCCTGGTGCGCTGGAGGGGAGGCAGTCTTCCCCGCGGAAGGCTCTCCGGGCCTCCGGGGCGCAAGACCGTGGGTCTGCTCTCCGGCCGCGTCTGGCTGGATGCGGGCAGCCGCTGGATGTTCTCCTGCCTGTTCGAATGCGCGCCGCTCACCCCTGTCGAACCGAGGACGGACAGGGCTGCGGTCCGCCAGCAGGGCCGCGAAATCACGGTGGCGGTCGACGGAGGATCCGTTCACGTGATCCGCAAGAGCCCGGCGCTACGGAACGCGAGACGCCGCCTGGCGAGGCTCGAACGGCAACTGGCGCGGTGCGAATACGGGTCGGAAGGCCGCAAGCGCGCGCTCGCACGCATGCGCAACCAGGCGCGCAAGGTGAGAAACCACCAGGAGGACCTGCAGCACAAGGCCACGACCGGCGTCGTGCACGACGCCCGCGAGATCGAAGTCCAGGGCGCGAGCAGCGAACTGCTGCGCCAGCTCGAATACAAGGCGGAGTGGCACGGCCGCCAACTGAAGGTACGGCGAGGCCCGCCGAAACCGGGGACGGGCAAGCCCCGACGCGCGCCGAGACCGGGGAGCCGGTCGCTGAAACGCGAATCGCGGACGCGAAGGCCGAAAGCCCTGTAGCCGTCTGCGAAGGCCGGAACGAATCAGGGGGTGGGGCGCCCGGGAGGCTACGCCGATGTGGAAAGCCGGCTACATCGCCGTCCTGGCTGTGCTGACCGGCATGTTCGCTGCCGGCTGTCGCTCGAACGTGGTCGATCCGGTAGCCGAATCGTGCGCGCCCGCGGCCGGCGATCCCGTCACTTTCGGGTTCTATGCCTTCTACGAGCCGGTCAGCTACAGCGCGAACCCCAACCCAGCCTCTCCGGAGTTCCTCAGGCACTCGGGCTACGAGGCAGATTTACTCACAGCCCTCGAGACGATGGAGCGTCGTCTCGTCTTCGTGCGCCAACCCATCGCTGACTGGCCCGGAATCTGGCTGCTTCCTGCAACGCCGGAGTTCGATATTGTCGGGGGAGGCATCACGATTCTGGAGTCCCGCACGGTCGATCCTACCGGTCGCCCGGCGATCGCCTTCACTTCGGGCCACATCGCCTTCCGCCAGTCTTTGCTGGTGAGATCGGAGGACTCCGGACGCCTTGCATCCTACGACGATCTGAAGGGCGACGTGCGTGTGGGGGTCTTCCGTGGGGGGACCGGAGAGGCGCGGTTGCTCCAGATCACGGGGATCGCGAGCGATGACGGCGTGTTAGTGCATGGAACGAAAATCGAGACGCCGGCGGGCAGCGTGGTTGCGGACGGCACTGCACGCTATACGATCACTGCCGCAGCCGCGTCCCCCGCGCTGGAGGACCGCACGCACATCTTTCCCCCATCGACCGCAATGCCCCAGGCGGTCCATCTATGGGACCTGTCCGCCGAGGCAGAGCTTCTGGCCGCTCTGCGGGATGGAATCATTGATGTCGTTGCCCGGGGTGAGATCGGCAGCCTGGAGGCAGCCCGGGCATCCGGCAACGCCTTGGTGGTGTCTGCGGTCGATTCCCTGGTGCGGTACGGCGGGTTTGCCCTGGACGCCGGCAACGCCGAGATGCTCAGGTGCATCGACGAACGGCTCGACTGGCTCACGGGGGGACGCCGGATCGGGTACGCAGAGTGGCGAGCGGATCCCGCAGTGTTCCTGGCTCGGGCGGCTGCGTGGAATGGCGGCTCTTAGGTTAGAGGCCGCCAGGAGCGAATTGAGAGCCTTTCAGAACGAGACGGTCACGGTCATGGATACGGTTCGGGCAGCGCCCAGCCATGCCGCGTTCTCAGTGATCGCGGACAGATAGGGGGTGTCGAGCAGGTTGTTCGTAACGATCGAGAACTCCGTCGACCGGAACAGGTCGCCCAGTTCCTCGCCTCTGAAGCTGACATAGGCGTCCACCGTCCAGTAGGAGTCGGTGTACCAGTCGGCCGTCAGGCTGACGCGGCGCGATGCCGTGTACTTTGCCGACAGCCCACCGCCCAAGGGTCCGTCGCGGTCGAAGGAGACGACCCACAGACGGGGCGGCACGCCGGTCACGTCGCTGCCGGACACGATGCCCTGGCCGGCGTTCACGATCGGATCGTCGGTCCCGACGTACTTCGAGTCCTGCGCGCGCGCCAGGGCGCTGACGATGTCGTCCCGCGGCGCGGCCCGCCGCTCCTCGATGATCGGTCGGAAATAGGCGTCGAACGCTCGGGAGGCCGCGCCGCCCGCCTTGCGTTCGCGCCGGCTGATCGTCGGCTCCAGCAGACGCGCGCGCTGCGCCGCCCACACCGCGAACCGCGCCCTGTCCTGCGCCGGAACGCCCAGCATCTCGGCCATCACGATCACCGGCAGGGGCCGGGCCACCGCCTCCCTCAGATCGAACGCGGTCACATCGTCGATGGCGTCCAGCAGGCCCTCCAGGATGCTGCGCACGCGGGACTCGAGCGCGCTGATGGCTCTCGGGGTGAAGGCCCTGCTCACGAGCGCCCGCAAACGCGTGTGCTCCGGAGGATCAAGAAACAGCAACGTGAACTCGCGCGGCGGCGGCAGCATGGCCAGTTGATGCCGTGTCAGGGAGCCCTTGCGCGGGTCGCTGCCGAAGTGCCGATGGTCGCGCAGGATGGCATCCACGTCGGCGTGGCGCGTGAACACCCACGACCTCAGCAAACGGCTTCGATGCACCGGGGCCCGGGCGCGGAGGGCCGCATAGGCGGGATACGGATCCCGGATCGTGCGCGCCGACAACGGGTTGTACGCGACTCCGGTCCGCAGGCGCTCCAGCCCGACGATGGCGCTGATGACCGGAGCCCGGACGGCGTCGCCCACCGAGAAACCCGCCGCCCGCAGCGAGCGGGTGGAAGTACGCCGCCGGGGCTCCTGCGTGGTCGAGAAGAGACTCATGACGGTAAGAAATGCCCGATGGAATCACGTCGCAAGTCTCCGCAGGACCCATCCCGGCACAAGGTCGATGAGTACTCGGCCTCGATCCTCAGTAGCCAGCAGGTATAGCGTCGGCCGACGAATCAGGGGGTGAGGAGGGGACTCGCGTCAGGCGCGCTCAATCGGGCTGCGCCGAGCCCTTCCACGGGTCGCCCGGCAGGAAGGCGACGATGCGCTCAAGGACCGTGTTCATGGCGACGTCGACATCCCATGCGAGCCTTGGGCGAAGCAGCGGACCCATGTCCTCGCGGAAGTCGGGGAGTCGGCGCTTTCCTTCCAGGTTCTCCTCGAATTGGGCACGAGTCGCGGAGTGTCCGCCCTCGGTCATGTAGCGCCGAAAGCAGGCAATGACCCTGGGTACGTCGACCCGACCCGTCTCCAGGGCATGCCACAGGTCGAACAGGTCGCGCCCCTTCCTCCGCTGGTAGAGTGCCCTGAGTTTGGTTCCGAGAAGCTCGTCGAGCGTGTACGTGGTTACTCCCGCGAACCCGCTGAACCAGCGGTTTTCGACCTCAAACGGCACCCTTTGGAGCCCAAGCTCGGTGAAGTGTTCGCGGGTGTTGATCTCGATCTTCAAGCGAAGCCTCAGTGGAGGCCGGTCCTCCGACTCGAATCGGTACACGAGGTTGACGCTTCCCTCCTTGAGCTTCCACCGGGGCCGTCCCAGCCAGGGATCGAGTACGGACCGCATCTGGTTGAGCGTATCCCCGATCGGCTCCGCGCGAACCTGCACGAGATCGATGTCCTCCGAGTATCGGGGCGGTGGCGCCAGGTACAGCTTGTACAGCGCCGTGCCCCCACGAAAAGCGAGCGCGACGGCCAGATCGGGTACTCGAAAGAGCTCGACGAGCGCCCGGGCGATGACGAGATCCTGCTCAACCTGCGCGTCCGATGCCCAGGGCGCGTGGACACGCCACGACGTGATGTAGTCCCGGGGGATCATGTATGCGGTTCGATGTCGACGTTCACGATGAGCTTCCAGGCCGCGTCTCGCCCAGCTCCGGAAGTCGGCGCCGCGCGCCGCAAGGGCGTGTAGCTGCGAGCATGTTCCTCGACGAAGCGCGCCAGCGCATCAGCCAAATCTGATTCGACCAAGCGCTCGAGGAGATAGCCCAGGCGCTGCGACCAACTCACCGGGGAGAGACGCGCAGCCCGCGCCAGACCATCCGCCTCCATCTCCTCCGCAAGCTCGGGCAGCACCGCTGCGACGTTGGCAATGCCGCCCGCGTGCTTCGGGTAGCCGACGAGCTCCAGCGCGGTAACCTCGGGGGTCGAATAGCGAGCTACACCGCGTGGCGTGTTGAACTCCCTCACGCACACTCGCTCGAGGTCATGGCGTGCGACAAACTCGACGCGCACCTGCCCGCACTCGATTGCTGCCCGGTTCTTGCGGACCATGACCTGGACGACCTGCGGCCGCTGGTGCGCCGCTCCGTATCGCTCCGCCGCGCTGAGCAGCGCGAAGTAGTACGGCTCGCCGGCAAGATCCATCAACTGGGGAATGAACTGCTCCGCAGGCAGACAGCCGCGACTCCTGTGCTTCGCCGGGACGATCATGTTGAAGCCGCGCACGGGCTCGGCGATGATGCCACGGACCTTTAACCGCCGCAGCTGTGCTCGAACGGAGCTCCTGGGGCTCCCGATCGCGCCGACAGCCTCGTCGGTCGTGAAATGATGTCGTCCCCGCGCCGCCAGGTCGGCGACGTAATCACGAGCGAACATGGATGGTACAATTATCTGTGGAAGTGACGCTCCAACCAGACGATCGGAAGAGAATCGTCTCGGCATGACGAGGGACAATTATTTCTAATAATAACGTTTTTTGCTATTTTTGACAAGATTCGTAGTACCTGGTGTGCCTGGCCGAGAAGACCGGGCTCGGGGCCTGCCCCGCGTGTCCCCGGCCCGGCCCAGAACCCCCCGCGCGGCTCCCAGTCGCGCTCGCGGCACCTCGCAGATCACGATGTCGTGGCGTCCTGCCCAGGCAGAGTCACACTTCGATCACATATTATATGATAGTCGTGATACAACTATCACTTAATCGAATTATGAGGAATACGCGGGCGTTTGCCGGGTCCCGATTTCATGGGTATATATGGGGATGGACGCTTCCCCGCTCTCCGCGATACCCGGCAACAACCGCTTCAGCGTCATCCATCTTGACCGGCGTGGATGGATCGTGGCGGCAAACGAGCAGGCGCGCCGCCTCCTGGAGCGGGACGAAGGACTGTCCGACGTGCAGGGTCTGCTGAGGGCCACGGCGCCTCGGGACAACGGGATCCTGCAGCAACTGCTGGCTCGGGCGGCGCCGGAGCGCGGCACCTCCGGCTCGTCCGGCTCGATGACCATCGCGCGCTCGTCGGCGTCCACCCGGCTCGTCGTCCACATCCTCCCCCTGTCCACGCGCCAGCGGGAATCCAACGTGCGGCAGGCGACCGTACTCGTGTTGGTCGCCGATCCGGAACGTCGACCCAGCATCGACGTCGGACTCGTGCAGACGGCCCTGGGCCTCACCCCTGCCGAGAGCCAGTTGGCGACCCTGGTGGCGCACGGGCAGCGCGTGCGCGAAATCGCCGCGCTCACGGGGCGCACCTAAGGCACCATCCGCTGGCATCTGAACAAGATCTTCCGCAAGCAGGGCATCTCGGGTCAGGCCGACCTGGTGCGCCACGTCCTGTCGCTGGACGGCTTCCCCCGGTATCGGCCGCGGCGTACGTCCTGATGCCCGCGGCCTGAAGGCTTGCCCCCGCCCGGTGAACCGGACGGGGGCGCTGGATGATGCCGCCGGCGGCGGTGTCCGCCGGGTTTGAGACGACGTCGGACAACCTCGAACGTTCTGGGACAACAGGGGATTTCCTACGGGTTGACTTGCTGGCGAGCAGCTCTCCAGCGTTCGGGCATGAAGATGCTCCGCGACATCAACGTCACCTCCCGCGTATCGGCGACCGAGTTGGCCGACTGGCGGACCAAGGCCGCGGCTGCGGGCGTGCCCCTGTCGGTGCTCATCCGGCGGGCCATGGCGCGCACGCGGACATGGACCGCCCGGGCGGCCGGGGTCGAGCGCGAGCGCACCCGGCAGGTCGCGCGCATCGGCAACAGCCTCAACCAGATCGCCAGGTGGGCCACTACCCACAAGGGGGCGGCCGAGGCCGTCGAGGTCCTCGCGCGCCTCGTCGCCATCGAGCGGGCGCTGGCGGCGCTGGCCCGCATCGAGAACCGGGACCGCGATGCACATTAAGTTCTTCGCGCAGGGGACCGGCTCTGCCGCCAGGGCAGCAGGCTACCTCCTCGCGGAGCGTGACGCGGCCGGGAGGCCTCGCGACGGCGTCGAGGTGCTGCGGGGCAATCCGGACATGGTGGCCGCGGTGGCCGACTCGCTGGAGTTCAAGCGCAGGTTCACGTCCGGCGTGATCGCCTGGGCACCGGACGACCATCCCACCGACGAGCAGATCGAAGCCGTCCTTGACGACTTCGAGAAGACGGCCTGGGCAGGGCTGGAGCCCGACCGATACGCATGGACGGCCGTGCTGCACCGTGGGGAGGGCGGCGGCGCCCATGTCCACGTCCTCACGGCGCAATGCGACCTTGAGACCGGTCAGAGCCTCAACATTGCCCCTCCCGGATGGCGGAAGACGTTCGATCCGCTCCGCGACGCCTTCAACCACGAGCAGGGCTGGGCCCGCCCCGACGATCCGGCCAGAGCCAGAGTTCAGCAACCCGGCCACCGCGCCTACATCCAGTCGGCGCGGCGGCGGACGGGGCTTCGGCTCGAGGCCTCACCCCGCGACCGGATCCGGGAGTACCTGCTCGGGCGGGTCGACCATGGCACGGTGCGGAACCGCCACGATGTCGTCGCCGCGCTGCGGGAGGCAGGCCTCGAAGTGCCACGCCAGGGGAAGGACTACATCACGGTGCTGGACCCCTGGAGCGGGGGCCGGTGGCGGCTGAAAGGAGAACTGTACGGAGTTGGATTCCAAAGCGAACGACCTGACCGCCCGGCTGCGGAGGCGGCTGGAGACCGAACGCAGGGAGA
>JAJEBS010000279.1 GCA_022822425.1 Gemmatimonadota bacterium | reverse complement strand
GCCCTGGACCGGTTGAAGGTCCGCCTCGATCAGCAGTCGAGGGGCCCTCTGGAGTGGTGTCAGATTCAGATCAAGCGGCATGTGCATCTCTCTCCGTTCGAGGATAGGCTCGCTCCAACATCGAGCGGAGGGCGAAGTCGTTGACAGGTATCATCATCGCGGCTGCGAGGCGCGTCCCGAGCCGAGGACGGGGCGAGGATGCGACGATCTTCCTGCCCGAGGCGGCGAAGCGAGTGGGAAGGCCGGAAGCGCGAGCGCGCCGGACCGCCAAGTGCTCGGCGCCGGAAAGATCGCCGCGACGGAGCCGAGCCACGAGTCCCGGCGCCGCCGGCAGGTGGCAATCGGGAGGAACCAGGCGCTGCGCCGACAACCACCGAAGTTGGCGTTCCGAGATGAACAGCGGCTTCAAGATGGCCAGGAGAAGCGGCAGTGACGGCCGGACTTCCCGATCGCGCGCCGAAAGGAACGCGGAGGGTCGCGTCCAGACGAGCCCGGCAAGCAGCCGCTGGCAGCGCCTGGCGTCGAACCCGGACTCGAGGAAGGCCAGGATGTCTCGAAGCGATGCGGCGCAGCCACTGGTGAAGATCTCGCCGCCGGGGCTCTCCGGGGCGCCGAGACCGAGGCGCCGCCGCTCCAGAACCGCAACCAGGTTGACATCAAGCCCACCGCTGGCCCAGACGACATGAGTCGAGGTTCCAGATTCGCACCACCTCCGGCGGCGGCCAAAGATGCTGGAAGCCACAACGGGCGCCATGTGCGCCGCCAGTGGCAGCCGACCGAAGACCGTGCCTCCCGGCGCATCTCCCCCGTCGCCGGTGTCATCTCTGGATCCCGGTCCGCGATGGCCCGAGACGGACATCGGGGTCTTCGCGGTGGAGCCGCGGTCACGTCGGGCTCGCCGCCAACCCAGTCCCGCGAGCGCGGCAGCAACGCGGAACTCCGCCGTGCAGTCGTCGGCCTCGCAGACCCACTCAGGGGGGAGGCGGGGTGGCGGGGGGATCTTCTCCCGCCACTTTCGAGCGCGCGCGATCCAGGAGACGAGATCACCGATTGCGCTCAGCGCTCGCTGAACCGCGATCGGCCGCAGGTCGCGACCGGACGACGAGGCATCCGCCAGCGCGAAGAGGGCGTCATCAAGCCTGCGCATGGACCCGCGAGCGCTCGACGGCGCGCCCTTGCCACGCATCACTCGACGCACACTGGTGAACCACGAATCCAGATCGTGGATCAGTCCTGTCGCAGCAACAGGACGGTCCGAGGCCCGGCGAGTCTCC
Organism: Gemmatimonadota bacterium; assembly: GCA_022822425.1. GTDB lineage: Bacteria > Gemmatimonadota > Gemmatimonadetes > Longimicrobiales > Gaopeijiaceae > BD2-11. Next base: position 4,383 of record JAJEBS010000279.1, on the reverse strand, counting down.
AGGGGGACGGCAAGGTGGTTGTCGCCATGTCGCTTCACGAGCGCGTACCTCACGAAGGCGTCGATGCCCCGGTCCACACCGAGACTCGAAGCAGCTCGAGCGACATCGAGCCCGTTGCGGGCAGCGATCCCTCCTACGACTGCGCGACCTTCCCGCGCCAGCGACGAGACTTCCCTCAGAGTGGCTGGCCGCGTCCAGATCGGCGCCCAGAACTCCGCTCGCGCTTTCCCGCGATCTTCATCGGCGCTCGCCACAACGCCTGACCCGGCGCCAACGGTCTCGAACGTGAAGGGAAAACTGGCTTCCGATCGCCGAGAACCTGGGTGTCGCCTGATGGCGGAGGCAGCGAAGAGGATCGCTCCTTCGATGGTCAGCACGAAATCCCAGGCGTTGACTCTGGAGTTCCTCTTGTAACTCGGCCCGGTGGTCAGGTTCGGACCGCCCGCCGAGCCGGGCGCGTACTGCCCGAAGACGACGGTTTCAAGCCCGGGCACGGGGTGATTGAAGAGTGCTCCCTCCAGCAGGTCCGACGCCCGCAAATGCGCTTCTCCGGTCGAGGCGTCAAAGAGTCCCGCGGGCTGCCCGCGGGAGACGAGGCGTTGCAGGAAGTTGTTCGTGAAGTCGAGCCGGCCATCGTTGCCCCCGGTGCCTAGCAGTGGCGGGAAACCCAGCCCGGCGCCCGATAGCACGAGCGCCGCGTCCAGCCAGTGCAGCGCGTCGTCCGGCAGTTCCCTTCGCAGTTGCGACACCAGACGCACCTTCTCGGCCTCCGCGGGCCGAGCGTCGAGGCCCTGTCGGCGAAGGAGATCCGCGGCGGCCAGGAGGGCATCGGCGAGGGGCCGAAAGCGGGGCGCGACCGGAGAGTCGACGAGGGGCTTGAAACCGTCCTTCTTGTCTTTCGCAAAGAAGCCGCTACCACCGTTCCACGGGGCGAAGATCGGCGTCGGCCGGTAGTCGCGCAGGAAGAACTCCGTCAGAGCCTCCCGATCCAGACGTGTTCGCAGATGAAACGCGCCAGCGCGCCAGTAGCCGCGTGCGTCCGCGTCGGCAGCCGCGCCGGCAGCGCACCTCGCGGGATCGGAGACGAGGCGCAGAATGCCGACAGCCTTGAGGTACCCGGCGAGAGGTGTCGGCACACAGCCGGAGAGCGTCAGCTCAGTCATAGTCCCCACGCTGTTCCTTGGCCGAGGCGCGCCAGTCGGCGATCCGGACAAGAGCCTCCAGCCATGCCAGGCGGAACGGACCGAAGTGGTCAAGAAGGGTACGGGCCCGCTCCGCCCAGCTCGCGCCGGTCTGCGGATCCTCCCCGATCTCCATGACGGACAGATGGAGCCGACCGCCGCCCCAACGATCCCGGCCGCCGAGAGCGAGTGGCGGCAATTCGTCGCCCTCCCATACCCCCCTCGCAAATCGGATGCGAGCGCCGGTCTTCTTCCGCGGGGGCGTTTCCCTCGGAAAGGCCCTGAGGTTCATGCGCACCTTTCCGTGGTGAGCGAGGATCAGGAAGGCGACGAGATCGGCGCTGCGGCGCCAGTCTCGGGCCGCGAGGAATCCAAGAGCAGAAGCGAGTTCGTGGCGAAACCACGGCCGGCCACGTTGCATGTCATACCTGCGTGACTTCGCGAGGAGCCCGACGGGACGCGGATGACGCGCTGGATCATCCGTCGTCAGCCGGTCCTGAAACGCTTCGTGGGCCTTTCCCAGGTCGTGCCACCGGGCCGCCATTGCTACAGCGGCCGTCAGATCTGCGGGCAGATCCAGCGCCCCGGCGAGCTCTACGGCTTCATGGTGCGCGTGCTCCAGGTGACTCGTGAGGCTCACGAAGCGCTCCTGCCGCGAGTCGGGATCCGAGTCGAGTGTCTCATCCTCCTGCGATGCGGCCGTCGGATCGCATGGCGGGGATTCGGGACCAGCAGCCGGAACCGGTTCACGCGAGCCTGGGTCGAAACCCACCTCCGGGTCGTAGCCGCCCTCTTCCGACCGGAGCATGAGCGTGAGGCCGGGCCAAGGCTCTCCGTCGAGTCGGATCCACGGAACGACAGTCCCGGCCTTGCCACGTCGCGCCTGCGGATCCAGGCGGTACGCGATGGGAGATTTTCCGCTCTTCCCTCCGAGCCAGCTTCGCGCCGCGCCGATGGGTACCGAGCACATCTCGCTGGCCCGGGGCAGTGGCTCGCTGACCGCGGTCGCCGGGTCGAAGTCGCGGCAGAACACGTGAACGTCCGTATCGGCCTCGTCACGGATGAAACGCGAGACATCAACGTCGAACCCGGTGAGATCGGGGTCTGTGTCGTAGAGATCGAGGAGATCCTTCGCACGGATCACGGCGTAGGTGGAGAAGTCCCCTGCGGCGGGCTCGGGGAGAGCGGACGGCCGCGCGTCGGACAATCTCTCAAGCCGATCCATGGCGACCTCGATGTCCTCGGGGGAGTACGGGAGCGCACGGACCCGACGGTCGCGGCGACTCACCGACTTCCCGGGAGGGCCCACCCACTGGATGACGCCGCCACCAGATCCGTTCAGCTCACCATAGCGATTGACGCGCCCGAACCGCTGTACGAGCGAGGGAAACGGAGCCGCCTCCGTGATCAGAACAGATGCGGAGAGATCGACACCGGCCTCGATCGCCTGTGTCGCGATTACGATGACATCTTTCGACTCCCGGGGGCGCGGCAGCTTCTTCATCTGCCGATCCCGGTCCCCGGGCCGGAAACGCGAATGAACGAGGGCCAGCTCACAGCCGCTGCCGGCAGCCTTCAGGGCGCGGAAGACAGCCTGAGCGCGGTCGACGCGGTTGACGATGACCAGAGTTGTGCGCCCGCCTCGATGCCGTTCCCGGGCTGTGCGAGCCAGCCATTCCGCGTACTGGGTTCGAGCGCGGATTCCTGTTCCCGCAGGAGCCCCATCGGAACGGCGGATCGGTTTCGGCGCGTGGAGCACTCGCCGCACTGCCGCGGAAGCCTGATCTGCCGGAAAATCTCCTGGTACGCGCCACACGACCGACTTCCGGCGGAAGTCCACGGTTCGGAGCCAGTCGGGGTGCAAAGTGGCCGACAGCCAGAGGCTCCCGGAAGGTGTCCCCGTCAGCCACTTGCGTCGGAAACCCTCCAGTTGGGTCGAAGTCGCGAGTCCCGAGCTCATGAGCTGCACTTCGTCGAAGACCCATTGGGCGTCGTTGTGAAGGAGCGCGAAGTCCACAGGCCAGCGGAAGCGGCTCATCGCGTAGCCCCGCATGAGAGCCCGGCTGAGAAGCATGTCCTGGGTCCCGATGAGCACGGCGCGGCTTTCCGGTTGGCGGACCCACGGCGGCAGCCCGGGCACCGCCCGGTCCGTGTCGGTCCCGCCCCTCAGGACGTGAACGCCGAGCTTCGGATCCGGAATCCGGCAGGCTTGCTCCGGATAGGCTTGCCGGAGTCGGCGACACCACTCGCGCGTGTTGCGGGCCGTCTGGTCCACGAGCGTGCGCATGGGAAGGCAATAGACGAGGCGACGAGGCGGATTCCGATCGCCGTCGAAGTGTCTCCACATCCATCCCAGAACGACGGCTGCCGTCTTTCCCGTGCCGGTGGGAGCCACCAGCACATCCGGCCATTCCCGACCGGCGAGCGCAGTCTGATACTCGTAGGGCCGGGCGACACGGTCGCCGAGAGCGGCCGCAAAGAACGCGGTGAACGTCGGGCCCGACGTGCTCGTCATGGATTATCGAGCGTAGGCGCTGGACGGGACACTTGGCGTCACAGGGTCAGTGCCGCGACGAACGGTTCCTGCCTGCTGCTTTGGCTCAGCGTTTGGTCAGGCAGTGAGGCCGAAGAGGCGGGCGAGCTGGAGAAGCGAGAGGCCGGAGATCACGGCGACGACGAGGACGGCCGCCACGTTGGCGAGGGGCGAGTTGCGGAAACGGCCCATGATGCGCTTCCGGTTCACCACCACCAGCAGCAGGATGAGGGTGAGCGGGAGTACGACGCCGTTCCCGGCCTGGGCGAGCAGGATGATCTGGTAGGGGGAGCCACCGAGGAAGACGCCGAGGCTGACCCCGGTGAGGAGGACGAAACCCCACAGCATCCGGAACTTCGCGCCCTTCAGGTCGGGCGGGACGCCGAGCGCGCCCCCGGCGGCGTAGGCGGCCGCGAGCGGCGCGGTGATCGCCGAGGTCAGACCGGCGGCGAACAGGCCGACTCCGAAGAAGATCGGCGCGGCGCGGCCGAGGAGCGGCTCGAGCTGCCGCGCGACGGCGGCGGCGTTGGCGGCTTCCGCCCCCTGTCCCGCGAGCGGGGCGGCGGCGACCACGACCGCAGCGGTGATCAGCCCGCCGACCGCCACCGAGACCAGGGTGTCCCGACGGCTCTCGCGGACGTTGTCGTCGTTGCGGTCTGCGTCCGGCCA
>JAJEBS010000249.1 GCA_022822425.1 Gemmatimonadota bacterium | reverse complement strand
CATTGACCGGGACGGCGTCGCCCTGCTGCGCTCCTACCGCTGCGTCCTCACCGGCAGCCACCCCGAGTACGTGTCGGACCCGATGATGCGCGCCTTCGAGGACTACCTCGAAGGAGGCGGGCGGCTCATGTACCTGGGCGGCAACGGCTTCTACTGGCAGATCGCGTTCCATCGAGACGAGCGCGGGATCATCGAGTGCCGGAAGAGCGAGGGCGTGCGCAACTACGAGATCGCGCCGGGGGAGCGCCACCACAGCTTCGACGGCCGCGCGGGCGGGCTGTGGCGCAACCGGGGCCGGGCGCCGAACCGGCTCGTGGGGGTGGGCACGTCGGGGTTCGGCTTCGACTCCTGCGGCTGGTACCGCCGCACCGCCGCGAGCTTCGACCCGCGCGCCGCGTTCATCTTCGAAGGGGTCGGCGCCGACGAGGCGATCGGCGACTTCGGCCTGGTGGGCGGCGGCGCGGCGGGGGTCGAGCTGGACTCCTGCGAGCGCTCGCTGGGATCGCCCGCGCACGCGCTGGTGGTCGCCCGCTCGGCGGGGCTCTCGCGCTGCTACCTTCCCTCGCCGGAGGTGATGCCCTACCTGCACCTGGCCATGAGCGGGGACGAGAACCCCGGGGTACGCGCCGACATGGTCTTCTTCGAGGGTCCGCGGGGCGGAGCGGTGTTCTCCACCGGCTCGATCGCCTGGGCGACCAGCCTCTGCCACCACGGCGGCGACAACAACGTGTCGTGCATCACCGGGAACGTGCTCCGTCGATTCCTCGACGAAGCGCCCTTCGCCTGAAGGGCCCGGCGCCCCGGCCGCGCGGGGCCGGGGCGCGCATTCACCGGAGCGCCCCCGCGAGGCGAGGGCGCTCCGGAGCGGACGGGAGCTTCCGCCTCAGGCGAACCACCAGCGCTCGGGGAGGCGCAGCCCGTCCATCTGGATGTTGGTGGCGAGCGGGCCGTGGCGGAGCCGATCGGTAGTGGCCATGAGGTCGGAGGCGAAGATCGGCACGAGGGTGCCCCCTTCGTTGTGGACGATGCGCTGCATCTCCACGTACATCTCCCGGCGCTTCGATTCGTCGAGCATCGCGCGGGCCTCGACCAGGAGCTGGTTGAAACGCTCGTGCTTCCAGTGCGCGTCGTTCCAGGCCGCGTTCGCGGCGTAGGCGGTCGAGAACATCATGTCCTCGGTGGGGCGCCCGAACCAGAAGCAGAAGCACCAGGGGGACTTGAGCCAGGTGTCGTTCCAGTAGCCGTCTTCCGGCACTCGCTCGACCGTGATGTCGACGCCGGCGCTGACGGCGTGCTCGCGCATGAGGACGCCGGTGTCCACCGCTCCGGGGAAGGCGGCGTCGGACGCCTGGATGGTCACCGCGAGCTTGTCGTAGCCCGCCTTCTTGAGATGGAACTTCGCCCGGTCGGGATCGTAGGGACGCTGCGGGATCTCTTCATCGGTGGCGCAGTAGCGGTTGGCCCGGCTTATGGGGTGGTCGTTGCCGAGCACCCCGGTGCCGCGCAGGACGTTGTCGAGCAGGTTCTGCCGGTCCACCGCGTACTTGAGCGCGAGCCGCACGTCGTTGTTGTCGAAGGGCGCGAGGCCGGTGTGCATCGGCGCGGTGTAGTGCTGGGTGCCGTTGGTCTGTTCCACCACGATTCCGGCCGCCTGCCGGAGCAGGTGCACGGTCTTGCGCTCGCAGCGGTTCATGACGTCGATCTCGCCCGTCTGCAGCGCATTGGTGCGCGCGCTGATGTCGGCGATGCCCAGCGTCTCCACCTCGTCGAAGTGGGCGCGGCCCTCCTTCCAGTAGTTCGGGTTGCGCTTGACGAGCGCGCGCACTCCGGGGTCGAAGCTCTCCAGCATGTAGGGGCCGGTGCCGATTCCCCGGTTGAACTCCTCGACGCTCTTCATGCCGTCGGGGAAGATGCTCATGTGGAACTCGCTGGTGATGAAGGGGAAGTCCGCGCTGCCGCCGGAGAGAGAGAAGATCACCCGGTGCTTCCCGTCCGCCTTGATGTCCGTTATCGCCTCCAGGATTCCCTTGGCGCCGGACTTGCTGTCCTCGCCGCGGTGATGGTTGAAGGAGTAGATGACGTCCTGCGCCTCCAGCGTCTTGCCGTTGTGGAACTCGACGTCCTTGCGCAGGTCGAAGGTCCACTGCGCCGCGTCCGGGGTCGATTCCCAGCTCTCCGCGAGTTCCGGGACGGTGTTCCCCTCGTGGTCGATCTCCACGAGGTTGTTCATGAGCTGCCCGTGGGTCATGAGCGCCTGCATGATGGTGACCGAGAGGGCCGGGTCCAGGGAGTCACTCGTGAAGGCGTCGGTGACGCCCATGCGCAGCCGCCCGCCCTTCATCGGCTCCTCCGCGCGGGCGCCCTGGCTGAGCAGCGCGGGCACGGTGGCCCCGGCTCCGAGCGCGGCGGCTCTCGCCATGAAGTCCCGCCGGGAAATGCGGCCCTCTTTCAGTAGTTTCCCGATTCGATCCAGCTCTGACATCGTTGTCTCCTAACGTTTCGAGTCCCTGTGACCCTCAGGCGCGCCGGGCGCGCTTCGCAACGGGATGCGGGACGGCGTCGACGGACGCCGCTCGACATCTCGGCCCGGAGCACGGGAGGAGGCTAGCACCGAGCGGTGACGGTAGCGAGCCCCGAATGGGGCCCTCCGGACGGGGCGCCTCGCGGCAGGGCGGAGGAGTGCAGCGCCGCGGGCACCGATTGCGAGCGCGCTCGCGCCGGAGAGCGGGCCGGCGTCCATCGGATACAGTGCATGGCCCCGCCGTACGCTGCGGCTATCATCCATCGGGCAACACGGGAGGCGGGAGATGCCGGAGTTCGACCTGGTGGTGAGGGGCGGTCGCGTCGCGGCCGGGACCTTCAACCTTCCCAGGGCGCCCTCGGCGCGCGCCGATTGTCGTCCGCCAACTGACGCTGCGCCTCTACCACCCGGAGCATCCCGATGACCGCTTTCGATTCCGCAACCACGCTCACTCACATGCTCGAGACCCGGCAGACCAGCGCGCTCGAGATGCTCGACGAGTGCCTGGCCCGCATCGAGCGCATCGACGCCGATACGAATGCCCTTTGCTGGCTGGATGCCGAGGGGGCGCGGGAGCAGGCCGCCTCCATCACCGAAGCGCCGGACGAGCGCAGACCCCTGCTCGGCATCCCCATGACCGTGAAG
>JAJEBS010000277.1 GCA_022822425.1 Gemmatimonadota bacterium | reverse complement strand
TCCGTATCGGAAGCAGACACCACCATTGTATTTCCTTCCGAATTCGGCCTCTTCGATCGTCCCGACCTGGGCCGCGATCTGGCATTGGTCCTGCAGGAGGGACTACCTTTTGGAACGCAGGCGGAAGTAGTGATCGCGGCCGCCGACCGCAACTACGTCAACTGGGTGCGGCGCGGCATCTTCAACCCGTCGGGCATCGTTCGCACGCCCAGCCTCCATGGGGACGGCACGGGCGTCTTCGGGTCGGTAGTGCGCCAGCGCTTCACGGTGGACGCCGGCCTGCAGGTTCCGACACCGGGACCCTGCGAGCCCGCGGAACCGTAGAATGGTGACCGGGCCGGGACATCCCCTTAAATCCCTTGCCCTGTCCGCAACACGAGGTACGAGAGAAGAAGATGGCGAACATCATCATCCCGCCCGGGTGGCGAATCCCGGAATCCAAGGCGACACCCCACGGGGTGTATCTGCGGCGTCGGGAATTCGTGCGCACGCTGGGTCTCGGGGTGGCCGCGCTGGGGTCGGCGGCGTGCGGCTCCAAGTTCATCGCGAACGAAGAAGATCCCGTCGAGCCGGATCCGCCGCCGGATCCCACGGATCCCACCCAGCCCGTAACCCCGCCGGATGCCGACCCGCCCACGTGCGACGACGATCCACCGAGAGACCCGCTGCATACCATCTGCGCCTCTCCCAACGCCGACCTGTATCCGGCGGAACGGAACGTCACCTATACCCTGGGCTCGCGCGCGATCACCGACCGCGGCGTCGTGTCCACGTACAACAACTACTACGAGTTCCTGCAAAGGGCCGGGAACATGTGGAGGCTGACCGGCCCGTTCCGCGTCCGTCCCTGGACTGTGACCTTCTCCGGACTGTGCAACGCTCCCGCCACCTGGGACATCGACGCGCTCGAGCGAATGTTCGGCATCGAGGAGCGCCTCTACCGCCTGCGCTGCGTCGAGACCTGGGCGATCGCCGTTCCCTGGAGCGGTTACCCCCTGAGCAAGCTGATCGAACTCGCCGAGCCCAGCTCATCGGCCACCCATGTCGCCTTCCGCAGCTTCCACCGGCCCGAAGAGGCGGTCGGACAGGAAAGCGGTTCGCAGTGGCCGTGGCCCTACTACGAAGCACTTCGCCTCGATGAGGCCATGAACGACCTCGCCTTCGTGGTGACGGGGGCCTACGGCGAGCCGCTTCCCAAACAGAACGGGGCTCCGCTGCGGCTGGCGCTTCCCTGGAAGTACGGCTACAAGAGCGCGAAGGCTTTCCTGGAGGTGGAGTTCACGGACACGCAGCCCGGGACGTTCTGGTCGGACTACTCGCCGAACCAGTACGGCTTCTACTCGAACGTCAATCCGGACGTCGGAACCCCGTGGTCACAGGCGACGGAGCGGCACCTGCCCGGCAACACACCCCAGCCGACACAGCTCTTCAACGGGTACGGGGAGTTTGTGGCGGACCTGTACGATCCGGAGCTGCTGACCCGCGTGAGCTAGAACTCAGCTCAACCCGGACTCCGGCCAGGTCCTCGGATCGGCGCGAACCGCCTCTCTGCGAAAAACGGGCGCCCTAAAGGGAAAGCCGGGTGAAGTAGCCCACCACGATCTCGGGGCCGGTGGCGAGGTTCTGGCCCGACAGAGGCAGCCGGGAACCCAGCTCCACCTGCCCGGGACCCGCGGTCACCAGCAGCGAGGGGTAGAGCCGCACCATCTCGCGCTCCTGTCCCTCCCCCGTGAGTCCCCCGAAGCTGGGAACGCCGCCGTACCACCCCTCGAACTGGATCTTGAAGCCGAGCGGCTCGCCGCCGCCGCCCAGGCTCACGTTGAAGAAGCGCTCGTTGCCGAAGTCGCCTCCGTCCTCCTTGGCCTCGCGCCACCGGTAGCCGGCCCACGACTGCAGGTAGAAGGACCGCGGCCAGAAGGAGTGTCCCACCTCCGCCAGCACTTCCCAGTCGCGCTGACCGTCCCCCAGCGGGATGAGGTCGGTACCGGACTCGAAGTCGGTAGGAAGCTTGGTGCCCGCGCGGATCGCGAACGGGAAGTCGCTGCCCAGAAGCCGCAACGGGGCCGTGCGCACGTACACGCGGGTATCGCCGAATCCCCACGAGATGCGGGTGCCGACGAGGTCGGCGAACTCAAGGCGGTGGTAGGACGGCTGCACCCAGATATCCACGCCGGGAAGGATCCCCATCGCGACCGTCAGGAAGGACGACGCGGTCTGCGCGTGACCGTCCAGGAGGAAATCGCGGGTTTCGCCCGTGGGGCCGAACTGCTCCCGGGTATCGAGATAGTACATGGCGAACGAGGCCCAGCCCTGGCCCTCGGGCTCGATCCACTGTCCGTATCCCGGCGAAGCCAGGAGCGAGAGCGTGAGGACCGTCAGAGCGAGTCTGCGATGGATGGGGGCGTGTGTCGATTGAGTCATGGCGTATCGTGCGACGCTATATCAGGAGTGAAAGGCGCAACCAGGTCGCGCTGGACCGGACGGATGGGTCGCTGAGCGGGTAACCGCGCCGTTGTCGGCTGCTCGTACCGCCAACGGAGGCACAATCCGTGCCACGAGCCATATCGGGTCACGCTTCCGGCCCCAACCTTACAAAGTAGCCGATCACCAGAATGTTGCCAGCGGGCAGGTTGGCGCCCCGCAGCGGAATCTGCACTCCGGCCTTCGCCGATCCCGCTCCCAGCCGGTAGCTCAGGGAGGGGGTAAGGCGCAGCATCGAGCGCGCTGCCGTGGCGATCGAGAGTCCCTCGATAATCGGAACGCCGCCGTCCCAGCCTTCGGCGATGAGGCTCGCTCCCAGGCGCCCGAATTCGATTCCCCCGGAGAGCAGAAAGAACACTTCGTCGCCGAAATCCCTCCGCGACTCCCGGTTCTCCTCCCGCCAGCGGTGGCCGATCCAGGCGCTCACATACGCAGGTACGGGATAGAACGAGTGCCCCAGCTCGAGGACCAGCTCCCAGTCTCTCTGGCCGTCCCCGAGCGGAATGATCTCGGCGTCCACGGCGAAATCGCCGACGGGGACTTTCGCCCCGCCCCGGATCGCCAACGGAAAGCCGCTGCCGAAGTAGCGGCCGGGCTGAACCCGCAGGTAGAAGCGCGTATCGCCGATGCCCGAGCGCAGCCGTTCGCCGCCAAGGTCGTCGAAGCGGAGGCGCTGGAAGGGCACCTGCACCCATGCGTCCAGACCGGGAACCAGCCCCATCGCGACCGTCGCGAACGCGGACGTGCTCACGGCGTGGCCCTGCGTGAAGGGATCGAAGGCCCGGACGTCGCCGTCGGAGTGGAAGGCGTCTCGCGTGTCCAGGTGAAAAACCGAGACGTCCATCCAGCCCCGGCCGGGCGGCTCGACCCACTGGGCGGCCCCCTCCGTGGCGCTTCCTGACAGGACCATGACCGTCACGAAGGCCGTGACGGGCAGACCCTGCCAGTCCAGGGAGCGTGGGCCAGGGGACGTATGATGGCCGCTGCACATCAGGGGCCGCTGATCTGGACCGTGACGGTGGCGGATTGCGAGTCTCCCGCCACCGTGGACACCGTCGCGCGCGCGACGTATGTGCCCGCCTCCTCGTAGGCGTAGTCGAAGTGCCCGGCCTGCGAGTTGATGTTGACGGGCGCGCCGCCTGTGTAGATGAACGGGATGGTCTCCATGTCGCCCGTGCCGTATTCCACCACGGTCTGCGAAAGGTTGGTGCCGCGCGACTCATAGCGGAACCGGATCTCCTGGCCCACGGCCGCGCTCTCCTGGCTCGCCGTGAGGGTGACCGTGAGCGGCTGTGGCTCCAGGGGCGGGTTGAGGCACGAGACGAGGAGAAGCGCACACGCGCACGACCTGCGAAAGAACTGGCTGAACATCCTGGACCCGCCTTTGTGTTTTCTGGCCCGCGCGTGGTGGCGAACCCACCTGTGGAAACCTATGTTAGTCGTAGGAAATTGTCTGCATCTCAGAATGCGAGATCAGGCCGGTCCGACGGGCGGTTTGCGTCGCCGGGGGGGCCGGGCTGGTGGCGCATGTCCGCGATCCGGAGGCCACGGAATGAATGCACTCTCTGGCGCCACGGCCGTCCTGGGCGTCGCCCTGATGATCGGGGCGAGCGGCAGCGGCCTGTTCACGGACGCCCCTCCCGCTCCGGCACCACCCGCGGCCCACGCGGCCGGGGCCCCTGACCTTCCGGCCGCCACGCTCACCGAGGTTGTGGCCCGGTACTGCCAGGTCTGCCATAACGACGCCCTCCTTACCGGCAACATGACCCTGTCGGGCTTCCAGGTGGAGGCGGCCGCCCGGAACGCCGAGACCGCGGAGCGCATGATTCGCAAGCTGCGTGCCGGCATGATGCCCCCGCCCGGCATGCCCCGTCCCGCCGGCGACACCCTGCAGGCCCTGGTCGAGACGCTCGAGAACACCATCGACGATGCCGCGCGCCGCGACCCCAACCCCGGTGGACGCACCTTCCAGCGCCTCAACCGGGCGGAATACGCGCAGTCGGTGAAGGATCTGCTCGGCCTCGACGTCGACGCCGGCGAGTACCTTCCCCTGGACACCAAGAGCGCCAACTTCGACAACATCGCCGACGTGCAGATGCTCTCGCCGACGCTGCTCGAGGCGTACCTCAACGCGGCCAGCGAGATCAGCCGGCTGGCGATCGGGGACCGCGAAGCCTCCCCCAGAGAGGTAGCCTACAAGGTCGAGAAGCGCGCATCGCAGCTCGTCCATGTGGAAGGCACGCCCTACGGCTCGCGCGGCGGCATCGCCATCAACCACACCTTCCCGGCCGACGGGGAGTACGTGTTCTGGATGCAGTTCCACGGCGTGGGCGGCAGGGCGACCGGCGAGAAGATCGAGGTCTCCTTCGACGGGGAGCGGGTGGCCCTCCTGGACGTGAACCTGCGCGGCGGGACGGAGAACGAGCAGCAGGGCCGGGAGATGGTCACCGACCCGATCTTCGTGCGCGCCGGTCCCCGCCAGGTGTCCGCCTCGTTCGTGAGGACCTTCGAGGGACCGGTGGAGGAAGTGCGTGCACCGCTCGGCCGCGCCGTCAACAGCGGATGGCCCGACCTGGCGCTCACCACCGTGCCGCACCTGCGCGAGTTCGCGGTGCGTGGCCCCAACAACGTTACGGGCGTATCGGAGACGCCGAGCCGGGAGAAGATCTTCAGCTGCCGCCCGACTTCGCCTGAAGAGGCGCCGGGATGCGCCCGCAGCATCTTCTCGCGCCTGGCCTCCGAGGCCTACCGGCGGCCCGCCACCGACAGCGACATCGCGGACCTGATGGCTTTCTACGAGATCGGAGCCGAGGAGGGAGGTTTCGAACGCGGCATTCGCTTCGCGCTTCAGGCGCTCCTGGCCAGCCCCCACTTCGTATTCCGCTTCGAGGAACCGCCCTCGGGCACGCGCGCCGGCGAGCAGTACGAGCTCGATGGCGCCGCCGTCGCCTCGCGGCTGTCCTTCTTCCTCTGGGGCTCTCCCCCGGATGAAGAGCTGATGGAGGCGGCCCGCCGCGGGAGGCTGGACGACGAAGACGAACTCGAGCGTCAGGTGCGGCGGATGCTGGCGGATCCCCGCTCCGAAGCGCTCTCGACCCGCTTCGCATCGCAGTGGCTGCGCCTGCAGGACCTGGACAAGGTGGCGCCGGACATCTACGCCTTCCCGTACTTCGATCTGACGCTGTCGGACGCGATGAGGCGTGAGACCGAACTCTTCTTCCAGAATCTGGTGCAAGAGGACCGCAGCCTGCTCGAAATCCTCACCGCGGACTACACCTTCGCGAACGAGCGGCTCGCCGCCCACTACGGCATTCCCGGCGTTGCCGGCAACAGCTTCCGGCGCGTCGCGTATCCGGATGATCGCCGCAGCGGGCTGTTCGGACAGGGCAGCATCCTGATGCTCACCTCGATGGCGAACCGCACCTCGCCCGTGCTGCGGGGCAAGTGGGTCATGGAAGTGCTTCTGGACTCCCCGCCTCCGCCTCCTCCGCCCGACGTCCCCGCCCTTGAGGCCACCGAAGGCACGGAGGAGGGCAAGGTTCTGACCACGCGCGAGCGCATGGAGAAGCACCGCGCCAGCCCGGTGTGCCAGGCCTGTCACCAGTTCATGGATCCCATCGGCCTGGCGCTCGACAACTTCGACGTGACCGGGGAGTGGCGGGTGCGCGAGTACGGCATGCCGCTCGACACCCGGGGAACCTTCTACGACGGAACCACCGTGGCGAGCCCGGGCGACCTGCGCGACGTGCTCCTCAAGCGCCCCATCCCGATCGTGCGCGCCTTTGCCAAGAACCTGATGGCGTACGCGCTCGGGCGCCGCGTGATGCATTACGACCAGCCTGCGATCCGCGAAATCACGCGCGAGGCGGAGGCCAACGACTACCGGATGTCGTCGTTCATACTGGGCGTGGTCCAGAGCGACGCATTCTCCATGAAGCGTACGGATGCGCTCCTCACGGAGGAGACCTCATCCAACTGAAGAAGGGCTGAACGTCCTGGGAGGCAAACTGATGAACTTCCTCACCGGCAAACACATCCACCGGCGTACTTTCCTGCGCGGGATGGGCGGATCCCTCGCGCTCCCGCTCCTGGACGCCATGGTGCCCGCGGGCGCGGGATGGGCCCGGGCTTCGGCCAACCTGGAGAAGACCCGCTTCGTCGCCGTCGAGATCGTGCACGGCGCCTCGGGATGCACGGAGTGGGGCGCGACCCAGAACCTGTGGTCCCCCGCGAAGACCGGGCGTGACTTCGACCTGAGCCCCACGGCCATGAAGTCGCTCGCGCCCTTCCAGGACTACCTTACGATCGTCAGCAACACGGACGTGCGCATGGCGGACGCCTACACCTCGCCCGAGATCGGCGGAGATCACTTCCGCTCGAGCGCGACCTTCCTCACCCAGGCGCACGCGAAGCAGACCGAGGGGTCGGACGTCTTCGTGGGAACCTCGATGGACCAGTTGTTCGCGCAGCGCTTCGGCCAGGAGACGCCGATTCCGTCGATGCAGCTGTGCATCGAGAACGTGGATCAGGCGGGCGGATGCGCCTACGGCTACGCCTGTGTGTACACCGACACCCTGAGCTGGGCCTCCCCCACCGAGCCGCTGCCGATGATCCGCGACCCGCGCGTGGCCTTCGACATGCTCTTCGGAGCGGGCGGAACCCCCGAGGCGCGCGCCGAGCGCCGGCAGGCCAACCGCAGCATCCTGGACTGGATCGCGGGCGAGGTGGCCGAGCTGAAGATGGTGCTGGCCGGGGAGGACCGGGTGCGGCTGGAGCAGTACCTGGACAACGTGCGGGAGCTCGAGCGCCGCATCCAGATGATCGAGGAGCAGAACGCGAGCGGCGAAGAACGGGCTCTGCCGGAAGCCCCGGCGGGTGTTCCCGATTCCTTCACCGAGCACTTGCAGCTCATGTTCGATCTGCAGGTGCTGGCCTTCCAGACCGACATGACCCGGGTCTTCACCCTCAAGCTCTCGCGCGACGCCACCAACCGGGTTTATCCCGAGAGCGGCCTGGACCTGCCCTTCCACCCCACGTCGCACCACGGCAACAACCGTGAGGAGATCCTCAAGTTCCAGCAGTTCAACGAGTTCTTCACGGGTCAGATGCTGTACCTGCTGGAGAAGATGGACGAGTCGATGGATGGGGATGCGAGCCTGCTCGACCGCAGCATGGTGCTGTACGGATCGCCCATGGGCGACCCCAACGTCCACAACCACCGCCGGGTGCCCATGTTCCTCGCCGGCAAGGCCAACGGCCAGCTCGAGGGCAACCTGCACCTGCACGCCCCCGACGACACGCCCATGGCCAACGTGATGCTCACCATGCTGCACAAGCTGGGGCTGGACGACCTGGAGGACTTCGGCGACAGCACCGGCGAGTTCGCGCTGACGCTGCCCGCGGTGGTGGCCACCGACGCAAGCAGCTCGAGCCGATAGGCGGACGGCAGGGCGATTTGCCGAAACTCAAGTATTCGAGGATATGACGCGCACACTGGAGAGCCGATGAGAGAGATGATGCGCGAAAACGGAATCAAGGCGGGAGCCGGGAGAATGGATACCCGAAGGCCGGGGGCGCTCGTGGCAGCCCTGGTCCTGACCCTCCTGGTCTCGGCGGCGACGCCGCCGGACTCGCCGGTGGCGGACGCGGCCATGCGCGGCGATCAAGGGTCGGTGCGCGCGCTGCTGCAGCAGGGAGCCGACGTAAACGCCGCTCAGGGCGACGGCATGACCGCACTCCACTGGGCGGCCGACCGGGGCGACCTGGAGATGGCGCGCATGCTCGTCTACGCGGGCGCCGGCCTGGAGGCGGTCACCCGCATGGCGGAGTACACGCCCCTGCACCTGGCCAGCCGGGCAGGCCATGGGGCGGTGGTGCGCGCGCTGCTCGAGGCGGGAAGCGACCCGGCCGCACCTACCGGCAGCGGCGGCGCCACTCCCCTGCACCTGGCGGCCGCAGCGGGTGATGCGGAAGCGGTTGCCGCGCTCATCGAGCACGGCGCCGACGTGGACGCGCGCGAGGAGCGGGCCGGGCAGACGCCGCTCATCTTCGCCGCGGCGCAAAACCGGGTCGAGGCGATCCGGGCGCTGCTCGCGGGCGGGGCCGACCCGTCGCTCACCACCACGGTGGTGGACATGGTCGAGCTGGAGGAATCCCTCCGGGGCGGCGAACAGGACCGGGTGCGCCAGCAGATCAACGCGCAGCTCGCGGCCAGGGCGGCGCAGGAACAGAAGGAGAGCGAAGAGGAAGAGAAGCCGGCCGAGGCCCCCAGGCCCCTCTCCATGGGGCAGCAGGTGGCGCACATGGGCGGCATGACCGCGCTGTTGCACGCGGCGCGCCAGGGTCACGCACGGGCCGTCGAGGCGCTCCTCGGCTCCGGCGCCGACATCGACCAGGTCAGCGCGGACGGGACCACGCCGATCTTCATCGCCGCACTGAACGGCCACTTCGACCTGGTCCTGGCGCTGCTGGACCGCGGCGCCGACCCGAACCTGGCCAACCACGCCAACGGCACGCCGCTCTTCGCCACCATCAACCAGCAGTGGATCCCGAAGACCGGGTACGCCCAGCCCAACGTCCACCTCCAGCAGAACGCCACCCACATGGAGGTCATGGAGGCGCTTCTACAGGCGGGAGCCGACCCGAACGCGCGCCTCTCCAAGCGGCTCTGGTTCACCCAGTACGGCGGGAGCATCCTGAGCGTCAACATGATCGGGGCCACGCCCTTCTGGCGCGCCTCCTATGCGGCCGATGTCGCGGCGATGCGGCTGCTGGTGGCGTACGGGGCCGACCACCGCGTTCCGACGCAGAGGCCGCCTGCGCGCCGCCGCATCGCCTGGGACGAGGATCCGGGCGCGGACAAGTCGGGGATTCCCGCAGTGCCCGTTGGCGGGCCGGGCATCCATCCCATTCACGCGGCCTCCGGTGTCGGCTACGGGCAGGGGTTCGCGGCCAACGCCCATCGCCACGCACCCGACGGCTGGATGCCCGCGATGCGTTACCTTGTGGACGAGTTGGGGGCGGACGTCAACGTGCGCGACCACGACGCCTACAACGCGCTGCATCACGCGGCTTCCCGCGGAGACACCGAGATGATCCGCTTCCTGGTGGAGCGCGGCGCGGACGTGATGGCGATCAGCCGCATCGGCCAGACGACAGCCGACATGGCCAACGGGCCTTACCAGCGCACCACGCCCTACCCGGATGCGATCGCGCTGCTGGAGTCGTTCGGTTCCCTGAACAACAACAACTGCCAGTCCTGCTGAAGACGCGGCGGCATCCAACGGGCGAAGCACGGTGAAGAACGTCACGACTGTCGGACTGCTGGGCCTGATATCGGTTGTACTGGGAACCCTCGGGGACCTCGACACGGTCACCGACGCCGGCGTGTCCCCGGGTTTCGGGCACGCGCCGGACGCGGACTTCGCCGACACCCCCATCGCGCCGGCCACCCTCACCGCCGTGGTGCAGCGCTACTGCCAGGTGTGCCACAACGACGCGCTCCTGACCGGCAACCTCTCGCTCGCCGGATTCGACGTGGAGCAGGCGCCGTCGCGGCCCGAGACCGCGGAGAAGATGATCCTCAAGCTGCGTGCGGGAATGATGCCGCCCCCCGGCATGCCCCGGCCGTCGGGCGACACCCTGGTCGCTCTCGTGGAGGAGTTGGAGACGAGGATGGACGCGGCCGCCCGCGAGGAGCCCAACCCCGGCGGACGCACCTTCCAGCGGCTCAACCAGGCCGAATACGCGAGGTCTGTCGAGGACCTGCTGAACCTGCGCATCGACGCCGGCGACTATCTGCCGCCCGACACCAAGAGCGCGAACTTCGACAACATCTCCGAGGCGCAGCTGCTCTCACCCACGCTCCTCGACGCGTACATGAACGCGGCCAACCAGATCAGCCGCCTGGCCATCGGCAACCCCGGCGCCCAGCCCGCCGAACGGACCTACACGGTCTCCGGCTACGTCTCCCAGAGCGAGCGGGTGCCCGGGGCGCCCTACGGCACGCGCGGCGGCGTGAGCGTGGTCCACCACTTCCTCGCGGACGGCACCTACCAGTTCCGCATCGTCTTCGAGCATACCACCACGGGGGAGGGCTTCTTCGGCCAGATCGCCCGCTTCGAGCAGCTCGAGGTCTCGATCAACGGCGAGCGGGTGGCGCTGCTGGACGTTGACCAGTGGATGCACATCTCCGATCCGGAAGGCATCTCCATGCGCACGGATCCGGTCTTCGTGCGCGCCGGGCCGCAGCGGGTAACCGCGGCTTTCGTCAAGCGCACCGAGGGACCGGTGGAAGACCTCATGTCGCCCCACGAATGGTCGCTCGCGGACCGGCACACGGGCATCAGCGGCTACGGGCTGACGCTGCTTCCACACCTTCGGGACCTCGTGATCGGCGGGCCCAGCGACGCGTCGGGCGTCTCGGAAACGCCGAGCCGCCAGCGAATCTTCACCTGCCGTCCCGAGTCGGCGGAGGAGAGCGAGAGCTGCGCGCGCAGCATCCTGACGGAGCTTGCCGGCAAGGCGTACCGCAGGCCCCTGCTTGACCGCGACATCGCGCCGCTCATGGCCTTCTACCGCACCGGAGAGGCGGAGGGCGGCTTCGAGGCGGGCATCGGCACCGCGCTGACGGCAATCCTGGCGAGCCCGCACTTCGTGTTCCGCATGGAGGAGGCGCCGGCCGACATCCAGCCGGGCGAGACGTTCCGGATCGGCGACGTCGATCTGGCTTCGCGGCTGTCCTTCTTCCTCTGGGGCACACCTCCGGACGACGAGCTGATGATGCTGGCTCGGGAAGGCGCGCTTGCCCGGGACGACGTCCTGGAGGCGCAGGTTCGGCGCATGCTGACCGATCCGCGCGCGGCTTCCCTGGGACCCCGGTTCGCAGGCCAGTGGCTGCGCCTGCAGGATCTGGAGCTGGTGCGTCCGGACCAGTTCTGGTTCCCGGACTACGACCAGCAGCTCGCCGACGCCATGCTGCGCGAAACCGAGTTGTTCTTCAACCACCTGGTCGATGCGGACAGGAGCGTTCTCGATCTGTACGACGCCGACTACACCTTCGTCAACGAACGCCTGGCCCGCCACTACGGCATCCCCGGCGTGCTGGGCAGCCAGTTCCGGCAGGTGGCGTATCCCGGCTCCGAGCGGCGGGGCGTGCTGGGTCACGGCAGTATCCTCACTCTGACTTCGGTGGCGAACCGGACCTCGCCGGTGCTGCGCGGCAAGTGGGTGATGGAGGTCCTTCTGGGGACGCCTCCGCCCCCTCCGCC
>JAJEBS010000283.1 GCA_022822425.1 Gemmatimonadota bacterium | reverse complement strand
TGCTCACGTCCTCGGGCCGGATCTCGACCCGGAAGGCGTCGATGAAGCCGGCCGCCTCGAAGGCCTGGTTCCACCACCGCGCGCCGTCCAGCAGCGCGGACCGGACGGGTTCCGGCGTCCCTGGATCCAGATAGTAGACGAGCGGCTCCACAGGCTCGCTCATGGCCGCGTTCGGATCCCGCTTCTCAAGGCGATGGCGGCGGATGAAGCGCTGGGTCATGGGCTCGTCCAGCGCCGCGGAGTAGTCCTGGAAGGACATGCCGCCGTAGCCGGAGCGCGAGTCGTGCGCGCGGGGCGTGTATTCGCCCAGTTCGGGCAACTGGATGAAGGAGTGGTGCATGCGCACCGTGGCCGCGCCCGCGTTGGCCGCGACATTGCCGACGCCCTCGAAGGCGCCTCCGCCACCCCCGCCGAAGCGGCCGCCGGCCATCCCCCCGTCCTGGCGCACGAAGGTCAGCGACGCCTCCATCTCGGTGTTCTCGGGGAAGTTCATGACCATGGGCAGGTACACGGAGCTGCGGCTCTGGTCGAGCCGGTAGGTGCCCGGGCGCAGGCGGCCCGCGAAGCCGGCGATGTCCTGCATCAGGAAGGGCGTGAAGTCGATGAGCACGCGATCGCCGGTCTCGGCCGCGGCTTCGAAACCCCACAGCGTAGAGGGCGCGAAGGCGTCCTCCACCGCCTTCCGCTCCGCCGCATTGTCGCTGGATGCGCGGAAGCGATAGTTGGGCTGAATCATCAGGACCTTCGGGCCCACGCGGTGAAAGCGCACCACGCGAGAGCCGGCCAGCTGCCCGCGGTCGATGCCGATGTCGTTGGACCCGAGTCCGGCGCCGATGCCCGAGGCGTGAAGCACGTCGGTGTCCCACTGCGCGATCTCCAGCCAGATCCGACCGCCGGCGTCGTCCCAGTACATGGGCAGGAAGCCGTCCATCAACTCCATCGATGCGGTTCTGTCTTCGATGGTGGGCAGGGCGTCGTCGCCCTGACGATTCTGCGCTGCCGCTGTGCTTGCGGTCAACGCGGTCGCGAGCAGGGTCAGCGCAAGCGCGATGCCCAGGTCCGTCCACTTTCTTGTCATCGCCGTCTTCGGCGTGGTCGTCGCGTTCCTCATTCCCGATCTCCTCATGGTTCGGTCCTCCCCAGGGCTCGTTCTCCCTGCAATACTCGTTTGAGCTTGGGTGCTTGTCCCGGCCTCGATGTGCGACTTCCCGGCCAAGGGCTAACTGACGTTCGCGGTGAGCAGCGCGCCCACCGCCTCCGCCACCCGTCTCATCTCTTCATGGGTGTTGTAAAGGTGCGGCGCCACCCGGATGCGCGCCCGCCGAAGCGACGCCACTACGCCCGCTCGTTCGAGGCCCGCGAGCAACGTCTCATTGTCGAGATCGGGGTGGCGGAAGGTCAGAATGTGGTGCCGGCTTACGGCCTCGGGCGTGGTCACGCAGCCGAGGCACTCCAGGCGCTCCGCCAAGTCGGCCACCAGCGCGCACACGTGCTCGCCGATGGCGGGGATCCCGGCTTCCTCGAGCAGCTTGAGGGCGGCGCCGAAGCCGGCGATGAGCGGATACGCGAGGCTTCCCTCCTCGTAGCGCCCCGCGTGGTCCAGCAGCTCGAAGTGGACCCTGTCGAAGTTGAAGGCGTCGGTCGTGCTGCGCCAGCCGAGCAGCGGTGGATGAATGCGCCCGACCACCGAACGGTCCACGAACACCGCACCGATGCCCATCATGCCGAGCATCCACTTGTGGCTGTCCGCGGACAGGAAGTGGACTCCCGCTTCCTTCACGTCGATGGGCAGGGCGCCCACCGTCTGGATGCCGTCGACGCACAGGAGCACCCCGCGCTCCCGGCACACCCGACCCAGCCCGTCCAGATCGGTGACCGCGCCCGTGGCGTACTGGGCCGAGCTGACCGCCAGCACGCGGGTGTCGGGCCCGAGCGCGCGCTTCGCGGCCTCCACCGTCACCGTCCCGTCCTCGTCCACGGGAATCACGTCGAGCTCCGCGATCCCCCGCCGGTCCAGGTCCATCCAAGGGTAGACGTTGGAGGGGTACTCCACCGATGCCGCGGCCGCGACGCGGTCTCCGGGCTGCCAGTCCAGCCCTGACGCGAGCAGGGACAACCCGTGCGAGGTGTTGCGCACGAAGGCGACCTCATCAGCCTCGCATCCGATCAGCTTCGCAAACCGTTCCCGGCAGTCCTGCGCCACCGATTCCCAGGCGTCGAAGTCGGGCCGCCCCTCGCGAGCGATCGAGTCCATGAAGCCGTGTACCGCCCGCACGACGCGCGTGGAGGTTGGAGCCACGCCCGCGTGGTTCAGGAAGATGTGGGTGCGGGAGACGGGGAACTCCTCGCGGAAGGACGCGAGTGATTTCATGGGCTCGATATTCGTTGCGGGGCAGGGGGGACCCGGCGCGCGGCCCCCTGGGCGGGTCCTCCATTCTGCTTTGGCGGAGCAGATGCCAGCCGCCTGCAGTAGCGTTCGATCCACCCATTCGAGAACCCCAGGAACACGGCCCGCCGCGTTATCGCCTTGACCTCGCGACGCGTCATCTTGGTCTCCCGCCTGAGAACATCCGGATTGGCCCGGCTGATCGCCAGCGTGCGCACCGCGAAGAGCAGCGGCAGCAGGCAGAAAAGCCGTACTCGGTGGTAGCGTCGCGGGATCAGTCGGATGTAAGCCCTGGCTGCGGCCAGGTGTCCGTCGGCTTTGGTGACCAGGCGGGCCAACACCGCCATGGCGGCGTCCAGATTCTCCGGATCGAACAGTTGGCGCGCGTCGATGCCGGGATCGGGAAGGAAGGCCGCCGGCACGTACACCCACCCGCGATCCCGGTCCTCGTGCAGCCCGCGGATGACGTTTACCGTCTGAAGCGCCAACCCGAACTCGCGCCCGAGTGGCATCAAGCGCGCGCGCGCGCTTCTCGTCCCAGGCAGTCGCAACGTGAACAGCTCGGTAAGAAGATGGCCCACGCGGCCGGCCACCTCGTGCATGTAGTCGTCCAGGTCGGCCTCGGTCTCGAAGCGGGATCCGCGCTCCGTCCAGCGCGCCATCCCGGCGCTTGATTCGCCCACCCGGCGAATGAGGATTTCCTTCGCGGGCGGGCCCAGCCCGTCGAGTCCGGCGAGGACCGTTGCGGAGTGCCGGGCCACGAGTGCGTCCGGAGTGTCCTCGCGGGCTTCCCGAAGACGCTCGATCAGCGGCTGTCGCTCGGCGTCCCCGGCAAGCACGCGCCGCCAGCTCCCGAGCAAGGCCACCTTCTCGTCATCGGCCAGTTCCCGGTTGTCTTCCAGGTAGTCGGAAACCCGCAGCAGGAGGTAGGCGACGGTAATCTCCGGCCGCAGGGGCTCGGGAAGGATCCGGATCCCCACCGCGAAGGTGCGGCTGGAAGCGACGAGAAGTTCCTGAAGCGAGGCCATGGTGGATTGTCGGCGCCCGCGTCCGGGTCGTCAACGCCGCTACCGGCGGCGCGCCGCGTCGATCCGGAGCGTTGCCGACCCCGTGGCGACGGGATTAGTGTTGGGAAACACCATCAGCAGCTGCCCAATGAAGCCGAAACGACTACTTCCGACGCTCGTCGCCGCCGTGATGCTCTCCACGGCCACCGGCTGCTTCAACTACGTGCCCACCGAGATCGGTGCCGTTCCTCCGGGTGAATCGGTGCGGTTGTATCTGACCCGTGCGGGCGTGGACGCGATCAACGAGGCCGGCAACGAGGAGGCGCTGAGCACCGTGTTCGAGCCCGTGCTCTCCGGCGAATTCGTGCGCCGCACCGACGCCGACCTCTATGTGCGCATCCCCACCGTCCGGCGGCAGGTGGGTTTCCACACCGACCAGCTGGGACAGGACATCCGCGTTCCCGCCGGCGAGATCGTCCAGATCGAACGCCAGGAGATCAGCAAGGCGAAAACGGGTCTGCTGGTGGGCGGCGCCGCGGCCGCCATCACCGGGCTTGTCGTCTTCATCCTGAACGACGCGCGCCAACCAGACCCGATCGTCCCACCCTTCGACCCGGTGGAAGACCGCCGCCGCCCGGTTATCATCCTTCGCTTCGGGCACTGACGAGGGCCTCGTCCCGTGGCGCAGCCGGCCGGTGCCAGGAGGCGCCAAGCGGGTTCCAGCGGCTTGACGTTACGGGTTGCTCGCGCCTACTCTGCTAGGTTGTAGCCAAGCGTCCGTCGGCCCCGTCCACCTACGGTGCTGCGCCCGCCCGCCGTTGCGGCGCGAGAGCATGCGCCGAGAGGCGGCTCTGCCAAACGACTGTTCCCTTCATCGGAGGCTGTTATGAAGAATCGAAGGTTCGCAAACCCAACCACCACCCGGTCGCCAGGTCGGCGTCGGATCGCACTTCCGGCCGTGCTGCTGCTGGCCGGTGGGCTGATCTCGGCGCTTCCAGCGATGGCGCAGGAGCCGGGGCGCGTGACCGGGCAGGTCACCGAGGAGGGTTCCGGCGCGGCCCTCGGCGAGGTCCAGGTGTTCCTGACCGACGCCGGCATCGGAACCCTGACCCGCGGCAACGGACGCTACGTACTGCTCAACGTGCCCCCGGGTACCTATGAGATCCGCGCCGAGCGCATCGGCCTGGGTTCCTCGACGGCGCAGATCACCGTCGCCGCCGGCGAGACCCTGGTGCAGGACTTCACCCTGACCGAGGAGGCACTCGGCCTCGACGAGATCGTCGTGACCGGCACCGCCGGCGCCGCCCGCCAGCGCGAAATCGGCAACACCATCGCCCAGATCAACGTCGCCGAGGTTCCCGACCGTCCGGTGCTGGTCTCCGACATCCTGCAGTCGCAGGCGCCAGGGCTGGAGGTGTACGGCGGTGGCGGTATCGGCCAGGCGAAGATCATCCGCCTGCGCGGCCAGAGCAGCATTGAGCTCTCCAACCACCCCCTGGTCTACATCGACGGCGTGCGCATGCGCAGCGATCCGCTTCCCGACGCGAACCCGCCGGACCGCCGGGGCGGCCGCAGCGGCAACATCGCGGTGAGCCCGCTCGACAACATCAACCCGGCCGACATCGAGCGCATCGAGGTCATCAAGGGATCCGCGGCCACCACGCTGTACGGCACCGAGGCCTCCGCGGGGGTCATCCAGATCTTCACCAAGAGAGGGGCCGCGGGGGCGCCCGTGTGGACGGCCGAGGTGAAGGCCGGAAGCGCCTGGAGCCGCCAGTTCGGCGTGGATGTGCCCAACGCCGACCCTTACATCAACATGGGGCCCTGGCTCTGCACGGGGCCGTTCTCCTGCGGCGAATACCACCCGGGCTCGCCGTTCACCACGGACTACTCGCTTTCCGTGCGCGGTGGCCGGCAGGACCTGCAGTATTTCGTGTCCGGGGGTTTCCTGGACGAGCAGGGCTACATGACCAACGACAGCCAGAGGAAGTACAACACGCGCGCTAACTTCACGTTCACGCCCGCGAACAACCTCACGGTCCAGTGGAACACGTCGTACGCCAGGAACGCCCTCACGATGACCGCCGGGCAGAACAACGCCCAGGGCATCACGCTCAACGCCTTCCGGGCGGAGCGCAACTACTTCGGCACCGGGGACCCCGCGGTGCTTAACGTCTTGATGGACCAGCAACTGAACGAAGACATAGAGCGGCTGACCACGGGCGCGACCATCACCTACGCTCCTCTGGAGCAGATGACCAACCGCTTCACGATCGGCTACGACTGGTCCAGCCGGGAGCACCGCAACCTCCGCCCCTACGCGTGGCGGCAGGTGCCCCTGGGATCGCTCCTCAACAACACCTTCCAGAACCGCGTACTCTCCTTCGACTACGTCGGCACCTACACCTTCGACCTGACCTCCTCCATCGGCTCGAGCTTCTCCTGGGGCGGGCAGGCCATCGGAGACGACGACCGCAACGTCGAGGGGTTCGGAGAGAACTTCCCCGGCGCCGCCGATCCGACCCTCAACTCCGCCGCCGTCACCCAGGCCTTCGAGACCCGTTCCAAGATCTGGAACGCCGGCTTCTTCTTCCAGAACGTCTTCGACATCTCCGACCGCTACTTCATCACCCTGGGGACCCGGGTGGACGGCAACAGCGCCTTCGGCAAGGGCTTCGGTCTGCAGGTGTACCCGAAAGTCAGCGGCTCCTGGATCGTCTCGGATGAGGCCTTCTGGCCGGATCTGGGCGAGTTCAAGCTGCGTGCCGCCTTCGGCCAGTCGGGACGCGCCCCCGGCGCCTTCGACGCCGTGCGCACATGGAGCCCGGAGGGCTTGGCGGGCGTGCCTGCGTTTGTGCCCCAAAACGTCGGCAACGACCAGGTCGGGCCCGAGGTCACGGAGGAGATCGAGGCGGGGTTCGACGCGTCGTGGCTGGGCGACCGCCTCACGACCGCTTTCACGTTCTATCGGCAGGTCACCAGGGACGCGCTCCTGGACGTTCCCCAGATTCCCTCCAACGGCTTCACCATCAGTCAGCTCACCAACGTCGGCAGGATCCAGAACCAGGGGATCGAGTTCGAGTTGGGCGCCACGCTGCTCGACACGCGGACCTGGGGCGTTGACGTCGGTGGCTCGCTGACCACCAACAACTCCAAGGTGCTGGAGCTCGGGATTCCCTGGACCAACCAGCTGCGCATGGACTGCGGACCGAACGGCGACGAAGGCTGTCCGGTGCGCAACATGCGCGACTACCTGGTGCAGAATCCGGACGAGATCGCGGCCCCCGACTACTGCCCGGGACCGGAGGTATGCTCCGAGGTGCAGGCGAACGCTTCGGGTGGCTTGGATGAGCACGGACACAACTACGGCCCCAACCTCCCCACCACCTTCATCAACGGGAACCTGGCGGTGCGGACGCCGGGCAACATCACCCTCTCCGCCGCCGGCGAGTTCAAGGGCGGCTTCTACATGAACGAGGCCGTATGGTCCATCTCCCGGAGTGTCCGCTCGCATCTTTGCTACCCCTGGTACACGGACTGGGCCGGCGGCATTCAACTCCGCGACGACACGCCCGCCATCTACCGCGCCCGTTGCGTACGAGGGGAAGCGGAGGGCTACATGTGGAAGGGCGACTTCTTCAAGCTGCGCTCCGTCGCCGCCACCATTCCCGTGGACGCGATCATGCCGGAGCGAGTGAGCAACGCCACCTTCACCCTCGCGTTGCGCAACTCCTATCTCTGGATGAAGGAGATGCCGTTCATGGATCCCGAGCTGACCGCCGATCCCCCGTCCAACCAGACCCAGGGGGGCTACGGCTTCGAAGAGTCCGTGCCGGCGCCGATCACGCTGCACGCGTCCCTCCGGATCACGTTCTAAGGGGAGGGGACAAAGATGAACACGAAGAACAAAATCAGAAGCGCGATCCTCGTGGCGACCCTGTTCGGGATCGCCGCTTGCGAAGTCATCAACCCCGGCCCCATCCAGGACCAGTTCCTGGTGGAGGAGGAATCCCGTGAGGGGCTGGTCAACGGATCCCAGCGCAGGCTCAACGAGGCCATCGGCTGGATCGGGTACACGGGTGCGCTGGTCACCCGTCAGATCATGCCCGGAGGCCAGACCGGCTCCTATGGGCACAGCGTGGTCGCCCAGTCAGGGCACATCGAGCCGGGCCAGTATGGTGGATATTTCAACGACGCCCAGCAGGCCCGCTTCATCGCCGAAACAGCCCTCGAGCTGTTCGCGGACCAGGACGTCGATGCCGATGTCGTCGCGCAGGCCAATGTCTGGGCCGGGTTCTCGAACCGGCTCCTGGGCGAGAACTGGTGCGAGGCGGTCATCAACGGCTCGGGGCTGCTCCCCGGGTCGGACTACCTGCGGCGGGCCGAGGAGCAGTTCAGCGCCGCCCTGGCCCTTAATCCCAACGAGACCCTGAGGATGGCGGCCACGGCGGGCCGCGCCTCGGTGCGCGCCTTCCTGGGTGACTGGGGCGGCGCGGCGGCGGACGCGGGCGGCGTCCCCAACAGCTTCGAATACGTGGTACTGTCGGACGCCAACGTCGCCACCACACGCAATACTCCGCAGTGGGCCAACGCCAGGGAACCGTACCTGGCCTTCACCATGTGGAACACCTACTACGGGCCGCAGTTCGACCCGTCGGCCGCGGACGGCGCCAATCGCGCGTCGGGCTACTACCAGGAGACCGGGGACCCGCGCACGGAATGGTTCGAGGACCCGACCTTCCCGTGGTCGAACGCCGCCCTGGGCGACTATGGGCAGACGCCGTGGTTCAACCAGACCAAGTACGACGATCCCAACGACTCGTACAACGTCGCCAGCGGCCGGGAAATGCGGCTCATCGAGGCCGAAGCCCAGTTGACGAGTGGCAACTGGCAGACGGCGATGACCATCATCAACGACCTGCGGGCCACCTACACCACCAACCAGACCATGCTGCACGCGGGCGGTACGCCGCTGGCGCCGCGGGACGCGATGAGCCTGGAAGGGGCCTGGACGTACCTGAAGCGCGAGCGGGCCATCGAGCTCTTCCTGGAAGCACGCACGCTGGGCGACCAGCGCCGCTGGGAAGAGAACAATACGCCAGGTGACCTTGGGCTCCCCGACTTCGAGGCCGTCGAACCCAAGATGTTCACCGATCCCGAGACCCCGCGCGGGACCATCATCAACGGCCAGGTGCGCCTCTGCTTCGACGTTCCCAACTCGGAGCGCGAGCGCAACGACAACATTCCCCAGATCGGCGGCTGATCGCCTGACGGGACAAGCTGGATCGGCGGCTGCCGGGAGCCTTCGGGCTTTCGGCAGCCGCTTCGCGTATA
This sequence comes from Gemmatimonadota bacterium, assembly GCA_022822425.1. Classification (GTDB taxonomy): domain Bacteria; phylum Gemmatimonadota; class Gemmatimonadetes; order Longimicrobiales; family Gaopeijiaceae; genus BD2-11. The sequence continues at coordinate 10,208 of JAJEBS010000283.1, read as the reverse complement.
TTGCCGTCGTGTCCCGACGACCGAGCAGGGAGGCCCTGCAGTGATCAACGCGCCACCGCCATGTCCACCCGGTTCCGGGCTCACGCGCCGCCGGTTCGTCGCCGGCGCCGCGAGCGCGGGACTCGCGGTGGCGCTTCCATTCCCGCTGCTGCCGGGACAGGAGCGCCAGTTCGACACGGTGGTGGTCGGCGGCCGGCTCATCGACCCGGCCGAGGGAATCGACGGTCCCCGCGACATCGGCATCACCGGCGGCCGGGTGGCGCGCGTTGCCGAACGCATCGCCGAGAGCGAGGGCCGTCAGGCCGTGCGCGCGCACGGAATGATCGTCACCCCGGGCCTGATCGACATCCACACGCACGTCTACGACGGCGTCTCGGGCGTCTCCATCGAGCCGGACGTGGTCGGGATCGCCAAGGGGGTCACCACGGTAGTCGACGCCGGCTCGTCGGGCGCCACCACCTTCCCGGGCTTCAGGACCTATGTGGCGGCGCCCGCGCGGACGCGCGTGTACGCCCTCCTCAACGTGTCCAGCCCGGGCATGACCGTGTCGAACGAACTGGCCGACTTCGCGTACATCGACCCGGGCGCCATCGTGGCGACCGTGGAGGCCAACCGGGACGTGATCGTGGGCATCAAGGTGCGCATGCTGGCCGGCATCCCGGGCGGCAACGACCTGGAGGTCATGCGCCTCACCCGGCTGGCCGCGGAGGGCGCGGGCGTGCCCATCATGGTGCACATCGGCGGCCAGACCTCCCCCCTCCCGCGCATCCTGGAGATGCTCCGCCCGGGCGACGTGGTCACCCATGCGCTACGCCGCAACGGGAGCGTCCTCGACGATGCCGGCACCGTCTACCCGGAGGTGCGCGAAGCCGTGGAGCGCGGCATCCACCTCGACATCGGCCACGGCCGCGGCAACCTGGACTTCGACGTCGCCGAGCGCGCCCTCGGCCAGGGCATCCGGCTCGCCGCCATCTCGAGCGACGTGCATCGCGGCAACGCGCTCGGCCCCGTCTTCGGCCTCCCCACCACCCTGACCAAGTTCCTGCACATGGGCATGTCGCTCGAGGAGGTGATCCGCTGCGCCACCTCCACGCCCGCGGGCATCTTCGACTTCGGGGAGGAGCTGGGCACCTTGCGCGAGGGCGCGGTGGCCGACCTCTCCGTCTTCCAGATGGTGGAGGGCGACTACGAGCTGGTGGACTCCGGGGGCAAGCGCAGGACGGCCTCGCGACGTCTGGTCCCCTACGCAGCCATGCGCGCCGGACGGCCCTACGGAGCGATCACCCGATGAGGTCCGTCCGTCCCCTGGCAGCGCTTGCGGCCCTGCTCGCAGCCCTGACCCCCGCGGACAGCGCCGCCGCCCCCACCCCGCAACTCCCCTACGACACCGAATACCCGACCATCCCCTACATGACCGGCGAGACCAGCGACCCGGTGGCCGACCTCGCCCGCCGCCTGGAGAGCGGGCAAGTCACCCTCAGCCGCGAAGGCCCGAGCGCCTACCTGGCGGCCATCCTGCGCGAACTCGGCATCCCCGTCTCCTCCCAGATGCTGGTCTTCTCCAAGACCAGCCTGCTGGCGCGCCTCATCTGGCCCGAGACCCCGCGCGCCATCTACTTCAACGACCGCGTGTACGTCGCCTGGACGCCGGGGGCGGACGGCCTCGAAATCTCCGCCCAGGATCCGGAGCTGGGACCGGTCTTCTACAACCTGGAGCCGGACGGGGAAGACGGGCCCCGCATCCGCCGTCAGACCGGCCTCTGCCTCCAGTGCCACGACTCCTTCTCGCTCACCGGAGGCGGGGTGCCCCGCCACATCATGGGCTCCGGGCCGACCGACGAGAACGGCCAGCTGGCCTCCCACGAGCTGTGGCAGGTAACCACCGACTCGACCCCCATCCGCGAGCGCTGGGGCGGCTGGTACGTCACCGGCACGCACGGGGAGCAGCTCCACATGGGGAACGTCGCCCTGGGTCGCGGGGCGGACTCGCTGACCGCCGGCGGCAACCTCACCGACCTCGCCGAGCTCATCGATGTGACCTCCTACCTCGGCGCCCACAGCGACATCGTGGCGCTGATGGTCATTGAGCACCAGACGACGGTGCAAAACCTGATCACCCTGCTGGGATACCGTGTCCGCACCCGCCTTCACATCGATCAGCAGGAAGGCGGCCTTCCCCCCGGCGAGATGTCGCCGCGCACCACCCGGCTGGTCGAGGGCCTCGGCGAGTCGCTCGTGCGCGCCCTGTTCTTCGTGGGCACACCGCGCTTCGAGGACCCCATCGAAGGCACCTCGACCTTCGCGGCCGACTTCATGGCCGGTGGCCGCAGGGATGCGCGGGGCCGCTCCCTCCGCGACCTGGACCTCCAGACGCGGCTCTTCCGCCACCCGCTGAGCTACCTGATCCACTCGCCGGAGTACGATGCCCTCCCGGTGCAGGCCCGAGCGTACGTCAACGCACGCATCCTGAGCATCCTCCGGGGCGAAGAGGGCGGAAGTGATTTCGCACACCTGTCCGCGGACGACCGCGAAGCCATCCTTTCCATCCTGCGCGAGACCAAACCGGGCATCCTCACGGACGCCCTGATGCAGTTTTCACCGGTCCGCCAGTGACATCCCGTTGCTTGCCTGTCATCCCCCGGACATGCAATTTCCCTGCAGGTGTCTCCGGCGGCGCGATTCGTCGGGGAAAACCGCCGGTTTCAGGAAGTATCCACAGGTTCTCAGGAAGTATCCACAGGTTCTCAGGAAGATTCATCCCCTTCATTCTTCACGGAGGTACTCCATGCGCACACACCCATTCACCATCGCCCTGATGGCGCTCGCTCTCGTCGGCTTCGCCACGGACGCGGTCGCCCAGGACAGCCCTGCACACGCTCACATGGGACACGTCGCGGACGGGTTCCGCGGCACCCCTGACGGGATGGGACTGCTTCCCACCGCGATGGCCGAGGCCGAGGTTGCGGCCATGCACGCGGGCCTGGCGGCACGTGATCTCACCAACCTCGACGCCATGAAGCGGCACACCGGCCATGTCCAGCACGCGGTGGATCCCAGCGTGGTGGAGAACGGCCCGGGCGCCGGCTACGGCGTGAAGCCGGCCGCGACGGGAGCCGCCCGCCACATCTCCATGGCCGCCGACTCCGAGGGCGCCACGGACAACATCAGGACCCACTCGAACCACGTCTCCACCTCGGCGAACAACACGGTCGCGCGCGCGGACCGCATCCTCGAACTGGCTGCCCAGATCCAGGAAGCCGAGTCCGCTGACGCCGCCGCGCCTCTGGTCGAGGAAATGGCGGAGGTGGCCGGCCAGCTCGTCTCCGGGCTCGACGCCAACGGCGACGGGCGCGTGGGCTGGCAGGAAGGCGAGGGAGGCCTCGAGCAGGCCAGCGCCCACATGGGCTTCATGAAGCGCGGCGAGGGCATGGGGGGCTGAGCCCCGATCGACCGCCTGGTGCCGGCCTGGCCACACGCCAGGAACCGGCCCGGCCCAAAAAAAACCGCCGCCCCCTTCAGCGTAAGGGGGCGGCGGTGCTTTTTCCTGCGGCTGATCTGTCCGCAGGCTTTGGAGCTGGCTAGCTTCCGTTCGCCAGCGTCCAGACGAACGCCGCGACGGCCCTGACCTGCTCGTCGTTGATGGGGCTTCCCGCCCGTGGCACCATCGGAATCATGTGCTCCTTGGGCGCGGGGACGCCGGTATTGATCAACTCCACGAACTGATCATAGGACGTGGGATCCTCGATGTTGAGCCACGTGTCGTCGGTCAGGTTGGGTCCGAGGTTCGGGACTCCCTCCCCGGTAGCGTGGCAGGTGAAGCACAGGGCGTCGCTCGCGAAGAGCGTCCTGCCCTCCTCCACCATCTCTGCGGTCACTCCGTCCGGCAGAGCCTGCCGGATGCCGGACTCGGTGGCCGGGACGGCAGCGCCCATCGCCAGGATGCCCAAGGCGACCAGGCCCCATTTTCCATTCGCGCTCATCTCTACTCCTCTTCGGTTCACGGTAACGTTCGCGGGGCCCTCGGCCGAGCCCCGGACCGGGCGGGCTCAGCCATGCCGGTCGTGACTTTCCTCGTATTTGCGCTGTTCGTTCACCCGCTCCCACGCCTGGGCCTGGTCGCGCTTCTTCGCCGCGCGCATCGCCAACTCATGGGTCGACGAGGACTTGACCCTGGGTGCGGACAGGAGGCGCTTCAGGTCGACACTACCGCATGAGGGGCAGGCCGCGGTCTCCTGCCTCAGCAGCAGTACCTCGAACTCCTTCGCGCAATCGTTGCAGACGTATTCGTAGACGGGCATCGCCTCACTCCCATAACGTCGCCATCGCCAATGCCGCCGTTCCTGCAAGGAACGGTCCGGCCCAAGATCATCATCCGCCGCAGTCCACGCAACCGGGGCTTGTTTCCGGATGAGTCCAGAGGAGATAATATTAGGATGTCGGTGGCGGCGGCAGGGCGTCCTGAGCCTTGGCCCGTCGTACCCCGGTCGACATGTATCCGTGCCTGGACAAGGCGTAGCAGGAAGGAGAATATCTGCGATGAGAAAGGCCCCGAGACTCACGGTTCCGAGCGGTCTGCTGGCGCTTGCCTCTCTGTTAACCATCGGACCCACGGCCCTCCACGGCCAGCAGGAGGAGGCACCGGCGGCGGGCACGAGCGACGAGCGGTTCATGCTCTTCGTTCAGGTTCACATCGAGGTGGTCGAGGCCCGCGAGGAGTTCAACCAGGCGATCGCGGTGGTCCACGACGATCCCGGCAAGGACGAACTGCGCTCCGAGATGGACCAGAGGCTCACCGAGATCTACGAGACCCACGGAATGTCGCAGGAGGAGTACCAGCTCTTCACCCTCGAGGTCAGCCTGGACCAGGAACGCCGCGAAGAGTTCGAGCGGCTGTTGGAGGAGATGGGCGGGGCCTGATCGGCGGGACGGGTCCGATCACAAGGGAATCGCCGGGTCTCCCGGAGGAAGGGTTCAAAGGGGGATGAGCGGGTTCCGGAACGTAGTCGCGGCGGTGCTCGTGGCCGCGCCGGTGGCGGCCCAGGGCACCAACGATCCATTCCCGCGCCCGATCGAGGCATCGGACGGGGTCATCGTGGTGGACTTCGTGGAGTTCGCGCGGCTGCCCGATGCAGACGGGGCGCCCGCAAGGATGATGCTCCTCGTCGATGAGCCGGGCACCGGCCGCATGTTCGTGAACGACATGCGCGGCCCGCTCTACATCGTCAGCTACAGCGGCCGGCCGGTGAGGGAATACCTGGACGTCAACGATCCGCGGTGGGGGGTCGGCGTCCGCTCGACCGGCGGCGAGAGGGGGTTCCAGAGCTTCGCGTTCCATCCGCAGTTCGGAGAGCCGGAAAGCCCGGGCTTCGGCCGGTTCTACACCTGGACCGACACCGACAACACGGATCCCCCGCCCGACTTCACGCCCGCGGGCGGCAACGACGCCCACGACACGGTCCTGCACGAATGGGTCACGCGCGACCCCGGGGCGGTGACCTACGACGGCGAGGCGCCGCGAGAACTCCTCCGGCAGCAGCAGCCCTTCGGCAACCACAACGGCGGCCAGCTCGCCTTCAACCCGACCGCGTCACCCGGAGACCCCGACTTCGGGATGCTGTATATCGGGTCGGCGGACGGAGGGAGCGGCGGCGACCCGCTGAACCTCTCGCAGGATCTGAGTTCGGCGTTCGGGAAGATCCTCCGGATCGATCCCCTGGGGTCCAACAGCGCGAACGGCGAGTATGGGATCCCCGGCGACAACCCCTTCGCCAACGACGGATCCGACGATACCCTCGGCGAGATCTACGCCTACGGCGCGCGCAATCCCCAGCGCTTCGCCTGGGATCCCGAGACCGGCAACATGTTCATGGCCGACATCGGCCAGAACATCGTGGAGGAGCTGAGCCTGGTGGAGGCGGGCGACAACCTGGGCTGGAACGTCTGGGAGGGCAGCTTCAGGTTCGTGAGCCGCTCCGAAGTCCGCCTCGAGAATCGGCGGGGCGACCCGGCGTTCCGGTACCCGGTGGCGGAGTACGGCCAGTTGGACCCGCTGCTCCAGCGGCAGTCGGCCGCGACCGGCGTCCACGTCTACCGCTCCGAGGCGATCCCCCAACTCGCTGATCTTATCCTGTTCGGCGACAACCCGAGCGGAGAGATCTTTTACATCAGCGCCGACGAGCTTCCGGACGGGGGCCAGGACCCGATTCGGAGAATCCTGCTCGACGACGGCGGCCAGGCGAAGACGCTGCTTCAGGTCATCCGGGAGACCAACGTCTCACAGGGCCGCGAAGCCGCGACCCGGGCGGACCTGCGCTTCGGTTCGGGACCCGACGGTCAGGTGCTGTTGCTCAACAAGCGGGACGGCGTCATCCGACTGCTGGTGCCCGGGACGTAGCCGGGACCGGGCCCGGATCGCTGCCGGGGCTGGACTTCGCAGGCCGTCGACGGGGGCTTCGCCGCCCTCAGCAGGACAGGCAGTTGTCGTTGTTGTGCGCGCCCAGGCTTTCCAGCAGGGCCAGCGCCTCGGGGAAGGGCTGGATGCGCTGCACCGGGCCGTTCGCCATGTCCGCGGTCGTCTGACCCCGGCGGCTGACCGCCATCACGTCGCCTCCCCTGTCCGCGAGGTAGCGGATCAACTCCACGTCTCCTCTCGCGGCGGCGTGATGGAGGGCGTTGTAGCCGTTGTGGTCGCGCGCGTTCACGTCGACCCCCTGCTCCTCGACCAGGTATCTGACGGAGGGCAGCCAGCCATTCGGGGCGTGCCTGTGCGAGTTGCCGGCGTAGCCCTCCCCGTAGCCCACGCCCGAGGCGGCGTGAATCGGGTACACCCCGGGGCCTCCCACCGGAACCGGCGGCAGCCCGGACGGATCCTCGGCGTCCGCACCGCGCCTGCGCCGCTCGGGGGGCTTCATTGTCGGGACCGACGGATCCGCGCCGTAGGCCACGAGGAGCTTCATGGCCTCCACGTCGGTCCCGTAGGCGGCCCGCCAGAAGGGGGTGGCGCCCTGGGTGTCCACCCGCAACAGATCGAAGGTGTACGACATGTACCAGAGGTGCCGGGTCAGGCGCGCGTTGGGATCGGCGCCGGCTTCGAGCAGCGCCTCCATCAGCTCCAGGTAGGTGATCTGCTGTTGCTGGTAGGCTTGTTGCTGGGGATAGCGCGACTTCGGGACCCAGTAGGCGTTGATGGTGGCGTAGAGCGGAGTCGCACCCGCGTCGCTCGCTGTGCGTGCATCGGCTCCCCGGCCGAGGAGAGTCATGGCCAGGTCGAAGTGACCGTTGATGGTGGCCATGAGCAGCGGGCTGGTGTGGTCGCCGCCGCTCGCTCCGTTGATATTCGCGCCTGCGTCCAGCAGCACCTGGACCGTCTCCACATGCCCCTCGCGCACCGCGTGCAGGAGCGCCGTCATCCCGCCCTGGGCGCCCACCAGGCCCGTGTATCCGGGGAAGGCGTCCGGGGCTACCTCCGCCTCTTCCTGTTCGGATGCGGCCCGCGATCGGGAGGCCTGTACGTCGTGGCCGGCTCGTACCGCGGCCTGCACCTGCTCGGGCGAGGGCCGCCAGGAGCGCGGGTCCTCCGCCTGTGCGCGGAACCCCTCCAGCACTGCGTCCCGCGCCTCCCCCGCCTCCCGGTCGACGGCCGCGAGGTCCACGATGTCCACGACCCGGGTACGGAGCTCAAGGTCGGCTCCCAGCGCCAACAACGCCCGCACTGCCTCTATCCGACCGTTGGCCGCGGCGAACATGAGCGGCGTCTGTCCCCGCTCGGACTCGCGGGCGTCGACTTCCGCGCCGTGGCGGGCGAGGGAAGCGACGGCGTCCGCGCTGCCGGCTCCGGCCGCGAAGTGCATGGGTGTGACCGCTCCTGTTGCGGTCGCCGCGACGGGGTCGCTCCCCGCTTCCAGCAGCGCCTCCACCGCGCCGGTGCTCCCCGCCTTGCCGGCGAGGTGCAGCGGGGTGTAGTCACCCATGCGCGTGACGGCGCTGACGTCCGCCCCGGCGTCCAGCAGGACGCGCACAAGGGCGGCGTCGGCCCGCTCCGAGGCCCAGTGCAGCGCGGTCATGCCATCGCCCTGAGGGACGTTCACGTCGGCGCCCCGGGCGATCAGGGCTTCCACGGCCTCCGCGTCGCCCCGCATGGCCGCGTCCGCCACCGGCGAGTCGGCGGCGGGTGCGGCCCACAGCAGAAGCGCGACAGCTCCCGCGCTCAGCCGGAACCCTTGTCTCCGCCGGGACACCATCCGTCCCGACCGCATCAGCGGCTCTGGTCGGATCGGCTGGCAGCCTCGGCCGCCATTGCCGGATAGCTCAACCGGAACTCGCCCGTGCTGTCGCCGAAGCTGTCCCTGTCGTCGTGCCCCAGGGCGTGCAGCATGCTCAACATCACGTTGGCCATGGGCGTGCCGTCGGGAGCCTTCAGGTGCAGCCCGCCTTCATGGCGCCCGTTCGCGCCGCCCAGCACGATGAGCGGGCAGCGGCGATGGTTGTGCAGGTTCCCGTCCGCCATCGGCGAGCCATAGATGACCATCGTCTTGTCGAGCAGGCTGGCGTCGCCCTCCGTCGTCTCTTCCAGCTTCTGCAGGAGATACGGAAGCTGCCCCGCCTGGAAGGTGTTGATGCGGGCGAAGTCCAGAATGGCCTCCTCATTTCCTCCGTGATGCGAGGCCGGGTGGAAGGCCTTGTCGATGCCGCTCTCGGTGTAGACCCGCGACGACGCGTCCCGTCCCGTCTTGAAGGAGAACACGCGCGTGACATCGGACGCGAAGGCCAGCACCTGGATGTCGAACATGAGCTGCATGTGCTCGGTGAAGGAGTCCGGGACTCCGGCCGGCGCCTCGGGCAGCTCGCGCGGCTCCCCGCTGGTGTTGCGGCTCTCGATGCCCTCGATCCTCCGCTCCAGCTCGCGGACGTTCTCCAGGTAACGATCCAGGCGCTGCTGGTCGTCCTGCGCAAGCGCCCGCCTGAGATAGGCCACCTCCCCGGCGATCCAGTCCAGGATGCTGCCGTCGGTGCGCCTGCGCGCGGCACGTTCCTCGGGTGTGCCTCCGGCCCCGAACAGCATCTCGAACGCCACCCGCGGGTCGCGGATCATGGGAAGCGGTTCGGTGGACGAGGCCCAGCTGATGGTGTCGGTGTAGACACACGAGTAGCCGTACGCGCAACCTCCCGACTGATCCACGTTCTCGATGCAGAGCTGCATCGAAGGGATCGGCGTGTCCTGCCCGAAGCGCTGCGCGTGCACCTGATCCATGGAGGTGCCGGCGAATACGTCCGAGCCCCGGGTCTGCCTGGGATGGGCCTGGGTGAGGAAGACCGCGCTCGAGCGGAAGTGGTCGCCGCCGATCTCGTGGGGCATCCTGGCCTCGGCCATCCTCACGTCGGTGTTGCTGATGATGGTGAGGCGATCGCGGTAGGGCTCGAGCGGAAGCAGCGAACTGGGGGAGAGGTCGAAGTTGCGGCCCGTCGCCTCGGGGGACCACAGGTACTGGGTGGCGCCCCATTCGTTGCACCCCGCGGCCCCGTGCACCATCTCGATGGCCACCAGCCGGGTGGCGGGCTCGGCCGCCGCGCGCCGCGACCAGACGCTCCCCGCCGGGATCATGGCGTCCAGGAAGGGCAGGGCGACGGTCGCGCCGGCTCCGCGCAGGAAGGTACGGCGGGGGATGTGTGTCCCGGTGATGAAGTGCATCTCCACTCTCCTCGGATGGTTTCGTCGCCGCTCGGGGTTGGCGGGGCAGCCGGGCGCGTCTTCCGCCTTCCGGCCGCCCGCGCGCCTACCGGTCGCGCGGCTGCGGGGCGCTCTCCGCCAGCGCCTCGGGTACCCTCTTGGATCTGAAGGCGTCGCTCTTCACCACGCCCGCAATGAAGGACGACATCCTGTATTCATCTTCCGCCGCCTGCGCCACGATGGCGCGGATGGCCGGCTGATCGTAGTACTCGGTCCTGCGGCCCAGCGCGTAGGTCATCAGGTTCGCGGTGAACGTGCGGATGAGCGGCTCCGGCCGCCGCAGGAGCGCCTCGCGCAGGTCGTCCGGGCTCGCGACCGTGCTGCCGTCGTAGAAGGTGCCTCTCGTGTCGAGCGGCATGCCGTGCTCGCGGATGCGCCACTTGCCGGTGACGTCGAAGTTGTCAAGCGCCAGCCCGATGGGATCCATGAACTGGTGACAGGCGTTGCACACCGGGTTGGCGCGGTGCTTCTCCATGCGCTC
>JAJEBS010000133.1 GCA_022822425.1 Gemmatimonadota bacterium | reverse complement strand
ACGCGTAGATGTTGGCGTCCCCGGGGAGCGTGAGCTCGACCACGGCGTCGTTCTTGCGGTCGCAGAGCAGGATCCCGATGGTGGGCAGCTCGTCATCGGTCTTCACGTAACGGTCGAAGTAGTTCACGTACATCTGCATCTGGCCGAGATTCTGATGGGTCAGCTTTCCGGCCTTGAGGTCGATCAGCACGTAGCAGCGCAGCAGGCGAGCACCTGTCCCTCGCGGGCCAGGCGGCGGACCTCCTGCTTGTCGCGGCTGAGGACGAGCCGCTCGTACAGGGAGCTGTCCAGTTGTCGCTTGAGTTCGCGGACGCTCCAGCCGTTGGCCGCGGCCTCGATCTCGTAGAATCGGCGAGCCTCGGGGTCGGATACCGACAAGAGGGTAACGTAGTGGGACCAGCCGAGGGGGAGCCGCTGCAGGAGAAGGGCGGGCACTGAAGCCTCCGACTCCCCACCAGTCGAAACGAGCAATTCGGAAAACAGTGTCTGCCGAATCTCTTCGGTGACCGAAACGGAAAACACCGTTCGCCGCTTGTCGAACTCCGGCACCACCCCTTTGAACTCCAAGTAGAAACGCCTGAACTGCCTCAAGTATCGCACTGAGAACCCCCGCCCGATCCTCTCCTTCAGGGCCGCCGACAGTTTCTTCAGGGTCTGCGCGCCATACGCGGCTCGATCCGCGCCGCTCTGTTCGTACTCCACGATGTACCATCCGACCGCCCGGGGAGGGACTGGACACCTTCATGGTGGAGAGCATATCCATCATGTTAATGTTCAGGGACCACGCGCGACGCATCGCACATTCACAGCGTTGATCCCTCCCGAATGAACTTCGACATCCTCGGCAACCTCGGCGAGTTCATCGGTGCCGTAGGCGTCGTGCTGTCGCTGCTTCTGGTCGCGCGCCGGATGCGGCTCGGCATCGAGCAGACGCGGCGCAACACGAGGAGCGTACGCGCGGCCACCTTCAACGCGATGGTCTAAAACAGCATCCGCCTGCTCGAGCACATCTTCCGCGACCCCGAACTCGCCGACTTCCTCGCCCGGGCGGCCGACGGCCCGGACCGGCTCACGGCCGGCGAGCGGTTGCGCTGGAACTCCTATATGACGGCGGTCTTCCGCCACATGGGCAACCTGCTCTACCAGCACGAAACCGGGGCCATGGAAGACAAGATGTGGGAGTCCTACCGCCGCTCCTTCAAGGACCACCTGCGCAGCGCGGGGTGGGTGGCCTGGTACCTCGACCATCCCCATCTCTTCGACGAGCGCCTCGCAGACGAGGTGCACGCCATCCTGGAAGAGCTGGCGAGCGAAGGAGTGCCGCACGCGGTGGCGTACACCTCCACCAGTTGACGCCAACCACCGATGTAATTACGGTAATTACTTGTTAGCCCGAGGCTGCAGTGTCATGCCTGCGTGACACGAAGGCGAACTGTGATCGCCAGCGCACTCCATCGCTGCTCAACGAGGCTCCCACTCATGGCCGGGACGACAAGCACTCCGGGCGTCAAGCTCATCGCAATCGGCAACTCCAGGGGTATTCGAATCCCGAAGGTCCTGCGCGAGAAATACGGTTGGAGCGAGTCGATCGTGCTCGAGGAGACGGAGGAGGGCCTGCTGCTCCGCCGCGATGTGGGCGACAAGCTCTCGTGGAGGGAAACCTACAAGGCCATGGCGACCGCCGAGGAGGACTGGAGCGACCTGGATGTCGCAATGGCTGACGGCCTCGATTGATGGCGGATTTCCCGCGACGCTACTCCATCTATTTCGCGGACCTTAACCCCACCGTCGGTGCTGAAATCCAGAAGGTGCGGCCTGTGGTTGTGGTCAGCCAGAACGAGATGAACCAGTTCCTGGGCACGGTTGTCGTCTGCCCACTCACGACGAGCCTGCATCCAGGGTGGCGAAGCCGGATTCAGGTCCAGTGCGCGGGCAAGCAGGCGGAGGTTGCGGTGGACCAGATCCGCACCGTCAGCAAGCAGCGGCTCAGGAACAGAATCGACCGCCTCGCGCCGGCTGTCGCGGCACGACTGCGTCGGCTGATCACGGAGATGTACGGGGAATAGCCTCACCTCGCCGGGTCTTGTTGAAGGTGTTGCGGGCCGCTTGACGAGCGGTCTCCATCTCGCGGTCGACGTCTGAAGCAGGCCTCAATTCACCCCGTTCGAACTTTTCGAGGATCTCCCGCTCTTCGGTGGTCAGTCGGTCGTTCACGATGATCGCCTTTTCCGGTAGTGCCTGGTCGCCTTTCGACTCGGGATGATCAACATCCAATGTGTGCGTTTTGTCAACAGCTTCCCGCCGCCTCGACGCGGGCCACGCCTCCGCGGACGGGGTCTGGGAGGGACGCACCCTCCAAATGTTGACAGCGTCAACGTCACGGACTAAGTTGACAGCGTCAACCAAACCGCGGAGCCACTCGAGGGAGGAGCAGCCGGATGGCCGTCAACGAAAAGCCCGCCACCGGCGTTCGTCTCGCGATGGCGGTTGTCCTCGTCGCGCTGAGTTGGTTCGCAGCTCCCGTGGCGGCGGCCGCCCAGGGGCGGGACGGTTTCTATGTGCGGGGCGATTTCGGGGACTCGGATGCGCTGACCCTTCGGGGAAGCATCAATGGCGTCAGTCAGCCGACGCGTTGTGACCGGCTCTTGCATCCCGACCCCGCGATGGTCCCGCGCGATCCGGCCTGCTCCGATTTGGGATCCGGCGTGTTCGCGACCGCGCGGTTCGATCGCGGCGCGGAGACCATGACCAGCGCCACCGCTCTCGCGCTAGGGTACGCACGTGGTCCGATCCGGGTGGAAGCCGAACTGAACAACGCTGCGCTGGGCGGAACCTCGGCGCCGCTGTTGGACGCAGGCCCCCTCGCCGCGGAGCCGGCACGGGAATGAAGCGCGGTCGAGCCACCTTCAGCCAGGATGTCGGGGCTCACTATCTCGGACATGTTCGTGAACGTACTCCTGGACTTCAACAATTCGTCGCGCTACACGCCGTTCGTCGGTGTCGGAGGCGGCCTGTCCACGGTCATACTCACCTTTGAGGGATTGCGGGTCCGACGAACGCTCGCCGACGGGTTCGCGCCCGTGGGCGGCGTGGAGCCCGGGGCGGGCACAGTCATTCCCGCATGGCAGGCGCGCGCGGCGGGCACGGCCGATTACACGTCACTCCTCCTGGCCGAATCGACGCTCGGAGCAAATCTGATCGGAGGGGTGGCGCTGGAGGCGAACGAGCGATTCAGCATCGCGCTTCGAGGGCGCTATGCGCGTTACCGCGATGTCCGGAAGTCCGGAAAATGGGATTTGCTGCGAAGCCATGCACCGGTGCTCGAGGACGGCAGGACGCCTGCGACTTTCGATCTGGCGCTCAGCGACATCGCGTTCTATGCGGTCAGCGTCTCGTTCGTGTACGGCCTTTAGCGACCGGCACGCATCCCGTCCAGGAGTGTCGAGGTGGTCTGCCGGATCAGGCCATCGACATCCACTGCAGTGAGGATCTGTCCCTCGATCAGCAGCGACGCCAGGCCGTGCACGGCACCCCATGCCACGTAGGCCTGCAGGTGGGGATCCCGCCGCTTGATCGTTCCGCTCCGCTGGTATGTCCGGACGACGCGCACGAGTTCGTCGAATAGCGCGTTCGCGGCCTCGCGGAGCTCGGGCCGGTCCTCGCGAGTGATCGCTTCCTTGCCGTACATCAGGCGATAGTGCCCCGGGTTTTCGAGCGCGAAGCGCACGTACTCCTCACCGACCTGCTGGAGCCGCTCGATCCCGGCCCCCGGGGCTCCCGCGCCCACTGCCTCCAGGCGGTCTCGAAGGCGATCGAAACCGGCGGCGGCGACCGCAACCAGGAGCGCGGACTTGTCTGCGAAGTGGCGATAGGGTGCGGACCGCGATACGCCCAGGCGCCGCCCGATCGCGCGCATCGTCACGCTCGAGGTCCCGCCCTCGTCGATCATCTCGGCGGCCTCGGCAAGCAGTGCCGTCCGCAGATCTCCGTGGTGATACGCGTTGCCGTCGGGGGTCATGCCCAAAGGTGATCGGTGCGAAGGTGATCAGCAATGTTGACGGTGTCAACGCCACGGGTTATGTTGACATCGTCAACAACATCGAAACCAACCATTCAAGGGAGGAACAGCCATATGGCCGTCAACGAGCAGATTTCCGGATTCCTGAAGGCGGGCCTGGAGCGAAGCCTGCCCCGAGAGCAACTCAAGGAGGTGCTGCTCGAGGCCGGGTGGCCGCAAGACCAGGTGCGACGCGCCCTGGGCGGCTTCGCCGACGTTGCGTTTCCGATCCCGGTTCCCCGCCCCGCGCCATACCTGTCCGCTCGCGAGGCCTTCCTCTACCTTGTTCTGTTCGGCACGCTGTACGGCAGCGCGATCAGCCTGGGGAGCCTCCTCTTCGCGTTCATCCATCAGGCGTTTCCCGATCCCTCCCTGGATCCCGCGGCTGCCCTGGCGATGACGCGAGAGGAGATCCGGTGGTCGATCTCCTTCCTGGTCGCGACGTTTCCCGTCTTCGCCTTCGTCTTCTGGACGAATGATCGGGCTGTCCGCAAAGACCCGGGTCGACGGCTCTCACGAGTCCGGCAATCGCTGACGTACCTGTCGCTCTTCGTTGGCGCCGCCACCCTCATCGGCGTGGTCACGAGCATCGTCTACAACCTTCTCGGCGGCGAATTGACGGTCCGGTTCGGGCTGAAGGTCCTCACTGTCGCCACAATCACCGGCTCGCTGTTCGGATACTTCCTCCGCGACGTGCGCAGGGAGGAGGTGGCAGCATGAACCTCTCGCCACGATCCATCGTGTTGGGTGCCTCGGGAGCGACCGTTGTCGCGGCGGTGGTGTTCGGGCTGGTACTCCTGGGATCTCCCGCGGAGGAGCGCGAGCGCCGGATCGACGATCGGCGGGTGACCGACCTGCACGGAATCGCGGCGGCCGCCGATCTCTACCGGAGTCGACATGGCCGGCTTCCGGCATCGCTGGACGACCTGGCGGCCGAGCCCGGCTTCAGGATCAGCACCCGCGATCCCACCAGCTCGGAGATGTACGGGTACCGGGCGCTCGACGATGGCCGCTACGAGGTGTGCGCCACCTTCGGCACGGATTCCGGGGGGCCAACCGGAACTACTGGAAGCCCTCCGATCGTTCAGCGGAGCTGTCAGGGTTGCCATCGCTCGCCTGTTGCCACCAGCCCGGTCGACGGTCCAGTGGCTGCGCACCTCGAGCTTCAGGACCTGTGGGCGCACGGCTCTGGACGACAGTGCTTCCAGATGCAGGCGCGGTGAGGGCGAATCCGGGAGCCGTCCGACAAGGCGCGGTTGTCCCGCGAAGCGGATTCCGACATCTTCCGTCGCCATGATCCACGCGACGCACATCCGATCCCTCCGCCCCCGCGGAGCAACCTGCACCTGTAGGCGGACCTGCACCTGTACGTGCTCCTGTCCCTGCATCGCCTGGATCCGGGTGTGTTGATGCGCTGAGCCCCCAACTCACGCCGCCTCCGAGCCGCCCCGGTCAGCCGATCCGGGCGGCTTTTTCGTGCTCCTGCCGGTCCCGCGCGGCCGCCGCGAGCTCTTCGGTCCCTCCCAAACTCGAGAGAAAACCATGATCGGCTCCGTTCCGCCGAAGATAAATATCCTCTACGAAAATCTCCTCTGGATTCCGCCCCTTAAGGAAGCGCTTGAGAGGGAGGGCCTTCGGGTCCGCCTCGTGCATGTGAACGAGGGGATCATCGATCCGTCGACACCTCCTCCCGAGGGCATCTGGATGAATCGCATCAGCCCTTCGTCACACACCCGGGGCCACGTCCACACGGTCGAGCTGGCCCGCCACCTCCTGTACTGGCTGGAGTCCCACGGCCGGTGCGTGATCAACGGGCTGCGCGCCTTCGAGCTGGAGATGAGCAAGCTTCGTCAGGATCTCGTCCTGCGCCGACACGGGATCAGGACGCCGCGCACCGTTCTGGCCATCGGGAGGGAGCACCTGTTCGAAGCGGCCGCGACCTTCGATGGCCCCTTCATCACGAAGCACGATCAGGGGGGCAAGGGTCTGGGCATCCGACTTTTCCGCGACTCCGGAGAGCTCGAGAGGCATCTCGAGGGCGAGGCTTTCGACGCCGGGCCCGGCGCCAGGACGATCCTCCAGCAGTACATCGGCGCACCCGAGCCGTTCATCACGAGAGTGGAGATCGTCGGGGGCCGCTTCGTGTTCGCCATGCGGAGCTCGACCGCCGACGGGTTCGAGCTCTGCCCCTCGGACGTGTGCAACCCGATGTCCCCGCGGCAGGAGGAACTCCGGATCGGCGCGAGCCGTGCAGGCGGCACGGACGCGAACGGCACAGGCGCGAACGACGCGGGTGCGAGCGCCCTCTTCAGCCCGTCCCCGATCACGGCGGACGACCCGTTGGTGCGGAAGTACATCCGGCTCTGCCTCGCGGAAGGGATCGAGATCGCCGGGATCGAGTTCGTGGAGGACGCGCACGGCAACCGCTATACCTACGATATCAACGGCACGACCAACTACAACCAGACTCTCGGTGCCCGGATCGGCGTGGACGGCATGCGCGAGGTGGCCCGGTATGTGCGCAGGGCGGCAATGCCGGGCCGTCTGCCGCGCCGCATCGCGTGTTGAGCGGGGCCGGCTCCTCGCCCGCGGTGCGACGCCCCGGGCCAGCTTCCCGGCTGGCATGACGATACCCAAGAGGCGTATCATCGGGACCGTCCGGATTCCACGGTTCGCTCAGCGGAGAACCCCGCGATGAAGCTGTTCCTTCGAGCCACCCCCGTCTTCGCGGCGGCCCTGCTTGCCGCCCCGGCCGTCGCGCAGGACCAGCCGCTGACGGTAGACATGACCGAAGTCTACCGCGTGGGCGGCGCGAGCGCGCAGGAGGAGTGGGCCTTCTTCGGGCCTGCGGCTTCCCTGCAGGCGAGCTTCGATGAAGCCGGCAACCTGTTGATCCTCGATGCCATGAACAAGCGGGTCGTGGTCATCGGACCCGACGGCCAACTTGTGCGTCTGGTCGGTCGCGAGGGCGAGGGGCCAGGGGAATTTCAGAGCGTAATCGCCTTCGCGGTGTGGCGCGACGGCCGCATCGCGGTGCCCGACCTGGGTCATTCCGCGATCCAGGTGTTCGGCCCGGACGGCGGACTGGAGCGGTTCGTCCGGATGGGCGACGAGGGCTGGCCTGCATCCAGCGCCCTCTTTCACAGCGAGATTCGGGCCGATCCGCTGGGCGACAGGATCATCGCCCGTGGGGTCGCGGGTGTGCTGGCCGCAATGGCGAACCGTGCGAACCGCCGCATGGGACACGAGGACGACGAAACTCCGCCCAGGGCCGACGACCGCGCGCTCGAGACATTGAACCTCTCCGGCGATGAGATCGCGCAGGAGCCTATCCTCCAGGGATGGAGAGCCCCTCGCTCGGATACGGAGCTGTCAGCTGCCGACCAGGAGGACTGGCCGAGGGTGGTCGCATCGATGGAAGACCGATATTTCGAGCCTGCCTTTGTCTGGGATGTGCTCCCCGACGGCACCATCGCCTGGTCCGACTCCTCTGCCTACGCCATCAAGCTCGCCTCTCCCGATGGATCGGTGATCGACGTGCTGAGACGGCCGCTCGCGCCGCAGGGGGTATCCCGGCGCATCCAGCGGGCGACGATCGATTACCACCTCGAACGTCTCGAAGAGTGGTCGCAGACGCCTCCCTCTACAGGCCTGCCTTTCCTGACGCGGGATGTCGAGGGGCGCCGGCGCAGGATCCAGGAACGCGGGTTCTATCACGAAATCCCCGTGGTGCTTGGGTTGAAGGCCACCTGGGACGGCGGACTCTGGATCCAGCGCCGCGGAGAGGATGATCCATGGATGGACGAAGGCCCGATCGACGTCTTCAACGCGGACCGCGAGTACCTGGGCACGCTCCCGACCAGCGACCCGCCGATGCCGGCCGCATTCGGACCCGATGGTCTCGTGGTCCATCTCGAACGCGACGAATTCGACGTGCCGACGCTCGTGGTGAGCCGGTTGCGGGGAGAGTAGGAAGGATCGACACCAACAGCGGAACACAACGCCGCGGGAGACGAACGATGGTTGGGAAGACGACGCAGCAGCGGACGGAGCGTGCGACGGCCGTCGCGATGGCCACGCTGTCCATCACGGTATTCGCAGCCCTGGCGGGTCCGCTCGCCGCCCAGCAGGTAATCGAACTGCCGGCGGATGATCTCCCCCTCGACGCCGACTTCGAGGAAGTCTACCGGGTGGGCTCGCTGGACGGGGATGGCTGGGACACCTTCGGCCGCGTTGGCACGGTCGGCTTCGACGGCGCCGGCAACCTCTACATCCTCGACACGGAGGCGGTGCGGATCAATGTCGTCGACCTTCAGGCCAACCTGGTTCGGCAGTTCATGCGAGAGGGCCAGGGCCCCGGGGAGTTCGGAAGCGACACCGCGCCGGCGCTGGAGTTCGCCGTCATGGGGGACGGGCGGGTGACCGTCTATGACATCGGGCGAATGGCATTCACCATCTTCGGCGCCGGCGGCGAATTCGAACGCATGGTCCGCTTTTCGGGTGCGCAGACGAGTTCGGCGGTGATTCCCGGCGTTCAGGCCGTCCCGGGAACGGATCGAGTCCTCGCGACATCGGAGGTCAACTACCTCAGAAGGACCGCGCCCGCTTCGGACGACGAGCCGTCGGAACCCTCGTTCCGGCATATTCTGAGCTATGACGTGAGCGGTGAGGAGGTCCGCATCGACTCGGTTGCCGCGGGGTGGCTGCCCCCTGGTGATCCGGAGGGATTCAGCCCGCCGCTCAGGGCGGGCGTGCTGCCCAGCGGAGCGGTCGTGTACACCGACTCTTCCACGTATGCGATCAAGTCTGCCGTGCCGGGCGGCCGCGTGACCCGGATCCTGACCCGTCCCTTCCAGCCCCGCCCCGTGACGCGCCGCGTCAGGGCCGATGAGATCGAGCGGCGCCTGGAAGCAATCGCCCCAGTTCGCGGAGGCGACCCGATAGTGCAGCGGATGATGGAATTCCGCCGCGGCCAGATCGAGGCGATGGAGTTCTTCGACGAGATCCCCGTAGTCGTCGACCTGCGAACGAGTCGGGAAGGCACCATCTGGGTCCTTCACCGGGGGGACGCGGACCCTGAGGACCACCGGATCGACCTCATATCGTCGGACGGACGCTACCTGGGCACCTTCCCTCCCGGCTCCACCGCGATGCCTTCCGCCTTCGGCCCGAACGGGCTCGTCGCCTTCGTGGAGAGGGACGACCTCGACGTGTCCTATGTGTCGGTGAAGCGTCTGCCGGAGGGGATACGCTGATTCAACCGGCCCGAATACGGGCGCGGACGACGTACTGCACGTCCAGTTCGTCTGTCGCGATCAGCCATATCGTGTCGCCTCGCACAACCGGAGGGACTCGGTCGAAGAGATCGAGGCCGGATTCCAGGCTGGCCGTTCCGAGATGGGCGCCGTCCCCCGAGTAGACGTCGAACAGGGCCCCTTCCCCGCCGGACGGGGTTCGGACCCACAGGTTGCCCTCGGCCGACTGGAAGATGGCCTCGACGGCAGGCTTGACGTTGGGGATCCGGGACCAGTCGAACTGGCGGCCCACGCCCATGTTCGAGAGTGTTTCCCGCATCCCGTCGATCACCGAGTCGCGCGCGGCCGCGGGGACGGGGACGGCGGGTCGTCGGGTCTCGACCAGGAGAGTGGTGTCCCCGCGCGGGTCTCTCCGGGCCATTCGGTATTCCGGATCGCCTTCCCGGGTGGACCACACGGCGCCTCGCGCATCGATGTGCTTGACCTCGGGCGCGAAGAACGGGATGCTGTACATCCTGTAGCCGTCGTCGGTCTCCAGGTAGAAGGTGCCGGGCTGACGCGCGGGGTCGTATTGCTCATCCTCGGGGGGATCGGCGGACAGCGGCAGGGAGTCGATCCGCGTCATCGTCAGGTCGTAGATGCGAATCTGTTCCCGGACTCCGTCCGACCACGGTCGATAGATGCGGCTCCCGTCCACCATCGCGCCGTTCCACATCCAGCCGTAGTTG
>JAJEBS010000065.1 GCA_022822425.1 Gemmatimonadota bacterium | reverse complement strand
TGCTCCACACCAACCTGGGCCGGGCGCCCATCGCACCCGCCGCCCGGTCCGCCATGGCCCGCGCCGCGCGCGGGTACGGCAACCTGGAGTTCGACCTGGAGCGCGGGAGCCGGGGGTCGCGCTACGTGCATTGCGTACAACTCCTGAGGGAGCTCACGGGGGCCGAAGCCGCGCTCGTGGTCAACAACGCCGCCGGCGCGCTGGTGCTGGGCATGAACACCCTGGCGGCAGGCAAGGAGGTCGCGGTCTCGCGAGGAGAACTGGTGGAGATCGGAGGCGGCTTCCGCATACCGGAAATCCTGGTCCGCAGCGGGGTCCGGCTGCGCGAAGTGGGCTCCACGAACCGCACCCGCATCGCCGACTATCAGGCAGCGCTCGAAACGGGCGAAGTCGCGGCGCTGCTCAAGGTGCACCGCTCCAACTTCCGCATCGAGGGGTTCACCGAAGAGGCCGGCGTCGCCGAGCTGGCGGAGCTGGCCGATCGCCTGGGCGTCCACTTCTTCCACGATCTGGGAACCGGGCTGATGATTGACCCCGCCGCGCTCGGCCTTCCGGGAGAAACACGAGTGGCCGACAGCCTGGCGAGCGGCGCGCACGTGGTCGGCTTCTCGGGAGACAAGCTGCTGGGCGGACCGCAGGCGGGGATTCTCGTGGGACGGAGGGAGCCGATCGCGAGGATGCGGCAGAACCCGCTCTGCCGCTCCCTGCGCGTCGACAAGGTGACGCTGGCGGGGCTGGAGGCGACCCTGCGTCTCTACAGGGATCCCGGCCGCGCGTTGGGGGAGATCCCGGCGCTGCGCATGATCGCCGCCTCTCCGGAAGAGTTGCTCGAGCGCGCCACCCGCCTCGCCGCCGCTCTGGAGGCCCGCGGCGTGGAGGCCCGCGTGAGTCGGGGGACTTCGCTGGTGGGGGGCGGAACCTGTCCGGGGGTCGTCCTCGACACGTTCGTCGTCGAACCGGACACCGGCGCGCGCTCCGTCTCCGACGTCGCACGGCGCCTGAGAAGCGGCGATCCGCCGGTGCTCGCCCCCTTGGACAGCGATCGCCTCAGCCTCGATCCGCGCACTGTCGCGCCCGAAGAGGAATCCCTGCTCGTGGAACGGCTTGCTCGCGCGTGCCTTCAGGGCGAGGATTGAGGCGTCATTCGTGTGCAGGACCGGAAGACGTCGGCGACGGAGCGGGAAGATGTGCCGCCGGCGTACTGGAACACGGGCGCGCCAGCCGGGTTTTCCCGTTTGACCCGTCAGCTGATGGAGTCGCACCTTCAGGAGCAAGACCATGCAGATTACCCTGACGCCTGACGCCACCGCGAAAATCAGGCAGTTTCTGGAAGACCATGATTCCAGGTCCGCCGCCGGACTGCGTGTCGCCGTGCTTCCCGGCGGTTGTTCCGGCTTCCAGTACGGCCTGAACATCGAAGAGGCGCCCGAAGACGACGACGAAGTGCTGGAGCTGGACGACTTCCGGGTCTTCGTGGACCCCTTCAGCGCCCAGTATCTCGAGGGCGTGCAGATCGACTATGTGTCCAGCATGATGGGACAGGGCTTCAGCTTCACCAATCCCCAGGCCTCGGGCGGATGCGGCTGCGGAAGCTCCTTCACGGTCTGACCCCGTTCCCGGTCCGGTCGGACCGCCCCAGGACCCTCGCGGCGGAAGCATCACGCAGGTGATCCGCCTACGGACCTTCACCGGCGCGGACGGCTTCCAGCAGAACGCGTGGCTGGCGATCTGCGATGCAACCCGCGAGACGCTGGTCATCGATCCCGGCGCAGGGGCGCCCGACATGTGCCGCGCGGTCGAAGAGGACCAGCTGGAGGTAAAGGCCGTCGTTCTGACCCACGCCCACCTGGACCACGTCGAGGGGGTGCCCGATATCCGTCGCGTCACGGACGCCCCGATCTTCCTCCACCCGGCGGACGGGTTCCTCTATCGGGCCGCGACCGAACAGGGGGCCGCCTTCGGGGTGCACGCGCCACGGCTGCCCCCCGTCGACGAAGAGCTGGCCCACGGGGATGAACTCGGCTTCGGGAAGTGCGCATTCCGCGTGCGCCACGCCCCCGGTCACTCCCCCGGTCACGTCGTGCTGGTCAACGAGGACGAGCGGATCGCCGTAGTGGCGGACGTCGTCTTCGCGGGTTCGATCGGACGTACGGACCTCCCGGGCGGAAACATGCAGCAGTTGCTGCAATCGATCCGCGAGCAGGTGCTGACGCTTCCCGACGACACCCGCCTGTTCACCGGGCACGGTCCCGAGACCACGGTGGGATGGGAGCGCCGAACCAATCCCTTTCTGATGCCCTTCCAGGGAGGCGAGTTCGTGTGAGCCTGCCCGTGGCAGTGTTCGCGTCCGGTTCAGGTTCGAACCTGCAGGCCATCCTCGATTATCACGCCAGCCTCGCCGCACCCCGCTGGCGTGTGGAACTGGTCGTCAGCGACCAGGGGGACGCCAAAGCGCTCGAGCGTGCCCGCCGCGCGGGGATTCGATCACGCTTTCTCCCGGTCTCGGGGCGATCGTCCCGAGATGTCGCCGGCGAGACGCTGAGCCTCCTGCGTTCCGCCGATATCGGGTTCATCGCACTGGCGGGCTATCTCCGGCTGATCCCCGCGCGCGTCGTCGGAGCGTTCCGCGAGAGGATGGTCAACATCCATCCGGCGCTCCTCCCTGCGTTCGGAGGCAAAGGCATGTACGGGATGCGCGTGCACGAGGCGGTTCTCGCTGCGGGTGCGAGGGTAACCGGGCCCACGGTGCACTTCGTGGACGAGGAGTACGATCGGGGCCCGATCATCGCCCAGTGGCCGGTGCCGGTGCGGACGGGCGACAGCCCGCACACGCTCGCCGCCCGGGTGCTTCGGGTCGAGCATCTCCTCTATCCGCGGGTGGTGGACCAGTTCGGCCGAGCTCTCGCCCGAGAGTGCCGGCCGACGCCGTTTTCGCCGCCGGGAGCTGCCTTCCTGGCGTGTTCGCAGACCACGGGCGACGTCGAGCGCGCGATTACCGCGGGCTTCGCACAGGACTAGCGCCAGCCTTGCACGGCAACGAGGAGGGAACATGACTCGAAGGCGGGCGCTGCTGAGCGTCTCGGACAAGAGCGGGATCGAAGAGTTCGCGCGCGGTCTCGTCCGCCGCGGATGGGAGATCGTCTCGACCGGAGGCACGGCACGGGCGCTCGCCGACGCGGGGCTTCCCGTCGTACAGGTGGCGGCGGTCACGTCACACCCGGAAATGATGGAGGGGCGGGTCAAGACCCTGCACCCGGCCATCCATGCGGGGATCCTGGCCCGGGGCGGGAACAGGGACGACGCGGCCGCGCTCGCCGGGCAGGGCTACGCGCCCGTGGGCCTGGTGGCGGTCAACCTCTACCCCTTCCGCGAGACCGTGGCGAGGGGCGGGGTGTCGGTGCGCGACGCGATGGAGCAGGTGGACATCGGCGGACCCACCATGATCCGGGCGGCGGCCAAGAACCACGCGGACGTGTGGGCCCTCGTGGATCCCGCGGACTACCCGCGCGTGCTTGCGGCCCTGGACCGGGAAGGAGACGGCCACGCACTTCGCCGGGAGCTGGCGGTGAAGGTGTTCGCGCACACGAGCGCATACGATGACACTGTGGCGGCATGGTTGGCGAAGGCTGTCAGGCGGCAGAGCGGTGCCCGTGCCGATGGAGAAGAGCCGGCCGGCGGCGGGAGCGGAGGCGGCATTTTCCCGGCGCACCTCGCGTTGTCCGCCGAACTGGAAGGCACGCTGCGCTACGGCGAGAACCCGGACCAGGAGGCCGCGTTCTATCGCTGGCGCGGACACGGGGGCGCCGGGCTGGCCGGTCTTGAGCAGCTGCACGGCAAGGCGCTCTCCTACAACAACTATCTCGACCTCGACGGCGCCCTCCAGTGCCTTGCTCCGTTCGCCTTTTCGGCGCGCCCCGCCGTGTGCATCGTCAAGCACACCACGCCCGCCGGGATGGCGCTCGCGGAGACGCTGGAAGAGGCCTACCTGAGGGCTCTCCGAACCGACCCGGTGAGCGCCTTCGGGTCCGTGATCGCGGTCAACCGGCGCATCGACGCCACCACCGCCGGGCACATGTCGGAACTCTTTATCGAGTGCCTGGTCGCACCCGCCTTCGACGACGAGGCGATGGAGATCCTGACCCGCAAGCCGAGCCTGCGCCTGCTCGCCATGTCCGGCGATCCGGTCGATCGCGACGCCCTGCCCCTCGACCCGCACCGCGTCGAGTGGTGGCTGGAGGCCTCACCCGCGCGCCGCGCTTCGGCCGCGTTCCTCGCGGCGCACGGTCGCCTCCCCCAGCCACGCGCGCTGCGCACCGTCTCCGGCGGCCTGCTGGCGCAGTCGGCGCCATCGCCGCCCTTCTACGGGCTGGAGAGCGCGAAGTGGGAGGTCGTCACCCGGCGTACGCCCTCCGCGCGCGAACTCGACGACCTGGACTTCGCCTGGTCGGCGGTCGCGGGGGTGAAATCGAACGCCATCCTGCTCGCACGCGATGGCGCCACCCTGGGCATCGGCATGGGACAGGTGAGCCGGGTGGACGCCTCCGAGCTCGCGGTCAGGAAGGCGGCCGCCGCCGGGCTCGACCTTTCCGGCTGCGCCCTCGCCTCCGATGCCTTCTTCCCCTTCCGGGACGGCGTCGACGCGGCGGCGGCGGCGGGGGTGCGCGCGATCGTGCAACCAGGCGGTTCGGTCCGCGACGAGGAGGTCATCGCCGCCGCGGACGAGCACGGCGTCGCGATGGTCTTCACGGGGAGACGGCTCTTCCGGCACTGACCGGGCGCGGACCACTCCTCGCCGCGTGCGCTCGCGGCACCTCAGCGCCCGAATACGTCCAGCTTCAGGTACGTGATCCGTCCCGCGATCCCATAGGGCGACTCGGGTGCGTAGTTGAGAGACCACAGCTGCGCGACGTGGTCGTCCGGGAGCCTGGCCGGCAGCTTGTCGAGCAGATTGTTCGCACCCAGCCCGACCCGGATTCGTTCGTCGATCGTGAACGTGATTTCGACATCCGTGATGGCCGCGCCGCCGATTTCGGTCGGATCTTCGAACACGGTGGGCACCATGACCGGCCCCATGTGTCGCATGCGGACGCGGGCGCCGAAGCCGAAAGCCCATCTCACATCTCCGCTGAAGGCTATGCGCGACCCGGGTTGAGCCTGGGTGATGAGCATCGTCTGCGTATCGCGGATGAAATGGGGGTTCCGGTTCGCGGTGACCGCGGTTTCGTTCCGGTGCAGGCTGGCCGCGAGGTCCGCGGCGCCCCAATCCATTCCCCTGAATCGCCAGCCGGCGACGACGTCGAACCCCTGGGTGCGGGTGTCCATCGCGTTGGTCCAGAACGCAACCGCATCCACGGGCCGGCCCTGGAATTGCGCGTTGGCGCGCAGACCGTGCTCCGTAGTGAGCCCTTCCGTGAGCGCGATCGCATCCTTGACCGCCACACGATAGTAGTCGGCGGCCAGCTGGAACCCGTTCTCGCGCGCGAGGACGAGACCTCCGGTCAGGCTGAGAGACGTCTCGTGGCCGAGGGAGCAGGCTCCGAAATCCGCGCACGCGATGGGATCTCCCTCGGGGAGAAACCCGTTGGAACTGAGGCCGCCACTGCTTCCGACGAAGCCGAGGGTGTTGAACCCGCGCTGGGGCAGGCTCGGCGCCCGGAATCCGGTTGAGAGCGCGGCCCGCAGGGCGCTGCCCGACTCTCCCAGTTCGAGCCGGCTCGCCAGCTTGGCCGTGAGAGAGTTTCCCGCGTCGCTGTAATTCTCGAAACGGAGCGCTCCTCCCAGCGTAAAAGACTCGTCCGCGGGCTTGATCTCCGAGTCCACATACACTCCGAGGCTGAGTCGATCCCGTTCGCTCTCCAACGCGGACTGGGGGCTATAGCCCGGGTATCCCTGCATGCCGCAACTCGCAACCTGGGATCCGTCCAGATTCAAGTGGTGGGCAGCCGGAAAACTGCCGGCGGTATTTTCGGGTCCGCAGCCGTAGCTTACGGGATCGCCAGCTTCCATCCAGTAGCTTTCGCCGCGCACGGCGGCTCCCATGGCCAGGAACCCCGGGGTCGAGCCCAGCTCCAGGTCGCGCTGGGCGTCGGCGTTCAGGTGTATCTGCCGCAGGATGAGCGCCCCGCTGTGGGCGGAGCGCGGACCCGCGGCGGCGGCGATTTCCGCGGACGAGGCTGCAGGATTGCGGGCGAGCTGCGCCGCGGCGTAGGACGGGTTGATGGAGTTGGCGACATCGAACGAGAAGCGGCCCTGGCCGAAGCCGGCGCTCAGTTCGGCCGACCAGGCTTCGATCTGCCCGCGGAGCCCGCCGGTCAGCGAAGCATCCGCAAGGTCGGATTCTTCAGTGGGGAAGAACCCGTCCGGGTACACGTAGGAAACGTTGCGCGGCACCCAGTCGGCTTTCCGGTACAGGCCGTCCGACACCGCGCTGCGGCGCGAGAAGCCGCCGAAGGCGAAAAGCTCCGCGGTCTCGCCAACGGGCAAGGCTGCATTCGCCATCAGGGCGCCCCCTTCGTAGTCGGGTTCGCCGTTGCGTGACAGGTACATCACCTTGCCTCCGTCCGCGCACGGTGCGTAGTCCGGGTCCGGACCGAAGCAGGTGGGCGCCTCTCCGCCGCGCTGGCTGGGCATCTGCCGCGAGTATTCGCCCGTGAAGTTCAGGTATCCTCCGCGGCCACCAAGGGCGAGCCCCACGTTCCCGGACGTCAACAGCCTTTCGCCATCCCCGAAGGAAGTGCGGCCCAGATACGTGGACCACCTGGACCCCGCGGCGTCATCCCTGAGAACGACGTTGATGACCCCGGCAATGGCATCCGACCCGTACTGCGACGCGGCACCCTCGCGCAGGACTTCGATGCGCTCGATGGCATGAATCGGGATAGCGCGCAGGTCCGTTCCGGTCGTGCCCATGCCCAGCATGCTGAGAACCTTGGCAAACGCGATCCCGTGGCGTCGCTTGCCGTTGATCAGCACCAGCACCTGATCCGGGTTCATCCCGCGCAGCGTCGCCACATGGAACGCCGCACCATCGCCGACGGTCAATCGCGTCGAGTTGAACGACGGCGCAACCTTCGCCAGCGCTTCGCCCAGATCGATGTCACCCAGACGCGAGAATTCCTCCGACCCGTAGATGTCCACCGGTACCGGCAGCAGCACGGGATCCTGGATCTGCGCCCGGGAACCGACCACGACCAGCAGCGAATCGCCGGCGACAACCGTATCCGGGGGCTCCTGGCCCACGCCCGGTGATCCTCCCGACGCCGCGACACCACAGGCAACCACCAGTGCGGCGCCCCGGCGAGCCGACGGTCGACGGAGGCACCGAGGCTTCGCGCGAGGGCAACGGAAAGGGAGCCGCATCGACAGTCCGGCGATGTTGGTCCTCCAGCGCAAGGCCCGTGAAACCGCGTTCGGAAGGCGCACTGCCCGCTTCATGATGGAAACGGGCTCCAGTCGCGGCAAGGCGCCGCACCCACCGGTGTCCGTCCCGCATCGGCCGGGTCATCGCCCGACCATGAACTGGTCGCCAGTTATGCGGCTCTTGAATCGGGCGGCCCGCCGCGACGGTCCCGAATGGTGCCGGTCTGGCGATGCTGGGCAATCAGGCGAGTCAGTTGAGCACGCGAGAACCCGGTCACCCTGGTCAGGAACGTCTTCAACAGGCTCTTGTCGCGTTTCCTGAGATCGTGGTACTCGAATCTGTCCAGTGTCTTGCGGATGAAGTCATATATGGACTCACGGCTGTCAGCCTGGAACTTCGGGGCGTCGGTTACGCTCAGGAAGCGCCGCACCTGGGCGAGAGTGCGAATACGTGTAATGCGGGGCATCACAGTTCACTCCTCGTGTTTCACGGTTGTTCACGGAGCCGTGGTTCAGGCTCACGATTCTCAATTGGCGGACGCATTGTCATGATCCGCTGGCCAGGTCAAATCAATAACGTCGTTTCGGCAATATGGTTTCACGTTCATATTCCAGACACGAGCCATCGACGGGCGGCAGAACCTGCCCCCACAGTGGCGCGGTGGCGCGGGGACGGACCCCTTTCCTTCGCCACTTGTGCAAATGCCGTGCCGAATCCCGGATCCATCATGCCGTCCCGCGGCTCCGGACGCTGTCGGCCGTGCCTCCCTCCCGGGGACGGGATTCGCGGCCCACCTCCGACAAATGTCGGCACGTGTCGCGGGGCTGTGGCGCACTGCCGGGATCGGCTCGCGGGCGCTCCGTTCCGGCTTGACCGGGTCGGGGCGCGTCGGTAGCTTTCTGCCACCCGGACTCCTGCGCACCTCCTGCACACGCGGGCGACTCGATGTCGGACGCCTACCTCCCGATTCTGCTCATCTTCGGGGTTTCCGCCCTCAACGCGGTCTTCATGGTAGCTCTGTCGCACATCCTCAACCCTCGCAGGCCAACTCCTGAGAAGGCAATGCCTTACGAGTCCGGCATGATTCCGCTGGGCGACACGCGGGCTCGCTTTTCGGTCAAGTTCTATCTCGTTGCCATCAGCTTCATCGTCTTCGACCTGGAAGCGGTCTTCCTCATCCCCTGGGCGGTGGAAATGCGCGCGCTGGGATGGAGCGGATTCGTGGCCGCTTCCATCTTCGTGGCGGTGCTCACCGCGGGGCTGGTGTACGAGTGGAAGAAAGGAGGCCTGGATTGGGACTGAGCGAACAACCCGCTGAACACCTTCCCGTGGCCTCCTCGCCGCCTGGCGGGGTCCTCGGCGCCGGGACGCCGACCTTTCTGACCACGCGCCTCGACTTCGTCGTCAACTGGGCCCGCCGCAACTCGCTCTGGCCCATGCCCTTCGGCACCGCCTGCTGCGCCATCGAGATGATGGCGGCGGCGGCCAGCAACTTCGACCTGGCCCGCTTCGGGATGGAGCGCATGTCGTTCAGCCCCCGCCAGGCCGACGTGCTCATCTGCGCGGGACGGGTGCCCTACAAGCTTGCGCCCGTACTGCGCCGCATCTGGGACCAGATGCCCCAGCCCAAGTGGGCCGTCTCCATGGGCGCCTGCGCTTCTTCGGGGGGCGTGTTCGACGTGTACTCGATGGTGCAGGGGATCGACACCATCAGTCCCGTGGACGTCTACGTGCCGGGATGTCCGCCAAGACCGGAGGGGCTCATCTACGGGCTCATGATGATTCAGGAGAAGATCCGGCAGGAGCGCCTGAGCGAGCACGGCGCGCTGCGCGCCGAGGATCCGGCAGAGGTTGCCCGCGCGCGCGCCGACGCCGACGAGGTGCTGGCACTCTCCGGACCCTTCGGCAATTCGACCCGGCAGAACCGCGTGAGCGGGCCCACCGGATCCGACGCCTCCGACCGACCCGACGACCGTATTCCGTGATCCGACCGGACCGCCACGGAAAGTCGGCTTCCGCCACCGTCGAAGCTCTGCGCGCGGCATTCCCCGACGCAGTCGTGCGCGACCTGGTGCAATCGGGGGACCAGCAGGTGGTCTACATCGACCCGGGCCGCAACGCGGAGGTGCTGGACTGGCTTCGCACCGACCCCGGCGAGCGCTTCAACCTGCTCGTCGACGTTACCGCGGTCGATTACGGCGACGGGCGCCCGCTCGAGGTCGTCTACCAGCTCTGGTCCATACCACACCGCAGGGCGCTGCGCGTAAAGTGTGAGCTTCCGCTTTCCCACCTCGCGATCGCCTCGGTGACCGCTCTCTGGAGTGCCGCCGACTGGCTCGAGCGCGAAGTCTACGATCTGTTCGGGATCGAGTTCGAGGGGCACCCGGACCTGCGCCGCATTCTCATGCCCGAGAACTACGCCGAGGGCCATCCTCTGCGGAAGGACTTCCCGCTGCGCGGCCGCTTCTCCCGCGCCGAGCAGACGCGGCGCGCCCTCTCCCAGGACATGGAGCAGTACTACATGCCGGACGAGATGGAGGGACGTGGCGCCCCCCAGATCGTGCCGGCGGACGAAGCTTCCGCCTCCGCCGCGAGGGATCAGGGCCGGTGACGCGCCGGACGGTGGAGATCCCGGTGGGGCGGGGGGCGGAGATGGGGATGGACGCCCGGCCCGCGATGGGACCGCTGGCGCCCGTCGACGTCGCGGAGCCCGACATCGGCTCCGAGCAGATGCTCATCAACATCGGGCCCCAGCACCCCGCCACGCACGGCGTGCTCAGGCTCATCTGCGAGCTGGACGGAGAGACGGTGGTGTCGGTCACGCCGCATATCGGGTACCTGCACTCCTCCTTCGAGAAGCTGGGCGAGTACCGCACGTACAACCAGATCGTGCCGCTGACCGACCGCATGGACTACCTGGCGCCGCTCATCTACAACTGCGCCTACGCCATGGCGGTCGAGAAGCTGATGGGCATCGAGGTCACGGAGCGCTGCAAGGTGGTGCGGGTGATCTGCCTCGAGCTGGACCGCATCTTCTCGCACCTGCTCTGGCTGGGCACCACCGCGATCGACGTCGGCGCCTTCACCCCCTTCCTGTACGCATTCCAGGAGCGCGAGCGCATCTACCAGCTGCACGAGGAGCTGACGGGCGCCCGCATCACGACCTCCGCCACCCGCATCGGCGGCATGATGTCGGACCTGCCGTCCGGCTGGGCGGAGGGTGTGCGCGACTTCATCGACACCTTCCCGCGCACCCTGAACGAGATCGACTCGCTGCTCACCACCAACGCCATCCATCAGGGCCGCACCATCGACATCGGCGCAATCGGTCCGGAAGACGCGGTCGACTGCGGCCTGACCGGTCCCAACCTGCGGGCCAGCGGGGTCGACTACGACGTGCGCAAGGACCGGCCCTACTACGACTACGAGACCTACGACTTCGAGGTCCCGGTCGGTGAGAACGGCGACTGCTACGACCGCTACCTGGTGCGCATGGAAGAGATGCGCCAGAGCGTGGCCATCCTGCATCAGGCGCTGGACCGCCTCCCCGATGGGCCCATCAACGTGGAAGACCCGCGCATCAGCCTGCCGGGCAAGACCGACTGCATGAGCGACATGGAGTCGATGATCCACCACTTCAAGCTGATCATGGACGGCATCAGCGCACCCGCCGAGGACTGCTACTTCGCCGTCGAAGGTTCCAAGGGGGAGCTGGGCATGTACCTGGTGGGAGACGGGGGTCCCAAGCCGGTGCGCTGGCGCATCCGCCCGCCGTCCTTCGTCAACCTGTCGGCGATCGCGAAGCTGGCCGAGGGGCACCTCGTGGCCGACCTCATCATGATCAACGCGAGCCTCGACATCGTCCTGGGCGAGATCGACCGATGAGCACTTCCGCCCGCGTACCCTTCCGCAACCCCGGCTGGGCCGGCAACACGGGAGAGTTCGACCTCACCGAAGCGGATGTGCGCGGCACCGACTTCGTGGGCGAGCGGCCTCTCGACGGAGGTCACGAATCGGCCGCCCCCTCGTATCCCTACATGCTCCCGGAAAAGGATCCGGACGCGGTCCTCTTCGAGGGTCCCTACAGGGAGCGGTTCGAGAAGATCCGCGCGCGCTACCCCACCGCGCGCGGCGCTCTCATTCCGACGCTGAACCTGGCTCAGGAGCTGCGCGGCCACGTCTCCCCCGAGACGATGGACGAGGTGGCTGCGCTTCTCGGCCTGGCGTCGGCCGAGGTACGCGGGACGGTCACCTTCTACACGATGTACAACAAGCGGCCGGTGGGGCGGTTCCTCATCCAGGTCTGCACCAACATCAGCTGCAGCCTGTGCAAAGGCGAGGAGGTGCTGGACGCCTTCCTGCGACACACGGGCACGGAACTCGGAGAGACCTCCGGGGACGGCGATTTCACCGTCATCGAGGTGGAATGCCTGGCCGCGTGCGGCTTCCCGGTCGCCGTGCAGATCAACTCCCGCTACTACGAGAACGTGCTGCCGGACGATGTGCCCGCGCTCCTCGAGCGTCTCAGGGAGCACGGCGAGTAGATGGCCTATCCGTACGTGCATGAGCGCGAGGTGCGCGTGATCTCCCGGAACTTCGGGGATCCCGCGGCGCGTGCGCTCGGCGGATACCGGGAACGGGACGGATACCTGGGACTCGAGCGCGCCCTCGAGATCGGCCCGGCCGCGGTGATCGAAGAGGTGAAGGCATCGGGACTGCGGGGCAGGGGAGGAGCCGGCTTCCCAACGGGGCTCAAGTGGAGCTTCATGCCGAAGGCCGGGGTCAAGCCGCACTATCTCCTGTGCAACGCCGACGAATCCGAGCCCGGCACCTTCAAGGACCGCGAACTGATCCGCTGGGATCCCCATCAACTCATCGAGGGATGCCTGATCGCCGCGTACGCGATGGGCTCGCGGCACGCGTACATCTACCTGCGGGGCGAGTTCTTCGAAGCCAGCCAGGTTATCGCGCGCGCAGTCGAGGAGGCGTACGAGGGAGGATTTGCGGGCGAGGACATCCTGGGGTCGGGGACCCACATCGACGTCACCGTCCACGTGGGCGCGGGCGCCTATATTTGCGGTGAAGAGACCGGGCTCATGAATTCACTCGAGGGTCGTCGCGGGGAGCCGCGGGTGAAGCCGCCCTTCCCGGCCGCGGTGGGCGTGTATTCCATGCCCACCACGATCAACAACGTCGAGACGCTGGCGGCCGTGCCCCACATCGTACGGCACGGAGGCGAGTGGTACCGGCAATGGGGCACCGACAAGTCCCCCGGCACCAAGCTCTTCTGCGTGAGCGGCCATGTGGAGAAGCCGGGCAACTACGAGTTGCCGCTGGGCTTTCCGATGATGGAGCTGATCGAGGACGTGTGCGGGGGCGTGGCCGAAGGGCGGGCGCTCAAGTCCGTGATCCCGGGCGGCAGTTCCGTTCCGCTCATGGATGTGGAGGATTGCCGGGAATGCACGTTGTGCTATGAGGGAGTGGAGGCCGCCGGCTCGATGCTCGGCTGCGCATCGGTGATCGTGATGGACGACCGCACCAACATCGTGCGGGAGGTACGGCGCATGGTGCAGTTCTACGCGCACGAGTCCTGCGGCCAGTGCACGCCCTGCCGCGAGGGCACCTCCTGGATGACGCAGGTGCTTCGCCGCATCGAGGCGGGAGGCGGCACCGAGGCCGACCTGGACACGCTGCTCGACATGAGCGCCCAGATGACCGGCACGACCATCTGCGTCCTCTCCGATTCGGCGGCAGCCCCGGTCGTCTCCTCCATCGAGAAGTTCCGGGACGAATACCTGGCCCTGATCCACCGGGGCGAGAGAGCGGAGGTCGCGTGAGCACCGTCACCCTGACCATCGACGGCCGCCAGGTGACGGTCCCGGAGGGCACCTCGCTGCTGCATGCGGCCGAGGAAATCGGCGTGGAGGTGCCGCACTACTGCTATCATCCCGCGCTGTCCGCGCCCGCCCAGTGCCGCCTCTGCCTGGTGGACGTGGAGGGCGCTCCCAAGCCCATGCCTTCGTGCGTCACCCAGGCCCAGGACGGCCAGGTGGTGCGCACCGACGAGGGGCTGGCGCGCGAGATGCGCAAGGGCGTGCTCGAGTTCTACCTCATCAACCACCCGCTGGACTGCCCGATCTGCGACCAGTCCGGGGAGTGCAAGCTGCAGGATTACGTTCACTCCGAAGGCCGCGCGCACGGCCGCGGGGTCGAGCCCAAGCGCGTGTTCGGCCGCGACGACTTCGGAGGCGACGTCCTCTTCTACGGGGACCGCTGCGTCATGTGCACGCGCTGCGTGCGCTTCATGGAGGAGATGGCGCAGGATCCCGTGCTGACGGTGGTGGAGCGGGGAGACCGGGCGGTCATCGACACGTTCTTCGAGCACGGACTCAGGGACTCCCCCTACTCCGGCAACATCGTCGACATCTGCCCGGTGGGCGCGCTGGTCTCCAAGAACTTTCTGCACAAGGCGCGCGCCTGGGACCTCGACCACACCCCGTCGGTGTGCCCCAACTGCTCGCAGGGGTGCAACATCGACATCCACACCCGCGACAACGTGGTGCATCGGCTCAAGCCCCGGGAGAACCCGGAGGTCAACGGCCACTGGATGTGCGATTACGGCCGTGGCCAATACGAGTGGCTGAACCGGAGCGACCGGATCGAGGAGCCCTTCACGCGAGGGGACGATGGCTGGTCGGCGCCGGGTTGGCACGAAACGCTCGCCTCGCTGCGGGAGCGGCTCGAGGGTTGCCGGGGCCCCGTCCACGCCGTCGCTTCGGCCCACGCATCCAACGAGGACCTGGGCGCCCTCCGGGAGCTGGTGGAACAGCTCGGCGGAGGCGACATCGTGTACCGGTCGCCGAAAGCTCCGGACGAAGTCCCCTTGCCCGGCTTCCCGGTGCTCGCGCGCCGTCGCGATCTGGCGCCCAACACGCGCGGCGCCGAACTGCTGGGGCTGCGCCGAGTGGGAAGCGACGACGCCACCGGGGGGTTGGACGAGGTGGCGGCCGCCACCGGCGCGCTGATCGTGCTGGGCGACGAGCTGGCCGACCAGCCGGAGGACTTCGGCTCGCGGGCGGAGCTCTTCGTCTACCTCGGAGCCCACCCGGCGGCGGCGGCGCGCAGCGCACATTTCGTGCTCCCGGTCACCACCTTCGCGGAACAGGAGGGGACCTTCACCAACGTGCAGACCCGGGTACAGCGCTTCGAGCCCGCGCTCAGGGCCGCCGGGGACGCCCAGCCCGCGTGGCAGGTGCTCGGCGCGCTGACCGCCTCCCTCGCGGGAGAACCGGCGCCGGCGAGCGCGGCGGAGGCGTTCGGCCGGCTCGCGGCAGGCGTGCCGGAGTTCGAGGGCCTCGGCTACGACCGGTTGGGCGTACACGGTGCGCCCGCGAATCGTCCCGCGGCCATCGCGGGAGAACGATGAACGAACTATCGTCGACGGCCTTCCTGATCGCCGCCGCCGTCAAGGTGCTGGCTGTCTTCACGGCGCTGATGGTGGCGATCATGTACGCCACCTGGGCCGAACGGCGCCTCTCGGCCTTCATCCAGGATCGCCTGGGGCCGAACCGGGTGGGCCCCTTCGGGCTCCTGCAGCCCATCGCCGACGGGCTCAAGAACATCATCAAGGAAGAGACCAGCCCGGCCACCGCATCGCGCTTCTTCTTCGTTCTGGGCCCGATGCTGTCGATCATGCCGGCGCTCGTCACCTTCGCCGTGATCCCCTTCGCCGCCCCGCTTCCCACTCCGTGGGGGACGGTGGACATGATCGTCGCCGACCTCCCCGTGGGAGTGCTCTACATCCTCGCCATCAGTTCGCTCGGCGTATACGGGATCTTCCTTGGAGGATGGTCCTCCAACAACAAGTACGCGTTGCTGGGCGGGTTGCGCGCCTCCGCCCAGATGGTGAGCTACGAGGTCGGCCTGGGGCTCTCCCTGATCCCGGTCATGATGCTGGCGGGCAACGTCACGCTCACCCGGATGGTGGCCGATCAGCAGCTGGGGCTGTGGTACATCCTCCCCCTGTCGCTGGGCTTCCTGCTCTTCCTGATCTCCGCCTTCGCGGAGACCAACCGGCTGCCCTTCGACATGCCGGAGGCCGAGTCCGAACTCGTAACCGGATATCACACCGAGTATTCGTCCATGAAGTTCAGCATGTTCTTCATCGCCGAGTACGCGCACGTGATCACCGCCTCGGCGCTCATGGCAACGCTGTTTCTGGGGGGCTGGGACATCCCCTTCTGGGCGGGAGACAACTTCATCCCGTACGAAGGCGCGCTCATCTCCGGCTTCACGGCGGCGGGTGAGCCCGTGCCCGCGCAGCTGTCGGTATGGACCACGCTGCTCACGCTGGGCGCCTTCATGGTCAAGACCACCTTCTTCGTAGTGCTCTACATCTGGGTGCGCTGGACTCTTCCGCGCTTCCGCTACGACCAGGTCATGCACCTGGGCTGGAAGGTGATGTTGCCCACCGCGCTCGCCTACGTCATGCTCG
Source organism: Gemmatimonadota bacterium (assembly GCA_022822425.1). Taxonomy (GTDB): domain Bacteria; phylum Gemmatimonadota; class Gemmatimonadetes; order Longimicrobiales; family Gaopeijiaceae; genus BD2-11. Next base: position 2,826 of record JAJEBS010000065.1, on the reverse strand, counting down.
TCGGCGGCACCATCCTGGTGCTGGATCAGCTGGGTGTGTCCGGCGGCCCGGGCTTCGCCCTGGCGCTGACCGCGGTGAGTCTCGTCGCCACGGGCATGTTCGCCCTGTACCTGGACCGCGGCCGGATCATCACCGGAGCCGCGCCCGCCGGCCGCGCCGCCAGCATGGCGCCGGCCAGCAACCCGTGAACCCGGGGGAGACGCCATGGCCATTTCGGTAAAGCTGGTGCGCAGGCCGGAAGCGGCCCGGAGCTCGTACCTGAGAGCCGCCCTCAAGGGGATGTCGCTGACCTTCCGGCACATGGTGAACCCCCGCAAGGTGACGCGCAGCTATCCGGAGGAGCCCACGGAGCTCCATCCCCGCTGGCGCGGCACCCACCGCATGGAGGTGCACGCCGACGGGCGCCCCAAGTGCGTGGCCTGCGGCCTCTGTCCCACGGTCTGCCCGGCCAACTGCATCCGCCTGGTCGGGGGCGAGGACGACCAGGGCAACCGCTACCCCATCGTCTACGAGATCGACGAGTTCCGCTGCATCTTCTGCGGAATGTGCCAGGAGGTGTGCCCGGTGGAGGCGATCCACGTGGGCCAGCACTTCGAGAACGCCGAGTACACGCGCGAGCGCTTCGTCTACGACCTGGATCGGCTGATGGAGCAGGAGCACCCGGTCACGGCGCTGTGGGACCCCTCCGACCCCGCATCGGAGTGAGGGGATGGAGCTGATCCTCTTCTACGTTTTCGCCGTGACCGTGGTGGGCGGAGGCATCGGGGTGGTGGCGAGCCGGAACCCCGTGGGCAGCCTCATGTTCATGGTGGTGTCGCTGGCGAGCGTGGCAGGGATCTACGTGCTGCTGGAAGCGCACTTTCTGGCCGCCATCCAGGTGATGGTCTACGCCGGCGCCATCATGGTGCTCTTCCTCTTCGTGATCATGCTCCTGAACCTGGGGCACGACTACAGGGACGACCTGGTGCGCGGGCTCTACGCCGTGTGCGCCTTCGTCGTGTCGGGGGCGATCTGCGGGATCCTGGCGACCCGGTTCGGTGGAGCGGAATCGAGTTCGCTGTACGAGAGCTTCCCCGGTGCCGCGGCGATGGATCTGGAGCTGGCTGAACGGGGCGCGGTGTCGCTGATCGCGCGGCCGCTCTTCCAGGAATACGTGGTTCCCTTCGAGATCACCGGCATCCTGCTGCTGGTTGCCGTGGTGGGGGCCGTCGCGCTGGCGAAGAAGCGGGTATGAGGAGCGCCGCGTGCTGACCGAAGCCCTGACCACCAGCGCCCTGCTGTTCGTGATCGGCACCTTCGGGGTGCTGGTGCGGCGCAACGCCATCATCATGTTCCTCTGCATCGAGCTCCAGCTGAACGCGGTGAACCTGGCCCTGGTGGCGTTTTCCCGGTACGTGGGCGTGGAGGGGCAGGTCTTCGTCTTCTTCGTCATGACGGTGGCGGCCGCGGAAGCCGCGGTCGGGCTCGCGATCATCATCTCCATCTTCCGGCACTACCGGACGGTCAATGTCGACAACTTCAACCTGCTCAAGTGGTAGGTAGATGACGCTCGCACCGCTCTCGAGCCTCCTCCAGGAAGGCGCCCAGCCGGCAGGGTACGAGCCGGTGCTGCCCGGGCTCATCGTCCTGTTGCCTCTGCTGGGCTTCCTGGTCAACGGCGTTCTGGCGATGCGGGTGGGCGCGCGGGCGGCGGCTGCGGTACGCGCGGGCGGAGACGGGTCGGAACATCAGGACGACGGGCACAAGCGCTGGGTCACCCTGGTGGGTCCGGGGGTCGTCGGGCTCTCCTTCCTGCTCGTGCTCCTCAACTTCGCGGGGATGTTCCACGCGGATCTGCACGACCCCGTGGTGGTGAGCTACTGGAGCTGGATGGTCACCGGGGCGCTGGAGGTGGACGCGGCGCTGCAGCTGGACCAGCTCAGCATGATCATGATGCTGGTGGTGACCGGCGTCGGCTTCCTGATCCACGTGTTCAGCGTCGGGTACATGCACGACGACCCCGGCTACGCGCGCTATTTCTCCTACCTGAACCTCTTCGTCTTCTTCATGCTGGTGCTCGTCCTGGGGGCGAGCTTCCCGGTCATGTTCGTGGGATGGGAGGGGGTGGGGCTGTGCAGCTACCTGCTGATCGGCTTCTGGTTCCAGGACCGCGAGAAGGCCGATGCCGGCAAGAAGGCCTTCATCGTCAACCGCATCGGCGACTTCGGCTTCCTGGTGGCGATGTTCCTGGTGTTCACCACCTTCGGCACCCTGGCCTTCGCGGAAGTCTTCCCCGAGGCCCCGGCGCTGCTCGAGTACGGGGGCGCCACGGTCACGGCGATCACGCTGTTCCTCTTCCTGGGGGCGGCGGGAAAGAGCGCCCAGATCCCGCTGTACGTCTGGCTGCCGGATGCGATGGCCGGCCCCACCCCGGTCTCCGCGCTGATCCACGCCGCGACCATGGTGACCGCGGGCGTCTACATGGTGGCTCGCATGGCGGTGCTCTTCGCGCTCGCACCGGTGAGCAGCGCGGTCGTGGCCACGGTGGGCGTGCTCACCGCGCTGCTGGCCGCCACCATCGCGCTGGCGCAGTACGACATCAAGAAGGTGCTCGCCTACTCCACCATCTCCCAGCTGGGCTACATGTTCCTGGGCGTCGGGGTGGGTGCATACGCCGCCGGCATCTTCCACCTGATGACCCACGCCTTCTTCAAGGCGCTCCTGTTCCTCGGGTCGGGCGCGGTGATTCACGCGATGCACCATGCGCTGCACAGCACCCACAGCCACGCCGACCCGCAGGACATGCGCAACATGGGCGGGTTGCGCGCCTCGATGCCCGTCACCTGG